>JBEKPZ010000075.1:0-25580 GCA_049520215.1 Bryobacteraceae bacterium | reverse complement strand
CTCGTCGCCCGCGCACACCTGCCGCAAAAACTCCGCGCGCTCGCCGGGCGAATGCTCCAACGCGGCCTGCAACAGATTATCGACCCGTTGCCAGCGTTCAGAATCCATCGGCTGTTCCGCCGCTCAATTCGCGATAGAGCCAGGCCTTGGCGGTGCTCCAATCGCGCATGACGGTGATAGGCGACACTTTGAGCACTTCGGCTGTTTCCTCCACGCTCAGTCCGCCAAAGAAGCGCATTTCGACGACCTGCACTTTGCGCGGATCGAGCCGCGCCAGCGCGTTCATGGCGTCGTCGAGCGCCACCAGGTCCGCGGCCCGGCCGCCGCCCATCACGGCAGCTTCTTCGAGCGAGACATGCTGTACGCCACCCCCGCGTTTCAGGTTGTGGCGCCGCGCATGTTCCACCAGAATGCGCCTCATCAACCGGGCCGAAATCGCGAAGAAATGGGCGCGGTCCTGCCATTCGATGCGCTTATAATCCAACAGGCGCATGTAGGCCTCATTCACCAGGGCCGTCGTTTGCAGGCTGTGACCGGGACGCTCGCGTCTCATGTAGCGGCGTGCCAGGCGATGGAGTTCGTCATACACGACAGGGGTCAGCCTCTCGAGCGCGTTCTGGTCTCCCTCGCTCCACGCGTGCAGCAGCTTGCTGATGTCGCTCACAGCCGCTTCGCCGGATTGTGCCGCCCTCTGCATCGCTTATCGGCTAAATTATACCGCCGGGACCCGGTCCTTCAGATTTCATGCCCCGGGATGATAGTTCCATCTCGCCTTCTGCGCCTATCTGTATAGGCGCATCCAGCGCATAACTGAAATGGAGGAACATATGAAAACGATCTTGACTTCAATTGCCGCGGCCAGCCTGTTCGCCGCATTTGCTATGGCGCAGCCGCCACACTATACCGTCACCGACCTCGGCGCGGTGGGCGGCACGCCCGGCCAGCCGTTCTTCGTAGCTCCCAATGGCCTCATCGCGGGTGTGGCGGCCGCTCCTAACGGCGCAATGAATGCCATGCTTTGGTACAAGAAATTGAAGATGGATATCGCCAAACCCGGGCTCGGAGGGGCCAACAGCGTGGCATTTAGCGTCAACGCAACGGGCCAAGCCGTGGGTGAAGCGGAAACATCCGCTTTAGATCCAAAAGGCGAAGACTTCTGCGGCTTCACAGCGCTGGGGCTCCCCTCTGCCGGTAATTCCTGTCTGCCGTTTGTGTGGCAAAACGGCACGATGACTGCGCTGCCGACGCTGGGAGGCAACAACGGTGCTGTCAACCAGATCAACAAGAACGGGGGAATGGCGGGGCTGGCTGAAAGTGCCACGCCGGACCCAGACTGCCCAGCCCCCCAAACGCTCCAGTTTAAGCCTGTCGTCTGGGCGAATGGCAAGATCCACGAACTCGTTACCCTGGACGGAGACCGGGACGGAGCCGCCTTCGCGATCAACGACTATGGCCAGGTTGCCGGCGCGTCGGGCCAATGTTCAGCCTTCAATCCCAATTTGCTGGAAAACTTCTTGCCGCTGCACGCGTTGCTCTGGCAAGGAGACTCTGTGACTGACCTCGGCAACCTCGGCGGAACCGGACAAGGGTTCGGAAATCTCGCCCTAAACCTGAATAACCACGATCAGGTCATTGGTCAATCGGACTTGGCCGGCGACGCCAACTTTCATGCTTTCCTGTGGACGAAGGAGACGGGTATCCAGGACCTTGGTACGCTCCCCGGAGACGTGAATAGCGTCGCAGTCGGCATCAACGACAGTGGCGAGATAGTTGGGCCGTCCCTGGACGCTAACTTCAACCCACATCCGTATCTTTGGCGGAACGGCGTGATGACCAGCCTCAACAGTCTCATTCCTGCCGATTCCCCGTTGTCACTGTTGCTGGCGTGTTCCATCAATTCCAGCGGGGAGATCGTAGGCTTGGCCCTTACCAGTACGGGCGAGGTGCACGGCTATCTGGCGACACCGAGCAACCTTGCAGCCGGCGGCTCTCTCCGACCATGACCGCCAGATGTTCGCTCCGCGGTGGGGGGGCCGTGGACGGTAAACACGATTGGGCCGGCGATGCGTTGCGCTCCGTTCTCCGCGAACAGGGCGCCAACATCGACGCCAGAGACGACCACGGCCTTACCCTTTGATGGGTTGCGCCGTGGTCGGCTCAATCGAGGCATGCAGGTGCGCGCCTTATGCGAGCACCTGCATGCCGCCGCCGAGGGCCGCCTCCTCGCCGGGGTGTTCTGGCCGGAGTGGGGTTGGGCCGATTTCCGAGGCGAGATGGCTGTGCAGCAGTTATCGCGAGCCGCTGGCACCTGCGACAGTGTAAATCGTCGCTTGATCGAATCGGCTTGGTATCAGGAGCGCTGGGGTGACCGTTACCAGTTCGGCGGCGATACGTGGTGGTGGATGATCCGCAGTGGCGCATCTAACGACCCTGGCCCCAACGCCGTAGCACTCCTGAACGCGCTACCAGATGTACTCTTTCGCCACCCCCCGTTTGTCATACCCATCCAGCACATGCACCACGCGGATCTTCTTCAGCGCCACCGGTGAAAGCTGGCCGATCGGTATATAAATAATCGTCCGCCCGAAACGCGCCGCGATGCTGCGGAACACCGATCGCGGCGGCTTGGCCGCGACATACACCACGAACCGCTCCAGCGAATAATCCAGCCCCGCCAGCAGCAGGCGCTCCGGCTTGGTCTCGGCGAAATCGTAATCCGGGTCCCGCCACACGTCGAACATGCGCCGCGCCGGCAAACTCATCAGGAAGCCGCCGTACTCGCCGCGCCCGATGCCCGGCCCCACCAGGTTGTCGAACGGAGACGTCGAGTAGAACGCCATGTCCGATTCGTTCTGATGCTCGCCCAGCCAGGTAGTCATGTAATCGTAACGGTGATCGCGATCTTCGTCGAAGATCACGATCACCGAGCCCACCTCGCCCGAGATCTTCTGAAACTGCCGCACGTAAATCTTGCCTTCATGCCAGTTGCGAATGGTCTCGCGCAGATCGATGCCATCCAGCAGCGAGGTGGTGAACGGCTCGGTGCGCGCGCGCTCTTCCGATAGGATGCCCTTGCCTTTCTTCTTCAAGAAGCGCCCATAATCCTCGATCACCAGATCTTCCGGCGGGTACGAGCAAATGCTGTTGCCATCCAACTGCGACGCCCATTCGCCCGCAAACTTCTCCTTCTTGCGCGGCTTCAATCCCACCGGGCGCAGCCGTCGCTTGACGCTCGGAAGCCTGCGCCGCAGCCGGATTCGCTTGGTGTCGAGCCACACCTCGTCGCCCGAGATCCGCACGGTCTCCAAATCGCTGGCCGCTTTCTGCGGCGGATAGCGGCCCGCTGTTTCCCAAACCTCCCAGCCATAGTTGTCGTCCACGATGCTGCGCGCGGCCACTGTCAAGTCGAATATCGCGGGCATCAACCCGTGATCGGCCAGCGCCAGATTGCGCGCATAACGGGCCAGCAGGCGCCGCTGCCAGTGCGCCACGCGTTCGCCAGTGTTCACTTCGTAGCTCTTCTCCGCATCGCGAAAGAGGGCAAACTGCGCGTGACGCCGGTCGATCAGGTTGGAGTCCGTCGCTAAACCGCGAAACTGCTCGTAGCGGTATTGCAGATAAGGATATTCGATAGTGATCTCGGCGAGCGATTCCGGGTGCGGATTGAGCACGTGCACGCCCTCGCGCCGCAGACGCGACATGGGCTGCGCTTGCGGCTCATCCATGGCGTCCAGCACGGGGTCCAGCAGATTCAGCGACACCACCACCAGCACGCGCGCCAGCGGATCGCAGCCTTGCAGCTTCCAGGCGATGCCGCCGGCGTGCCGCGCGAGTTCGTCCGACCGCTCCTGCGGGTAGACGCGGTAAGCCTCCACGTATTTTTCATAGCCAATGTGGCGGATCGAATACGGGTCCGGATAGGCATCCTTCAAGTGCGGCCGCTCGCCCGAGTCCGGGTCGGCGAAAACCACATCTGCGCCAATCTCCAGCGCGCTGCGGATGGCTTCCACAAAAGGATCGGCCGGCTCGACCGGCACATAGATGGCGCGCTCGGCGTCATCGCGCGCGGTCTCGTCCGGATAAAAGATGACGGACATCTCCGGCAGCCGCGCCACCGCGCGCACATAATGCTGCTGCAGCGTGACAGGCAGTTCCAGCGCGACCACTTGCGGCCGATCGCGCAGGATCGCCTGGCGCACCTCAATGGCGAACTCCAGCCGTCCCGGCGCCACTGGAAGGTAGGTGAAGCGCCCGCGCCGCAAGCTGCCCGGATCGGGCAGATCAGGAAGGCCGATTTCCCCGGGCATAGCGCAGCGCCTCTTCTCCGAGCGTTTGCAGGATGGCCGTTTCCAGCGCCTGGGTCTCGTGCGTTCGCTCGGTGGCCAGGCTCTTCAGCTTGATGGCGAATCGCCCGATATTGATGCCGTCGCGCACCGTATAGCGCTCGTCGGCCGCGTGCGCCTGCTGCAGGAATTCGGTCACGTAGGTCAGGATGCGCTCCTCGGCGAACGGCAGGTTCTCCTTCAGGATGTGATACTCTTCGTCGCGCTCCGGAAAGTCGATCAGGATCTGCGGCTGCAGGCGCGAGTGAATATACTCGGGCAGTTCGAATGTGGAAGCATCGTCGTTCATGGTGGTCACGATGCGGAACTGCGCGTGCGCCTTGATCTTGATGCCCGCCACGATGGATTCCACGTACCGCCGGTTATCGAGCAGCGGTGCCAGGCTGGCCCAGCTCTTCTCGCTCATGCGATTGCCTTCGTCGAGAATGGCGATGCCCCCGCGGATCATGGCCGTCACCAGCGGCGAGGCCACATAGCGCAGCCGGCCTTGGCCTTCGATCACCGGCGTCACCAGCAAATCCTCCGGGCGCGTATCCATGGTGGCTTGCAGGATGTACACTTCGCGGCCCATGCGCTTGGCCGCCGCATAAGCCAGCGTAGTCTTGCCCACGCCGGGCTTGCCCAGCAATCGCGGATGCATGGGTAGATCCTGCTCGCTCACCACCAGCCATGCCGCCAGCAATTGGCGCATCAACTCTTCCTGGCCCACCCAGCGCACCGGCAGCTCGTCCGGATGCGCCAGGTGCAAAGTGACGCCTTCGATTTCGACAGTCATATCTCGCTCTATTATCGTTCAGCCACGATTGACAATGGTACATAATGTAATGATCCGATGGACACCGACAAGAAATCCGCCCTGCGGCTACCCGCCATCGACGCCCTGCGGGGATTGGTCATGGTCATCATGGCCCTGGACCACGTCCGGGATTTCTTCAGCCGCGACGCCATGCTCTTTTCTCCTACGGACCTCGCCAGGACCACGCCCGCCCTGTTCCTGACGCGCTGGATCACGCATTTCTGCGCGCCCGTGTTCATGCTCACGGCGGGGATGGGCGCGTTTCTCTGGTGGCAGCGCAACCGGACCAGAAGACAACTCTCGGAGTTCCTGCTCACGCGCGGTCTGTGGCTGCTGCTGTTGGAGTTGGTCGTCATGCGCGTGGCTTACTACTTCAGTTTCTCCCTGCAATACCCAGTCTTTCTGCTGGTGCTCTGGTCGTTGGGCGCTTCGATGATTGCCCTGGCGGCCCTGGTATGGCTGCCCACCCGGCTGCTGGCCGTCTTGAGCATCGCGGCGCTGGCGCTGCACAATTCGCTCGATGGTGTGCAGGCGTCCCAATTCGGCGCCGCCGCCCCGGTTTGGAACATTCTTCATCAGCAGGGCGCCTTTCCCGTGGCGGGTCTGTTGGTGATCGTGGCGTATCCGTTGGCGCCCTGGATTGCCCTGATTGCGGCCGGATTCTGCCTCGGCAGAGTCTTCCTGATGGAACCTGCGGTGCGGCGCCGCATCTTGCTCTGGATCGGCGCAGGTTCGACTCTCGCGTTTATCATCCTCCGCGCTGCGAACGTGTACGGCGATCCCGCTCCGTGGACCGCGCAACGGACGCCCGTCTATACGCTGTTCTCGTTTCTGAACTGCACCAAGTATCCGCCTTCGCTGGACTTCCTGCTCATGACGCTGGGACCCGCACTGCTGGTGCTGGCCTGGTTCGACCGCGTACCGTGGCGCGCAACGAATCCCCTGCTGGTGCTGGGACGCGTGCCGCTGTTCTTCTTCGTCCTGCATTTTTATGCGGCCCACCTAGCTGCGGCGTTCATGGCATGGTTGCGCTACGGGCATGCGGCGTTCGCGTTTCTGTCCGTTCCGATGCCGTCGTTCGGCGGCCCAAACGAGCGATTTCCGGCGGGATTCGGCTACGATCTGTGGGTTGTCTACGTCGCCTGGGTGCTGATCGTCGTGGGGCTGTATCCGCTCTGCCGCTGGTTCGCGCGGGTCAAATCCCGGCGCCGCGATTGGTGGCTGAGTTATCTCTGAGACGCGCTCTCAGCGGCGATCTCTGGCCAAGACCGATTGCGGTAAAATCGTTCCTTGGCCTCACCCAGATTCAACACGCCATTGCGGAACTGCCGGCCGAAGACCAAACCGCGCTTGCCGCCTGGATCGCCGATCGGGATCGCGCCCACTGGGACGAAGAGATCGCGCGCGACTTTTCGCCGGGCGGAGCGGGAATGGACCGCTTGACCGAGTGAGAAAGCAGGTGCGTGACGGCCTGTCGCAGCCCCTTTCCGAAGGCCGACCTCGCCAGTGAGTTTCCGCTCATGCGCCGTCCCCGAGTTTTGAGATTACCTCGAAGGCGCTAATGGCAGTTCATCTCGTCGCGCGCAGGTCGAAGTACGCGAAGCGGCTGCCGATCAAGTGCGAGATTGCTTCAGGGCGCTTCGAGCCCTTCGGCCTCCGGGTCCACCTTGGCCGAATCAAATTCCGCGAGGAAAGGCGAGAGCAGCGCCATGGCTGCCTCCCTCGCGCCTTGTGCCAGCCCGAGCGCGCGGGTCTCATCGCGGGGAAGCGTGTTGGGGAAGTCGCCAGGGTAACGGATGTCGACGCCGAACGGCGTCAACCACTTCGCGCCGGCCAGCCCTTCCGCGATGGACGGCTCCACGCCGCGAACGATGTAGAGGAGGCGCTCAATGTCATGCGTCTTTCTAAACTCGACCTGATGACGGACCAAAATCGACTTCAGGTACTTCTCGACAGCCTGTTGGCAGTGGAATGCAACGATATCCCGGAACCGATCTCCCGGAAACCAGGCGCGCGGCGACATCGCAATCCAAGTCCGCTTTGCGCAGCCAATCGCGCACCAAATCCCGCAGTTCTGCCTCACGCGACTTCATAAAGGACCCGGCCGTACTTGTGAGCGGGGTACGCAATCCCGCCAAAAATGTCCTTTGTCGCTTCGAAGCGCTCCGTGTTGATGACGATGACATCCACGGGAAAGGAGATGTCGCCGATCGCCGTGCGTATTTTGACGCTCTCCTCATGCCGGTTAGCGGCTTTCGGCTCGACCACGAGTAAATCGATATCGCTATCCCGAGTCATCTGCCCGGTTGCCGCGGAGCCGAAGAGGATGATACGGTCCGGATTTGCCACAGCCAGGATGCGGCGCACGATTTCGCTCGTCAGCGTGTCGTCGATACCCATTACGTCCATCATACGGGACCCCAGTTCATACTTCCCCTCGCGGCAGACCTATATTGTCGTGAGACTGCGGCCGAGATATCTCTGAGGGTGCGCCTTCAGGGCCGTTCCCGGGCGGCCAGTTGCTCTTCGTAATGGCGCTTCACCCGCCGCGCCGCCGCTCGTCCCACGACTTCGGTGAGCCGATCTTCGTCGGCCTCCCGCACCAACTCCGAACTGCCGAAGTGCTTTAACAGCTTCTGCACGGTTCGCTCGCCGACGCCTTCGATTTGGTCCAGCTCCGAAGTCAGGCGTTGCGCGTTACGGCGCGTGCGGTGAAACGTGACCGCGAAACGGTGCGCCTCGTCGCGGATGGACTGCACCAGGTGCAGGATCGGTGAAAACCGGTCGAGCACGATCGGCTCGTCTTCCTGGCCTAACACGTAGATGATCTCCTCGCGCTTGGCGATGGACGCCAGTGGCTGATTGATGATGCCGATGGCCTCCAGCGCGTCCGCCGCGGCGTGCAACTGGCCGATGCCGCCATCGATCAGCACCAGCCCTGGCATGGCCTGGCCTTCCTGCTGCAAGCGCGCGTAGCGGCGCGTCACCACCTCGCGCATGCTGGCGAAATCGTCGTTGCCGACGACCGTGCGGATGATGAACTTGCGGTAGTCGGACTTCTTCATGCGCCCGTCTTCCCACACCACCATGCTGGCCACTTTGTCGGTGCCCTGGATGTGCGAGATATCGAAACACTCGATGCGCTTGGGCGGCTCGGGCAAGTTCAAGGCATCCTGCACCGCTTCCTGAATGGCGCGCGAGGAAGGCTTCAGGACGCGAAAGCGCGCGTCGAAACTGTGCTTCGCGTTGGTCTCCACGAGGTCCAGCATGGCCTTCTTCTGGCCGCGCTGCGGCGTGTGAATCTCGACTTTGCGGTTGCGCTTTTCGGAAAGCAGCTCTTCCAGCGCCTCGCGATCTTCGAAATCCACGGGCACGTGGATGATCGCGGGCACATAGCGTTGGTCGAGATAGATTTGCTTCAGCAGCGCGGAAAAGAACTGCGGCTCGTCGAACTCCCCCTGGTCCTCCCAAAAGTGCTCGCGGCGGTCCACGATCTGGCCGTTGCGCAAGTGGAAGACATTCAGCGCCACCAACGGCGGCTCGGCGTAGACGGCAAAGATATCGATATCGTCGCCCTTGGCCGCGGCCATCTTCTGCCGCTCGTCGAGTTCCTCCACGGTGGCCAGCAGGTCGCGCAGCGAGCCGGCCTCTTCGAACCGCGTGGCCTCCGAGGCGGTTTCCATGCGCGCGCGCAATGCGGCGGCCAGGTCGCCGTGCCGGCCCTCCAGAAACAGGCGCACATCGCGCACCGCGCGGCCATACGCGTCGTCGGTGGTCAGCCCTTCCACACACGGTCCCAGGCAGCGATGGATGTGGTATTGCAAGCACGGCTTGGGATGATAGCGGGTCAGGTCCACCTTGCACGACGGCACCAGAAAATGGCGGTGAATGAAGTGTACCAGGCGATGCGCCAGGTTGCCTGGAAAGTAAGGACCGTAGTAAGTGGCGCCGTCCTTGCGCAGGCGGCGCGTGACGTAAACGCGCGGGTACTTTTCGGCGGTCAGCTTGACGTAGGGATAAGTCTTGTCGTCGCGCAGTAGGATGTTGAAACGCGGCTGCCATTGCTTGATGAGGTTGTTCTCAAGAGCCAGCGCTTCCTTCTCGTTGTCGACCAGGATGTAATCGACGTCGGTGGCTTCGGAGATGAGCGTGCCGGTCTTGGTATCGGCCAGGCGGTCGTCGTTGAAGTAGCTGCGCACCCGCAGGCGCAGGCTCTTCGCCTTACCGACGTAGATCACCCGCCCGCCGGCGTCCTTGTATAGGTACACGCCTGGCGAGAGAGGCAACTGGGCCGCTTTGTCACGCAGATCCATCGCAGTGGAAGGCTATAATTTAATTATGTCACGGGTGTCGCGTCTGCACGTCGCGTCAGTGGTGTCGTATACTGAGGGCGAACCCGGCTTGGTGGGCTAATTTACTTATGCCTGTTACGGTCAAGAACACGGGCCTTCCCAAGGTGCCAGCCGGTTCGTCCGACTTGGTGATGCAGATCATCGAAGAGGTGAAAAAGAACCCGATGACCGCCAGGGAACTCGCCCTAGAAAATGCACGGCTCATGGCGTATGGCGCAAGGCAAGCCAATAAGGCCGGCATTAAGGAGCGCGGTGTCCCGTGCGTGATCCATGAGTCCCGCTCTCGGCAAAGAAGTTCTTAGCGCCGTCCTCGATTCGAATATCTACATCGCCGCGTTCGCGTACCCGAAGGGCCGCGATGCGGCCGTTTGGAATGCGGCTGTCGATGGGCGCTACCAGTTGGCGGTGTCGCCTGCAATTATCCGGGAGACGGCCAAGGTTCTGCGGCGCGATTTCGCATGGCGGGAAGACCGCGTGTAGATGGTGATCCGCGTGGTTGCACAGACGGCTCGCATTATCGTCCCGCACGTCATCCTCGACGTGGTGGCGGCCGATCCGGACGACAACCGCATTCTCGAATGCGCGGTGGAGGGCAGGGCTGACATCAATCGTCTCAAACGGCCACCATCTTCTTGACCTCAGAAATGTATGCTGCCATTGCGATCATGGCGGGAGCGGACTTCCGCCGAACGCTTGGCCTGCGGTAGTCTCCCTGCACGGTCCATGCGCGCAGATCCATCGCGGTGGAAGGCTATAATTTAATTATGTCACGCTGGGTCGCCACCCTGTTGTTTTCGAGCCTGCTGGTGCTGCCCGCGCGCGCGCAGGACGCCCCCAAACAGCCGCCCAAGCCGCCCGCGCAACAGCCGCAGCAGCCCGAGGAGCAGGAGCCTCCCGAAGAAGACGCGAATCTCAAGCCCAAGGTATACTCCTTCAATCCGCTGCAGGCCAACAAGGAGTTGCAGGTGGGCGACCTGTACCTCAAGAAGCGCAGCTACAAGGCGGCCGCCGGGCGTTTTCGCGAGGCCACCAGGTGGAACCCGAACTTGGCGGAAGCGTGGCTACGCTTGGGCGAGGCGGAAGAAAGGCGCAAGAATCGCAAGGACGCTAAGGAAGCTTACGCCAAGTATCTAGAGTTGCAGCCCGAGGCTAGAGACGCCGCCGAGATCCGCAAGAAGATCGCCAGCCTGCATTGAGAAGCAATACCAGTCGGCATGGGGGGCGCATCGCTCGGCGGGACTCGAAGTCCCGCGCGGCCTGAAGTCCGCCCTCCATGCTGCATCCGCTAGAATAGATCCAGTGACTGGGAAAGCTTTCTACCTCGAAACCTTCGGCTGCCAGATGAATGCCCACGACTCCGAAAAGGTCGTCGGCACGCTGTTGGCCCAGGGTTACAACCAGGTCGAGACGCCGGAAGCGGCCGACCTGGTGCTTTACAACACCTGCAGCATTCGCGACAAGGCCGAACAAAAGGTCTTCAACCGCCTGCAGAATTTCAAGCGCGCCGCGGGCAAGAACAAGGTCTTCGGCGTGCTAGGATGCGTGGCGCAGCAGGAAGGCGAGAAGATCTTCGACCGCGCCCCGCACGTCAGCCTGGTGGCCGGCTCCGCCAGCTACACGCGGCTGCCCGAAATGTTGGTGCAGCTTGAGGCGGGCAATCGCCGCGTCACCGGCCTCAGCCTGGATACCGACGAAACCTTCGATACGCCGTTCACCCGCCGCGACAATCCGCATCGAGCCTACATCACCATCATCGAAGGCTGCGACAAATCGTGCGCCTATTGCGTGGTGCCCTTCACGCGCGGGCCGGAGCGCAGCCGCACCAGCGAAAGCGTCCTGGCCGAAGCGCGCCGCCTGGCCGAATCCGGATACAGCGAAATCCAACTTCTGGGGCAAAACGTCAACAGCTACCGCGACCCCTCGCCCGCGGGCTGGGACTTCGCCACGCTGCTGGCGCGCACCGCCGAGATCCCCGGCATTCGCCGCGTGCGCTACACCACTTCCCACCCGCGCGACTTCACTAAAGCCATCGTGGACGCCATGGACGCCAATCCCGTGATCTGCAATCACGTCCACCTGCCCGTGCAGTCCGGTTCGAGCCGCATGCTCGCCGCCATGCAGCGGCTCTATACGCGCGACCAGTATATCGAGCGCATCGCGTGGATTAAGAACGCCCACCGCAACATGGCGCTGACTACCGACATCATCGTGGGCTTCCCCGGCGAGACCGAAGCCGATTTCGAGCAGACCCTCCAACTGCTCGACGAAGTGCAGTACGATTCGCTGTTCAGTTTCAAGTACTCGCCGCGCCCCAACACCGCCGCGCTCGGCATGGACGACAAGATCCCCGACGAAGAGAAAACCCGCCGCCTCATGATCCTCAACGAAAAGCAGCGCGCCATACAGATCCGTCGCAATACCGAATTGATCGGCGCAGTGGAGGAGGTGCTGGTGGAAGGCCGCCACGAGGCGCTGGGCCAGTGGATCGGCCGCACCTCGCAGAATCGCACGCTGAATTTCACGCACCCGGATTCGGGCGGCGCGTCCCTGCTGGGCCAATACCTGCACGTGCGCGTGACGCGCTCCGGCCCTAATTCGCTGGCCGGTGAAAGCGCGGCGAATGTGGTGTAATAAGCTTGGAGGGTCTTTATGGAAGTCGAAATGAAAATTCGCGGCTTGATGATGGACCCCGTCACCAACATGCCCATCGTGATCCTGAAGGACGTCAGCGGCAATTCGGTCCTTCCGATCTGGGTGGGCATCTATGAGGCGAATGCCATAGCCCTGGAGATCGAAAAGGTCGCTACTCCGCGGCCCATGACCCACGACCTCATCAAGAGCCTCCTGTTGGGACTTAACACAGGCGTGCGCAAAGTCGTCGTCAACGAACTGAAAGAGGAAACCTTCTACGCCTTGATCTGGCTGGAGCGGGATGGCGAACTCATCAGCGTGGACTCCCGTCCGAGCGACGCCCTGGCGCTGGCTCTACGCCTGGACTGCCCCATTTTCGTCGACGACACCGTGCTGAAATCCTCCAAACTGGCCGCCTCGGTTTCCGACAAGGAAAACGAGAAGGAACTCCGCCGTTGGCTGGAGAACCTCAACGACGAGGATATGGGCCGCTACAAGATGTAGCCCTCTGTGCACTTGGATCTGGGCTCAACCGGCATTCAGCTTCTCTCCGAAACCCGCTCGTACGCCATGTTTGCGCGCGATAATCTGCTTGCGCTGGTGGAACGCACCGCGGCTGGCTACGGGAGCATCGGCAGCACCGGGATCTTCACGGAGCGCGGCCTGGCCTACCTGATCTGGCGCGACGGCCAGGCGTTCCTGGCCGGCAAAGGCTTCGAGCAGCCCGCCACCGACGAGCAGGTCGCGGCCGTGCGCAGATTCTCGGAAGATTTGAAGGCCGCGCTATAAACGCACCGAGGTTTGGCGGACTCGAGGTCTTGCAGGGCTAAAGAGATGTGGCGTAACTGCGCTTTCCAGTGGCGTATCGATCGCCCTGGCTGCCTGTTCGCCAACCACCGGGTACAATCCGTTTCGACACCCCTGGAACCATCGTCGGGAGGCTCTAACCGGCATCTTGTCTGGAATGATCGTCTACCGGTATTCCACTCACAGCCCTGACGGTGTAGCGGCGCGGCCATCCGAAATCGGAGAACACATTATAGTCGACGTCAACAGTTGTGGTATGCACAGTCGCCAGACGCTCCCGCAATTCTTTAAGAATATACCGCGTCGTAGCAATACCCGACTGGGACTGGAAGCCAAAAGACGACCGGAACACCACCGTTTTCGTCCCGCTCAGCGGTTCCCCATGGTGCTTCCCCAGTTGTGGACCAGTGGGCTCGGAGCGAATGGACGACCAGCTTGTCTACACATCTGTAATCGACAGTTAGGCAGATTTTATTGTATTCCCTGGCGCAAAAACCGGCATGCGCTCGGTACCCACCACTACTCCAGGTGCTGGGCGGCAGTCCGCCTGGCCACTCGGCGCGCGCCGGCGGGCATGGTGGCCATCAACGCCCGGAGAACAGCATTCACAGATTCCGGGCTCTTGAAAACCTGTGCCACATCGGGGTCTAACAACACCGCGACGGATCCAGGGCGGGTCCGTTCGGCGAAGCGATTCGGCTTGGCTTTCGAGTAATCGAAGCGGTACTCCGGCCGAAGCCCATTTTCCCGCTTGGCCTTGGCCTTAGTCTTTGACTTGCTCTTCATAGTCGTGCAACTCCTTGCTCGTGGCGCGGCGAGCGCTGATGATGCGAACGAGGTCCTTCTCCGGTTCCGTGAAGCAGACCAACAATAGACGCGTTGCCGTCGAATGGCCGACGATGATCTCGCGAGGCTCATCGAATGAATGATGCTCATCCACGAAGATTCGCGCCAACGGATTGCTGAACACGGAAGTCGCCTCGACAAAGGTCACATTGTGCTTACGGAGGTTGGCTCGCGCTTTGCGTGGATCCCATTCGAAGACTAAAGACATCGCATCTATCTACAGAATAGCGAGATTCGAGCCCGGCCACGTTCACGGCGACGGCGTTTTCTCGCCGTGCGACTGCCCCCCCGCCAAAGCCGCCGGCCCAATCACCCGCGCCCCCGCCCACGCTACATCACCAAACCTCCCCGGCGACGCCGTGAGCACAATCGGAAAGCTGGTCTCATCGGCCGGCGCCTCCGGCGGCTTGCTCGGCTTGCGCTCTACCACCGCCAGATACTTCAGAATGGTATAAATGTCGCCTTCCTCGGGCAGGCGGAAGTCGAAGTCCTGCGTGCGGAAATGAATCCCCATCGCTTTGCCCGCCAGCCACCACGACAGAAACGCGCAGCAATCCACCGCGCGCTCGAACCATTCTTCGAAACCGTCCGGCGTCTCCAGATCCAGAAACAACTCGACGGTCTGCTCCTGGTCGCGCGCAAACTCGCGCACCTGCAAATCGCGTGTGTGCGCCGTGGCTTTCCAGTCCACGTGCCGCGCGCTTTCAAAGGCTTCGTAGGGCCGTATGCGGTAGAAGTCCCGGCCCAACCCGCGGTAATGCGTTTCAATCTCTCCCGCCAAATCGGCCAGCAACTCTTCGAATCCCTCCTGCGCGTCGATCGACGGATAAACCACCACCTCGCGGCGCAACACCACGCGCGCGGTTTTTTCCAGGAAGCCGAACGGGAACCGCGTATGGAACGCGAAGTGGTTTTGCCGGTATTCGCCGCGCCGCGCAAAGCGGACTTGCACGGTCTCTTCCAGCGTGGCGCCGCCCGGTATCACCGGGAAATAAACCGGCGATTGCAGCACCGGCGGGGCGTCCTGTTCCACTCCCACCACGTGGATGGAAAACGAAGGCATCCAGAATTTCACATTGCGCACGTACAGCTTCGCCGGAATCGTGCGCCCCGCCGACACGTGCTCGGGCACCAGGAAATCCAGCTCCAATCCGGCCAGGCACAGGCGGCTCACCAGCCCCGAAACCATCAGCGTGGAAAGCATGGTGGCCAGGATCAGGAACAGCAGGTTGTTGGCCGAGGCCACCGCCGCGAAGCCCACCAGCACCACGGCAGCCGTAAACAGCACGCCGCCACGCGTGACTTTGTAGCGTATCCGCCGCGCCAGCAACTGCCGCATCCGAACCCAACGCGCGCCCACTTGCCAAAGGCCTCCCAATGCCTCACCTCTGTTGTGTCACAATCGAGAGTTCATGTCGAGTGCCACCAGTTCGGAGCCAGCGCCACAATCCGGTCCGCGGCTCAAGCGCGCCCTGGGATTGTGGGACCTGATCTTCTACGGCATTATCCTCATCCAGCCGACCGCGCCCATGCCGCCGTTCGGCGTCGTCAGCCAGGTGGCGCACGGCCACGTGGTCACCACGGTGCTCATCGCCATGGTCGCCATGCTGTTCACCGCCATCAGCTACGGCCGCATGGCGCGCGCCTATCCCAGCGCCGGCTCGGCCTACACCTACGTGGGCCGCGAGATCAACTCCAGCCTCGGATTTGTCACCGGATGGAGCCTGGCGATGGATTACATCTTGAATCCCATCATCTGCACCATCTGGTGCAGCAAGGCGGCCATCAACCTGGTGCCCGAGATTCCCTACGCGCTCTGGGCCGTGTTCTTCGCGGTACTGTTCACGCTTTTAAATCTGCGGGGCATCCGCGCCACCGCGCGCACCAACGAAGTGCTGGTGCTGGCCATGTGTGTGGTGGTCTTTTACTTCTTCGTTGCGGCCGTGCGTTACATCATGCACCAGCATGGAGTCTCCTTCACCCAGCCGTTCTACGATCCGAAAACCTTCACTTTGGGTAGAATCTCAACTGGCACTTCGGTCGCGGTGCTCACCTACATCGGGTTCGACGGCATCTCCACCCTCTCCGAAGAAGCGCACAATCCGCGCCGCAACATCCTGCTGGCCACCGTGCTCACGTGCCTGATCACCGGCGTGCTGGCCTCGGCCGAGGTTTACGCCGGACAACTGATCTGGCCCAACTTCCGCAGCTATCCCGACGTGGACACGGCCTTCTCCTACGTGGCTGGGCGCGCCGGTGGACCGCTGCTTTTCCACGCTGTGAACATTACCCTGTTGGTGGCCACCATCGGCTCCGGCATGGGATCGCAACTTGGCGCCGCCCGCCTGCTCTACGGGATGGGGCGCGACAACACCATCCCGCGCGGCTTCTTCGGCGCCATCGAGGCCAAGCACGGCATTCCCCGCAATAACGTGCTGTTCGTAGGCGTGCTGGCGCTAGCCGGAGCGTTCGCCATGACCTATGAACTCGGCGCGGAACTGCTCAACTTCGGCGCCATCATAGGGTTTATGGGAGTCAACGCGGCGGCCTTCATCCATTACTACGTGCGCAGCGATCGCAAGAGCCTGGGCGCATTCCTGCCGCCCCTGTTGGGCTTCATTTTCTGCCTCGCTATCTGGACCAGCCTGCACAAGCCCGCGCTGGTGGCCGGCGGCATCTGGCTGACCGTGGGCGTGATTTACGCGGCCGTCAAGACCAATGGCTTCCGGCAGGCCATCGTATTCTCCGACCCTCCGCCGGAGTAATAGCCTCAGCCCTGCCGCGCTGTGATACCGTCGAGTCATGCAAAATCCGGATAGTATTTCCCGCAGGAGCCTGCTCGCCAAATCGAGCCTTCTCGGCGCCGGCGTGTCCGCCTTCTCCATCCTCCAGCCGCGCGTGGCACGCGCCGCCCCTGGCAACAACCGGCTGAAGGCCGGCCTGGTGGGTTGTGGCGGACGCGGCACGCAGGCCGTGGTGGACCTGCTCACCGGCAACGAGCACGTCGAGCTCACCGGCATGGCGGATGTCTTCGAGGACCACCTCGAACAATCCCTCGCGCGCCTGCGCGACCCCAAGTTCATCGGCCGCTACGCGGGTATCGCTGTCGAACGCAACGGCCGGCCCCAGGAGATGAACGCCGAGGACCTGGTGGCCTCCATCCAGCCGCGCATCCGCGTCGAGCCGGACCATCATTTCACCGGCTTTGACGCCTACCAACGGCTGCTCGCTTCCGATATCGATATCGTGATGCTATGCACCCCGCCCGGCTTCCGGCCCATGCATTTCGAAGCGGCGGTCAACGCCGGGAAGCACGTTTTCACCGAGAAACCCATTGCCACCGATCCAGTCGGCGCGCGGCGCTTCATCGCCGCCGGAAAGCTGGCCGCCGAACGCAAACTGACGGTAGTCTCGGGAGCCCAGCGGCGCGCGCACCGCGAGTATGTCGAGACCGTACAAAAGATCCACGATGGCGCCATCGGCGGCATCACCGCGCTCTACGCCTACTACCTCAGCGGTCCGGTGTTTCACGCCGAGCGCCGCGATCCCAAGTGGAGCGACATGGAGTGGCAGCTCCGCAACTGGTATTCGTTCATCTGGATCTGCGGCGACCAGGTCGTCGAACAGCACTTCCACAACATCGATTTCATGAACTGGGTGATGGGCGCTCACCCGATGAAAGTGGTCGCCTCCGGCGGCGCGGCGTGGCGTCCGCGCGAGGAACTCTACGGCAACATATACGATCACATGAGCTCGGATTTCACCTATCCCAACGGCGTGCACCTGAGCAGTCAGTGCCGGCAATATCCCAAGGGCGTCTATAACAATGTGAGCGACACAATCGTGGGCACCCAGGGCCGCAGCGACGGCATGGACATGGGCGGCAAGGGCGTCAATCCCTACGTGCAGGAGCACATCAACATGGTCCGGAGCATTCGCGGCGACGGACCGTACCTGAATTACTCGCAGCCCATTGCGGAAAGCACGCTCACCGCCATCATGGCCCGCGAGTCGGCCTACTCGGGACAAGAGATCACCTGGGATAGGATCATGAATTCGCAGTTGGACCTGATGCCGAAGGCATTCGGGTACGACATCAAGATGGACCCCGCCCCGCTGCCGGTCCCCGGCGCCTACAAGTTTGTGTGACGGCAAGTCCACCAGCCACTTACCGCGCCGGTTAACCCTGGTTAACTATGGATAGCATACGGTTGGGAGGGGTGCTAATGACTGCCCGATGGGTCTATTCTGGTGGCATCACGACTATGATGCCTGGAACTGGAGATTTGAATCTTCGCAACGGGATGATCGTCCTGTTGGTGGCCGCCATTGGCGCGCTGGTTGGCTGCGGGTCCGATCCGCCGCCGCCGCCCGACCTGGTTCCACAGCAGGCTGCCGAGACCATCGCCCAGCTTTGGTCGCAAGAGCAGATGAACCATTTCAAAGTGACCTTCCACTCCGACGACCTGGTCGAATGCGGCGTAAAGAACGACCTCTGGAAGCTGGTGGAGGTGACCGACCGCAACGGCAACGCCTGGTCGACGACCTATCGGTTGACAGACAGGGGCAACAAGATCGTAACGGCAATCAATCTGAAAGAAACCGGCAGAGGGCACGAGATTCTGCTGAAAGGCCCGTATCGCATCGAGGTCACCGGCATCACCGATGGCGCCCAGCCTTTCACCAAGCAGGTCGCGTTCCGCTGGGATATCGATTGGGACAGAGCTCCCGACGATCTGAAGGCGTGCATACCACGCTTTGAATTGTCCGGGAACGAGACCGCGCTGTTCCAACTGGATAACAATAACTGGAGGTTCGTTTCGTATATGAACGCCGAAGATATTCAGGCGCCGCCTCCGCCACCTCCGCCGCCGGACGGCGCGCCCGCATCCGCCCCAGTGGTCAGCTTGCCTTTGGCACATTAAGCGGCAAATTCCCCGGTTCTGGGCCGCCTATAAAGGCGGCTGCGGCCAGAATTGGCCGCCCCACAGAATCGCCCTCTAATAACCATGGTGGACTTGTCCTGGCTTAATCCCCGATGTTAATCCCTTAAGAGAGGTATATTATATGGCCATTTGGCGTAGCTTGTTTGCTGTTTCGGCATTCCTGCCAGGTCTGGCAGCCGCCGCGGATCCAGCCATGTTAGAGCTGATCATGCCCGACGCGCGCGTGGTCGTGGAGATCAACATGGACCGCATCGTCTCCTCGCCCATGGGCCAAGCCATGTCGCCGCAGATGAAGGCCCAACTGGTAAACCTGAGACCAGCCTGGCAGGATCCCCTGTCGGGTCTTAGCGGCCTCGACTGGAACCACTACGCGCAGGAGGTCATATTCGCCGGTGGGGCGCCCGCCTCGCCCGGCGCGCAGCCGCCCTCGCTGGTGATCGTGCGCGGCTTGCTCGATCCGGCCTGGATCGAATCGCTCAACGCCTTCAGCGGCGTCAAGAGCAATTACCTCGGTGTGCCCATGCTCTCCTCGGGCAAGGACAGCGCGGTGGTGGCTTTCCTGGATGGCTCCATCGCCGTCATCGGACTGCCGGCCGACGTGAAGGCGGCCATTCGCCGCCGCGGCCAGAATACCGCTCCGTCGCCCGTTCTGGCCGAGGGACTGGCGCGCTACGAGGGTCAGTATGACGTCTGGATGGTCTCCGCGGGTTCGCCCGCCGCCCCAGCCAAGTCTCCCGCCGGCGCCTCGCTGAAGTGGATCGAACGGCTGGATTCGTTTACCGGCGGCGTGCGCCTCAGCCCGGACTTCGAGCTATCCGCCGAAATGACCATGCGCAACGACAAGGATGTCGCGGACATGGTCGACGGGTTACGTTGGTTCGCCGATGTCGTGCAGACGCAGGAGAGAACCTCGCTCAGCATCGAGGACCTGAACTTCAAGGTGGATGGCAAACGCATCTCGCTTGCCCTGCAGGTGCCCGAGCAGCAGGTCCGCACCGCGCTGCAGCAGCGCCAGGTAGGCCAGATGGCGCGTGCGCGGCGCACCACCGGCGCGCGGCCCCCGGATATTGGAAGCGGCTTGCCCGAGCCGCCGTCCGGCACCATCCGCGTGCAATCCTCGCCTGCGGACATGGGTACCGTGCTGGTTCCGATTGGCAAGGGCCAGTAATCGTCTGCTGGACGAAAGCAGGCGATGCGGCGTGACTGCGCCGGTGGGCGGCATCGAAAACGCATTACGCTATGAGCTTGGCCGTGAGTGGATGGCTTGATCGGCCAAGTCGCGGCGCGAACTTCTGCACTGCCCCCAGCGACCTTCCACCGCGCCTGCCTTAATGGGATGCTCACGAGATTCAACGGACCAATTAGCGCGCGGGTTCCATCGTCTTTGGTGGCCTACAGGCGCCATGAAGACAGGGTACCAGCCCAATGCCCACTTAGTTTAGAGTCGTCAACAATTCTGCACAAAGTTGTGGGGCAGGCCTGAGGCCTGGATAGCGTCGGGATAACCGGCGTGAAGTAGTAAATGGAAGAGTCATACAGGAAAGGAGTAGCGATCCATCCTGACCCCGGACCATGTGAGGCGGCGGTAACGACGCACTTGAAGCGTTGGCCAGGGGCATAAGTGGGCTGGGTATCCCTGAAGTTGATGAGATCCGCGCGGACCCCAGAGTCCGCCCGCCGGCATGCCCGTCGAAGGAAGGTCCGGCAGAACGGCGAGCGCAACCTGCATCGAAGTGCCGCAGCGCCGTCAGCCATTGCTGCCGATGATGTCAGTTGCCCCGGAATTGCGCCGGTTGCGGTGCGCTTCAACACCGCGGGCCGCAGGTCTTGATCTCGTGCGGCTGCAAGTCAAGAAACCGTCGATTCGGTTAGTCGCACCCGCCGCTACTCTTCGACTGAGATGCATGCGCACGTTCCGCGCCAGGATGTCCCGCCGCTTCGTACACATGCACCGCAACTTCCGCACCCCCGGCGCGACCGCAGAGCGGAAACGGCCACGTGCTGGCTCAAAGCGTTGATGAAGCTCCGGCGCGGAACACTTCGACCTCCTGCCGCGCTCCCGCGCGCACGCGGCCAGCGCATGGTCGAAGCCCATGCATCTTCCGGGTTTCCAGAGAACGCGGTCCTGCCGATCGGGCCCTAAGTCCGCCCATCGCCAACCGGCGAAGACCGACCTGTTCCCCTGGTTACGCTCCGTACTGTTTAACTGGCGGCGCTGGCCGCAGCGGTGCTCAACTGGTTATTCGAAGTTTCCCAAATCGCACTGACGCTCGCCCCGGAGTTGATGAATAGCGCCGCGGACGCCAGCGCCACAAACGCCATCAATAACGTGTACTCGATCAAATCCTGGCCCTGCTCGTCTTGGCAAAGCCGCTTGATAATGTTCAGCATGGAGATCTCCTGTGATGTGAATTTCTAGACTGGGATCTAACAGATACCAGACGATTATCATTCTGGATGCGACTTGCGTTACCAGACAAGATTGCCATTGGATAACGCTAACTCGAGAATAGACCCTGCAATGCATTGAAGACGCTCCGGGGGGGCTGACTAACCAAATGGCGGAGAAACCGCGGCGCCGGAAACGGGCCCGGTCGTAGTGGCGCGTACCGAATCCGGACACGGCGCGCCAGGACGTAATCCAGGCCGCGCAAGAGCACCCGCCACCTTGATTTTCAGATTCGTACCTCCTATAATTCAGTCGAATCATTCCGGCGGTTCACATTCATTCCATGCGCACACACACCCTGGTTCCGATCCCATTGGCGCTGCTCGTTGCGGCGACCCTCTCAGCCGCGGATACGACGGTCTGGCGCATCGGCAAGTTCGACCACACCTCGGCGGAGTTCCACGGGCGCGAGGCGGACACGCCACCCGCGATCGACGCCAACTCGCCCGATGCGGCGGCACATTGGCCCGCCCGCCAGGCCGGCTCGGGCAACGTCAAGGAGGGGTCGAAGGCGCACGCCCGCGTGGTGCGCTTCGCCTTGCCGGAGCCGCCCAGCGGCGGCTACACGCTGGTACTGGCCGCCCTGGTGGGCAACCCGCGCGTGCCGCGCCTCGAACTGGATTTGAATGGCACACCCGGCTCCGTTTACCTCGACCGGCGGTTGACGTACTTCGCGGAGGGGCGGCAGGACTCGCCCATCAACGGCGAGGCGCGTGCGCGGATCACGGTGCCGGCGGCGCTATTGCGTACCGGGCAAAACGAGCTGAAGATCACGGCGGTGGATGACACGCCGGATGAGAACGGCGATTCGTCGATCGAATGGGATGCGCTCGAACTGCTGCGCGACGCCGGTTTGACCCAGCCGGTGGCGGGTATGGAAATTACGCCAACGTATTTCTATTTGCAGAGAAACGGTAAACTGCGTGAGCTGGTGAACGTCACCATTTCGCTGCCGGGAGTTGCCGGACCCGCGGCGCTCACGTTCACCATCGCCGGCACGGAATATCGCGCAACGCCCGCGCCCGGCCGGTTCGGCCAGCAACGCTTCGAATTCGCGGTCCCGGAATTCGCTGCGGACACGCCGGCGAAAGTGGCGCTGACTCTGGGGCGGAGCGCGATGGAGCGCATGGTGCGCCTCACACCCAGCCGCAAATTCACCGTTTTTGTCGTGCCGCACAACCATCTGGACATCGGGTTTACCGACTATCAGCCGAAGATCGAGGAGCTGCAGAACCGCAACTTCGACCGGCTGCTGGAAGAGATGCGTACGGATCCTGCGCTGCGCTTCTCGGTCGACGGCGTGTGGCCGGTGGAGCAGTTTCTGCGCACGCGAACGCCGGCCGCGCAAAAGGAATTCCTCGATCGGGTACGCACCGGCCGGATCTCGATTCCCGCACAATACGCCAACCTCATGCTGGGCGGCGCCGGACTGGAGGCCATGGTACGGTCGCTTTACGCGGGCAAGGCTTTGAATCGCACCGCGGGCCAGAATGCCGACTACGCCAACATCACCGACGTGCCAGCGTACCCGTGGGCTTATGCCTCGGCGCTGCACGCGGCGGGCGTGAAGTATCTGGCGGCGGGCGCCAACGACGATCGCGGCCCGCAGCCGCTGTACGGACGCTGGCAGACACATTCGCCCTTCTGGTGGCAGGGGCCGGACGGAGCGAAAGTGCTGATGGCCTACACGCGCCAGTATTCGCAACTGTGGTTCGTCTGCGGACTGCCCCCGCAAGAGGCGGGCTGCCGCGAGGGGCTGCCGGCGTTGTTTCAAACCTACGAGCAGCCGGGCTCCGTGCCGGACAAGCTGCTGATGTTCGGCAGCCAGCTCGAAAACACCGATCTGATTCCCGGCGATGGCAAATTCGTTCAGTATTGGAATACGAAATACGCCTGGCCCCGCCTCCAACTGGCGACCTTCCGCGACTACTTCCAGGCCATCGAGCGCGAGTTCGGGGACAAGATCGAGACCGTGCGCGGCGACTTCGGGCCGTATTGGGAAGACGGCATCGGCACCGACGCGCAGTTCGCCGCGCGATACCGCGAGACCGAAAGCCGAGCGGCGGCGGTGGAGACGCTGGCATCGGTGGCCGCGCAACTGCAGCCGCAGTTCGCCGCGCCGCTGGATCGCCTGCACCGGCTATGGCAGGACCTCGTGCTGTACGCCGAACACACTTACACTTCCTGGGGCGGCTACTCGCGGCCCCAAAGCGAGCAGAGCCTGCGGCAGATCGAGACCAAACACTTCTATGTGACCGATGCGCGCCAACAAGCCTACTGGATTTCCCAGGAGTCCATGAGCCGCCTGGTGGATCGGATCGCCGTCGAGCCGCCGGCGCTCGTCGTTTTCAACTCACTCGCGGCTGCCCGCGACGCCCTGGTCGAGGTGGATCTCGACTCCGGAATGGAACTCGTGGAGGCGGCCGGCGACAAGCCCGTGGCGGTCGAGCCGGTGGGCGTTTCTGTGGGCCAAGGCGAGGGCTACCGGCGTGTCCGTTTCCTTGCGGAGAATGTGCCGGCTTTAGGCTATCGTGTGTACCGCTTGCAAGCGTCCTCCGCTGGTCCGCCGGCGGCGGAATCGGTACAAAACCCGACCATAACCAATACCGTGGAGAACGACTTCTACCGCGTTACCGTCGACCCGGCGCGCGGCGGGGTCGCCAGCATCTTCGACAAACAGATCCATCGCGAAATCGTCGACACCCGGAGCCCGTACCTCTTGAACCAATATCTGTACGTCTCCGGGGGCGATGGGACGCGGATTGTCTACATGCGCGACCACCTGCCCAACGCCGAGTTGAAGATCGATCCGGCAAGGGGCGGCGCGGCCGCTACCGTGGGCACGACGCCCTGGGGCCAGACCATCGGCTACACGCTCGCCGGGCAGAACGCGCGCGAGATCTCGACCGAGATCCGCCTGTACAACCGGGAGAAGAAAATCGAATTCGTGAATCGCGTGCATAAGGAGCCGGTGAACGAAAAGGAGGCCGTCTACTTTGCCTTCCCATTCGCCGTGCCGGACCCGCAATTCGAGTACGAGGGACAAACGGGCACCGTGAATCCGGCCCGCGATTCGTTGGCCGGCGCCAACCGCGAATGGTTCACCGTGGGCCATTGGGCGCGCGTGAGCGGCGGCGGACTGAGCGCGGCGATGATCCCCGTGGATGGGCCGCTGGCCACGTTTGGCGACATCAACCGCGGCCTCTGGCCGGAGAAGTTCGCGCCGCAGTCGGCGGCCATCTTCGCCTACGCCTTGAACAACTACTGGCACACCAATTTCCCGCGCGTGCAGAGCGGCGAGTTCACTTTCCGTTATGTCCTGACCAGTGGAGCCGACCTCAGCCCGGCGGCGCTTAGCCGGCTGGGCCGGGAGGCGCTGACACCATTGGAGACCGGTCAACTGACCGCTAACGACAAGGTGGGGGTGCGCGGCTCCTTGCCCGCTTCCGCAGCCGGTTTTCTCGGCGTGGAGGGCGACGGCTTTGAGATCGAAACACTCAAGCCCGCCGAGGACGGCCGCGGCGATGTTCTGCGGCTGCTGGAGACCTCCGGCCGGACCCACACCGTGCGCATCGGTGCGGGCCTGTTCGAGGTCGAGCACGCCTGGGAGACCAACGCCGTCGAGGATGATCGACGTGAGATCCCCGTCGGCAAGGATGGCGCTGAGGTTGCGCTGCCGGCTAACGGCATCGTTACCCTGCGGATGTCCCTGCGCCTGCGAACGCCCTGACGAACCTGGTTGGCGGCCTACTGCTTCGCGAAATCGAACGTGCAGGGGCGGCCTACGATGCCGAGGCCTGTGTCGCGAGTGCCTGTGCCCTTCGTATCCTGGAACTGGGCCTTGATGTTGTAGTCATATTCCGCGCCCTTGTGGGCCAGGACTCCGCGGGCATATTTCCTGGAGGCGACTATGCCTGTCGCGGACAGCTTGGCGCTGCCGTCCTTCGCGATTTTGCCTTCGATCAGCAGGTAGCCGGGCTCCCCCGCTGTGCCGTGCTCTCCGTGAAAGTTGTTGTTCTGGATGACGCTGGCAAACTGCCAGGTGTAGCCCTCGGTGTTCCCTTTTTCGGGGCACGTGAGCTTGGTGAGCCACTTGCCATCGAAGCCTGGGGGCGGCGACGACGTGCTTTGGGCGAAAGCAATCGACCCAATCAATAGTGCGGCTGCCACTCGGAGAGTCGCCCGAGCAATAGTAGTCAAATGCATATATAGAGAAGCGTAACGCAATCTGGCAGCCAGGCCATCACCCGCGGGTTTTTACACCATTTTTACAGCCCACCCACCGCCCGGCCACCCAAATGGGCGAAAATGTACGGATGACGTGCAACGGAGCTGGGACATGCCGGGCGCTACAGTCGTCATAGTCGAAGATGCCGCTACCTGTGCCACCACGCTGGAAATGGCATTCCT
>JBEKPZ010000074.1:0-25688 GCA_049520215.1 Bryobacteraceae bacterium | reverse complement strand
GGACGCAAGCAACTGGTTCCGTCCGGCGCGGCCGGCACCAACGATCTTGGCGAATACCGCATCTTCGGATTGGCGCCCGGCCGGTTTTATTTGAGCGCCACTTACAACCAGACGGCATGGGAGCCAACTTTGGATCGTTCCGCCAAGGCGCCGCCGGAAGAGGGTTACGTGCCGACTTATTATCCCAGCGGCATCGACCTCGCCGCCGCGGCCGCGGTGGAAGTGACGCCAGGCGCGGAACTCCGTGGGATGAACATCACGCTCTCCAAAACTCACACCGTGCGTCTGCGGGGCCATGTCATCAACCCCGGCGGCGGCAAGCAAAACGTGACCATCATGCTGACGCCCCGCGATGAAGCGGGCTGGTTCAGCATGGCCGGCCGCCAAACCACGGACCCGCAAGGCGACTTCGAAATTCGCGGCGTGCGCCCCGGCGCCTACTCGCTGGTGGCCCAGTCTTTCGATGGCGCGCGCAGCCTGACCGCCCGCCAGGCCCTCGATGTGGGCAACAACAACATGGAGGGCATCGCCCTCACGCTGAGCTCCGGCATGGAATTGCCCGGGCAGATCAAGGCCGAGGGGCCGCAGGGAATCGACTTGGTGGACATCCACATCTCCCTGCAGCCGCACGATCTGGGCGTCATGCGTTTCACCTCCAATCCAAACGACCACGTCAAAGACGACGGGAGTTTCACGCTCACCCAGGTTTCCCAGGAGCGCTACGACATCTACGTGCGCGGCCTTCCCGATGGATACTACATAAAGTCCATCCGCGCCGGCGACGAGGAAGTGCGCGATTCCGGCTTGGACATGACCAGCGGACCGGCCGGGCCGCTCACCGTAACCATCGGTCCGGGCGCGGGCGAAATCGATGGCACGGTCCAAAACGATAAGCAGGACCCCGCCGCAGGCGCATTAGTGGTGCTCGTTCCGGACGACGCCCGGCGGCGCGAGCGGAGGGATTCGTACCATACTGCAACCACCGATCAGTATGGCCGCTTCACCCTGAAAGGCGTCGATCCCGGCGAGTACAAACTATATGCCTGGGACGATCTCGAATCGGGAGCGTACATGGACCCCGACGTCATGAAGCCCTACGAAAGCCAGGGTGTGGCGATGAGTATACACGAAAACAGCCGCGAAACCGCCCAGTTGAAGCTGATCCCAGCGGACAAATAAGTGGGACACTGCTGTGGGGCAGGTTGGTAACCTGCAGGCCGATTGTCAATACGGCCTTTCCCTCAACCTGCCCCTTGTCTGCGCGGGTGCCCCTGGCCCCGCTCATCAGCTACAGCCGATGAGGGCGTCGGCAGCGGTCCAGGGGGACCCTTAATCCCGCCCTCCAACTTCCCCCCCCGCCGGCTTCATCTCCTCCAACAGCCGCGCGCGCTCGCGCCGCAGCTTTGTCACGCCAGGCCCTTCGTTGAGCCACCAGATGAATCCGAACAAAGCCGTGTAGATCGCCACTGCGATCAACTGCGGCCAGGCCGGCCGGCCTTTGGCAATGTCCGCTTTCACGATACCCGCGCTTGCCAGCATCAGACCCACGTATGGCGACAACAGGTACCAATACTTCACGTTCTTGAGCAGCCGGATCTGGTGGTCGTACTTGCGCAGCAGCGCCTGCTGGAAATCCACCACGCTCCGATCCGGCGCGGGCGACGGCGCTTCGCGCCCATAGCGCAGCATGCAGAAGAAGATCCACAAACCGCTGGCTGCGACCACCACATTGCCGGCGCGCGCCAGCGCATTGGGCGAATTCCAAGCGATAAAGGCAAAAATCGCCGTTAGCAGTACAGCCCCCAGGCATTCGCGCAAATTGCGAGCCTTGATCGTGCGATCGAACCGCTCCGCTCTCTCCATCGCCATCGTTAACATATCTTCTCCTTTTGTTGGCGGACCAATCGTCTGGCCGCACCAAAGCTGATCGAGTTCGTCTTTATCGGCCATCGCCCGCCTCCCGCGCCCGAATGGCCTGGCGCAACTTTTCCCGAATGCGCGTCAGGCGCGTCGCCACGGCGCCTTCCGCGATGCCGGTCACTGCTTCGATTTCGGCGCCGCTCAAACCTTCCAGGTGCAGCACCGTGATTTGCCGGTCCGTGGCTG
Organism: Bryobacteraceae bacterium; assembly: GCA_049520215.1. GTDB lineage: Bacteria > Acidobacteriota > Terriglobia > Bryobacterales > Bryobacteraceae > Bog-159. The sequence continues at coordinate 23,582 of JBEKPZ010000074.1, read as the reverse complement.
CAAGACCCCGGATGGCCGCGAACAGCATGCGCCGCTTTTCCTCCGCCAGCAGATTCTGTTCGGCGCTGGCGCCGGCTGACGGAAGGTCCAACGGCGGCTCCGGCACGACTTCCCGCTGCTGGCGTTTGCGCCGCTTCACCGTCCCCGAAATCGCCACGTTGTGCGCGATCCGGTAGAGCCACGTCCGTTCGCTCGCTTCCGCGCGATAACCGGGCAGCGCCCGCCACAATGCCGCGGCGATCTCCTGGACGAGATCCTCGCGGTCTTCGCGAGCAGCCGCATACGCGCCCGCCAGCCGTACCAAAGCCGGCGCGTATTGCTCATAGATCCGCAGGAATGCCGCCTTGCGCTCCATTGTCCTTTCTAAACAGGTAGTCTAAGCGGCGCCCGATTCCTTACACCCTTGTGGGGCAGGCCCTCGGCCTGCCGCGGCCTCTCAGGCCGCGTGCTCGCGCACCGCAGCCCCAATCGCATCCAGCGTCGCGCGCGCCGTAGCCGCCCATGAAAAGCCCGCAGCCCGCGCCGGCCCCGCCGCAGCCAGCCGCGCACGCAACGTATCGTCCCCCACCAACCGCACCATCGCGCCGCAAATGGATTCCACCTCCCCCGCTTCGAACAGCAGCGCAGCCTCCCCCGCTATCGAGTGCAGCGGCTCGATGTTCGAGCACCCTGTAGGAATGCCCGCCGCCAGAGCTTCCACCACCGGCATGCCGAATCCCTCGAACGTGGATGGATACAGGAACGCCCAGGCGCGCGCGTACAAATCGTAGAGCTGCGCCCGCGGAAGCCAGCCCGTGAACTCGACCGCGCCGCTCAGCCCCAGATCCGCGCGTAGCTTTTCCAGCGCCTCCGCGTGGAACCCGCGCAGCCCGGCGATTACCAACCGGAAGTCCGGCTGCCCCCGCCGGAACTGCGCGAACGCGCGCAACAAGGCATCCAATCCCTTGTGCGGATGCAGCGTCGAAACCGTCAGCAACAGCTTCTCGGGCGCGCGCCGCAACCCGAAAAACACGGGGTCCACCCCCAGCCGGACCACCCGCACCTTCCCAGCCGGAAGCCGATAGTAGCGCAGCATGTCCGCCCGCGTAGTCTCGGAATTCGCCAGCAGCATCGTGGCCGCATGTGCCGACACAAACAGCAGCAAGCGCCAGAACGGCAGGTCGAACCAGCGGAAGTGCTCCGGATGTCGTTTGTGCTGCATGTCGTGGAATACGGTCACCGCCGCGCACGGGCAGTAGACCGGCGCGGTAAAGCCCGGATTGAGCAGCGCATCCAGGCCCAGCCGCAACGCCGCCAGCGGCAGCGCGGTCTGCTCCCAGACCATGCGGGCCGGGCGGAACCGGGCGCGCACGCGCTGCGGCATCCCCTGAAAATTCCGCTGTCGGGGAACCAGGTCCGGCCCGGTCTCCCGATTCGTGAAAATGAAATACTCGTTGCGCGCGTCCAACTCCGCCAGCGCGCGCAACAGCTCCCGCAGGTAGATCTCGGTGCCGCCCACGCCGCCCGGAATCAGGTACAGCGCGTTCACCCCTATGCGCAGCGGCCGCATTTCACTGCCGGGAACTCAATTGCCGCTCCACGATCCCCAGCATCTCACGTGCATGTTCGTTGGATGGATTGATCGCCAGCGCGTGCCGATAGTCGGCCTCGGCTCCGGCCAGATCGTTGGTCCGGGCGCGTATCCCGCCGCGGTTGTCGTAAATCATGTCGTAGTTGGGATTCAGCTTCTCCGCCTGCGCCAGCGCCTCCAAGGCCTCCTGCCAGCGCGACCGCTTGGCGTAGACCATGGCGATTTGCGTATAGACGTGCGCTTTCGGCTCCAGCGCCGCGGCCTCCCGCAGTTTGGCCACCGCCAGATCGGGCTCGTTGGTGCAATCGTATGCCAGCCCCCAATCCACCAGCAGGCCGTAATCCGGCTGCTCCAGCCGCGCGGCTTCGGCATACTGTGCGATCGCCTCGCCGCACCGGCCATCAATGTAGTAAGTGTGCGCCAACTGAAAGTGTACGCGTTGCTTGCCGGGCGACTTGCGCGCGGCGTCCTCCCAAATGGCGATGTCGCTGGCCCAAACCTCGTTGCGCCGATAGGTCGCAATCGCCAGCACCGCAACAATTCCGCATAACACCGCGGCCGACTTGCGGCGATCCACCCGCAGGCGCGCCAGCGCCGCGACTGCCACCAGCAATATGCCGATCATCGGCAGATACAGGCGCCGCTCGGCGACCGGGTCTTTGATGGGCACAAAGGAAGAAGTCGGCGCCATCAGCAGTAGGTACACCAGGAAGCCGTAAGAAGCCAGTGGATAGCGTCGGCGAAAGTAAATCGCTGCGCTCGCCAGCGCCAGGATGGCGGCCAGCCCTAAGATGGCGCCATGATCCAAGATGTTCCGCGAGATCGGGTACTCCCAATCCAGATTCTGCCCCGCCGGGAACACCAGCAGCCGCAGGTAGACGAAAAACGCGCGGCACTCGGTGAAGAAGTATTGGTACCAGGTGAGGTCCTTCAGGCCGAAGCCCGCGGTCGCCGCCTGTGTCAGAACCCTCGCGACGAATACCATGCTGGCCGCCGCCGCCAAAAACATGGGGACGTAGAGGCGCCAGTTTCGCCGCATGCCGCTGAACGAGAAGCCAGGATTCCAGTAGTAATCCGTCAGCAGCAGCAGGGCGGGCAGCACCAAGGTGTGCTCTTTGGTGAGCGCCGCGGCGCCAAACAACAACAGCACCGCAATCGAAGTCGGCCAGGAGACTTCGGGCGTCCGCCTGTATAAGAAGACGGCGAAGGCGGCCAGGAAGAAGAACACGCTTAACGTTTCCGACCGGCCGGCGATGTAGGACACCGCCTCGGTCTGGATGGGATGCAACAGGAAAACCGCCGCGGCGAAGGCCGCCGGCATCCAATCCGGCGATTCGCGCCGCGCCAGCTTCCGCACGATGAAGAATATCAGGAAGCTATTGAGTAAGTGGATCAGGATATTAGCGGCGTGAAACCCGAACGGCGCTTGCGAGAACTGATAGTTGATCCAGTAACTGAACATGAGCAGCGGGCGCACGCCCCTGATCCAGAAGTGCAGCGCATTGGGAAAATCCGGCGTGTGATAGGGCTGGTAAGTGTCGTCGAAGACAAAGGGTCCGCTGAGCGCGGGAGCGTACACTTGAAAAGCCAGATACAGCGCTACCGCTGCCGCTGCCCCGTAGATCCACCACTGCGTGCCCGGCTTCTGCGGCGCCGCGGCCTTTCCTTTCGCACGGCCCTTGCGGCCACCCGCGCGGCGCGCGTCAGCCATGGGGCTGGCCGTCCTGCAAAGTTTGTAAGTGGAATTCCAGGATGGCAAGCCGCTGCGCCAGCGCGATGTTATCGTCGCGCAGTTTGGAGAGCATCACCGAGAACCGGTAAAACATGAGTAGAAACACGCAGCCCACGATCAGCAGCAGCGCCAGCGGCGGATCGGAAAGTCCCAGCTTGTGCGCCGCCGCTTCCAGCAAGCCGCGCGAGCGCGACAGAATCAGCAAAGCGCCCGCGGCCAGTAACCAGCTTACCGAATATTCCACGCGGATGTGCGCGCGCCGCACCGACGCCAGCACCAACAGCAGCAGCAGGCCGCTCACCACCGTCAACGCATTCAAAAGGCGGTCCATCCAGATCCCCCGTTATGATTTTCCCGGCTTGATCGAGCGGCCATCCGGGCGCCGCCCCCGCTGGTCGAATTTGAGCACATTCACGAATACGCCGAGCAGTACGTGTACGATGTAGTAGATTGATCGCACCGCCGTGATCGACGAGCGGCCGGTGGTGCGCGGCCGCATCTGGCAAGGGATTTCCAGGAACCGGAATCGCTTGCGCTGTAACACCACCAGCGCTTCGATCTCCGGGTATTCCAACGGAAAGCTCTTGCTGAAAACCTGCAGCGCGTTGCGGTTCACCCCCACGAAACCGGAGGTCGGATCGTGTACGCGCTGTCCCAGGATCGGTCGCAGCACCATGCGGAAGAAGCGTATTCCCAACCCGCGCACCGCGCCGGAGTGGGAGCCCTTTCCGTTCATGAAGCGCGATCCGATCGCCATCTCGCACCCCGACGTGCGCAGCGCTTCAAACACCCGCGGAATATCGCGCGCGTCATGCTGCCCGTCTCCATCCACCCGGATGACGTATTGATATCCCAACTCGAAGGCCAGCTTGTAGCCAGCCTGCACGCAGCCACCCAAGCCAAGGTGATGCGGCACCGGCAGCACCCGCGCGCCGGCCTCGCGCGCCACCGCCTGCGTGGAGTCCGCCGAGCAATCGTCGATCACCAGCACCGGCGTTCCCGGCATGGCCGCGTGGATGGCGCGCACCACCCCCCCCACCGCGGCTTCCTCGTTGTAGGCGGGCACGATGATCAGCAGCGATTCCATGGTCAAAGCTCTGCCACGCGCCGCGCCGAAATGGAATGCGAGCGCAGCAGCCGCCGGTAGATGTGCGGGGCTAGCCGCGCCGTGCGGCGGATCTCGCGGCGCTTGCGCCACAAAGCCGGAGCACTCCCCAGCAGCGCGCCGTGCGCCCGCAGCACGTAAAACGGCATGCGCCAGGCCGAGTCGCCCTCCAGGCGAAACCGCGCCGCGGCCCCCCGTCCGCGCAGCATAAATCGCAAATGCCACGCATATCGGGCCAGCGACACCCACGGCGCGCCGGCCAGCATGCGCGCCGGAAAATTCTTGGCCAGCACGAACAACCGGTTGCGCTCCACATAATAAGCCTTCAGCCGCGAAGCCCGCCCCGCCGAGTGCGAATAATGGTGCTCCACCACCGCCTCCGGCGCGTAGAGGCACCGCCAGCCCGCCCAGCGCGCGCGCAACCCCAGATCGGTGTCCTCGCAGTAAAGGAAGAAGTCTTCGTCGAACCCACCGATCTCTTCCAGCATGGCGCGCCGGTAAAGCGCCGCCGACCCGCTCGGAAACAGGACCTCCTCCGCCACCGGAAAAAACTTCGGCGGACGCCCGTGGCCGCGCTGCTTGCTGCTGCCATCGCCACAAACCAGCATGCCGGCCGAATCCAGCGCGTCTTCGCCGTAGAGCCGCACCTGCGACGCGCACATGCCCGCATCCGGCCGCGCTTCCATCGCCGCCACCAGGGCCGCCAGCCACCCGGGATCGGGTGCAGCATCGTCGTTGAGCGCGGCCAGGTACCGGCTGTGCGATTGGCGGAAAGCGTCGTTAATGGCCGCGCCGAAACCCACGTTGCGCGGCTCTTCGATGACCCGCACATCCCCCCGCGCCGCCCCGTTGCGCCGCACCGCGCCGCAGCCGCTATTGTCGACAATAATCACTTCAAAATCGTGCAGCGTCTGCCGCTCCAGGGCTGTAACGCATTCCTGAAGCCTGGCATCCGCGGCCAGCGTAGGCACCACCACCGTGACCAGGACGGCGGGATTTAGCTGGGGTGCCCTCTGGGCCGGGACTTCAGTCCCGCTGTTCACGCCGGCGTTCCAAACGGTTCATCGGCGCTGCCGCCGTAGATATCCGGCACGTGCGCGTTCATCGCCCGCAAATGCATGCTGAGCTGCCCGCGGTGGTGTACCGTGTGCTTGATCCAGAAGTCCATGTACAACACCAGCGGCAGATTAAAAGCGTTGAAGAAATTCACGAACGCCGCCAGCTTCTCGCCCGAGAGCGTCGCAATCTTACCGGCAATCGAAGGCACGTGCGCATCGTAATAGGCCAGAATTTCCGCCGCAGTCGCCGGCGCCGGACCATCCGACGGATCTCCCTCGAAGCTGCCCGCCACGACTCCTTCGCCGAACCACTTCTCGCTGCGCACGATGTGCCACATCAGTTCGCGCGTGGTGCGGCCCTTCTCGCCCAGCTTGAAATCGAGCTGCGCTGCCGGAACGGCGGCCAGCACGCGCCGCGTGATGGGAACTTCGTTGCCCAGGCCTTGCAGGAAAACCATCGACAGTCCTTTAGCTTGATCGGGTGTAAACATGATGCCTCCTCGGGCCATCGTACAACAATGCGGAACACGGCGCGCGGCTGCGCCGTCCAGTACCAGTGCATCGCCGGCTGGGATGTAGCATAGGGCGCGGCCGATCCGCTAATATGAAGCCGAGGGAATCAAATGAGCAAGAAGGACCTCATCGTTCAGGAATTGGAAAGCGTGCCGGAAAAAGACTTCGACGCTTTACTTGGTTTCATCCATTCCCTCAAATCCAGGGATGCTGAAGACGCGGCACCGGCTCTCCTGGCTGAGTCCGCCCTGATGAAGGACTGGCTCTCGCCCGAGGAGGAGGCCGCCTGGGCAGATTTGTAAGAGGGGACGTTCGTCGTCCTGCACTTTCCGTTCTCCGACCTGTCCCAGACGAAGCGGCGCCCCGCACTGGTATTGGCGACACTGGCTGGTAACGACGTCATTCTGTGCCAGATTACCACCCAAGCCAAATCCAACCAATACTCGGTCGTGCTCGAGGGGTCCGATTTCGACTCCGGCGGGCTGAATCAGCCAAGTCGCATCCGGCCAAACCGGCTGTTCACTGGCGATTCCAGCATCATTCTTTACGCAACCGCGAATGCGCTTTACGCAACCGCGAATGCGGTCATCGCGATCCTGAACCAGCAGTAGCGCAGGATCCGGCGGATCATTCCGCGCGACCGGAGCCAGCTATGACGATGACAGATTTCGGCGCTTCCCTGGCCCACAGAAAAACAAAAGACCAACGGCAACCGGTCCGCCGAATCCGGTTCGCCGGCGTGCTATCGTCACGTCGAATGGAAAGGGATCGCCTGCCGGTCTCGTCGACAGCAGTATTCCGCTCCGCAAGATCGCCCCCCACCTCCTAGCCCCAGCCCCTTGCCAACCGGCCCGACTTCCCCCCACAATGAAGCGTGTACCTCTCTCTCAACCCAACCGTGGTCGCCGGTCGCGTCCCCTGGCCCGAGTTCGCCCGCCTTGCCGCCAAGGTCGGTTATCCCGGCGTGGACGTAGATCTCGCCGCCGCCATGAAAGCCGGCCTGCCGGCCACCAACAACCTCCTGGACGACTTGAAGATCAAGCCGGCCGCCGTGAATCTCCCCGTCGAGTTCCGCAAGGACGACGCCGCCTTCCGCCAAGACCTGCAAAAGCTGGGCGACGCCGCGTCGTTCTCCGCCGCCATCGGCTGCCCCCGCATGATCACCTGGATCATGCCCTCCAGCAAAACGCCCAAAGCCGAGTTGCGCGCCCTCTATCTGAAGCGCTTCCGCGCCTGCGCCGACGTGCTGGCGCGCTCCCACGTCCGGCTGGGCCTGGAGTTTCTCGGGCCGCTGCACCTTCGCCAGATGGAGCCGCACGAGTTCATCTGGCGCATGCCCGAAATGCTGGACTTCGCCCGCGAATGCGGTTCCAATGTGGGTCTGCTTTTAGACGTGTGGCACTGGTACCACGCCGGCGCGACCACCGCCGATATCGTCAAAGCCGGCAAGGACGGCATCGTCCACGTGCACTTCAGCGACGCGCCCAAACTGCCGCCCGATCAGATCCGCGACAACGAGCGGCTCATGCCCGGCGAGGGCGTCATCGACCTGAACTCATTCCTGATGGCGCTCCACGAAATCGGCTACCAGGACGCCCTCAGCGTGGAAGTCTTCGGCCGCCATCTCAAGGATATGACGCCCGAAGAGGGCGCGCGGCTGGGTCTCGAAACATCCCGCGCCGTGATGCGGAAGGCCGGCGTTGCCTGAGAAGCCGCCTGAGCAGCCGTTAGCGAATCTGCTGACCGAGCAGATCAACCCCGCCTCCGATGGCATCGATGCGCTGCCCACCGCGCGTGTCCTCGAAATCGTCAACGCCGAGGACCACAGTGTGGCTGGCGCCGTCGCGCGCGAGATCCCATCCATTGCCCGCGCGGTAGACGCCATAGTCGCAGCCATCCAGCGCGGTGGACGCCTGTTCTACATCGGGGCCGGCACCAGCGGCCGCCTGGGTGTCCTGGATGCCGCCGAGTGCCCGCCCACCTTCAGCGCCGATGCCGAATTGGTGCAGGGCATCATGGCGGGTGGCGAGCAGGCCTTGGCGCACGCCACCGAAACCACCGAGGACGATCCGGCCATCGGCGCGCGCGACCTGCGCGAGCGCGGCTTCACCGCGCGCGACGTGCTGGTCGGGATCGCCGCCAGCGGCCGCACGCCCTATGTCCTCGGAGCCATCGCGGAAGCCCGCCGCCTGGGCGCAGTCACCGCGGGCATAAGCTGCACGCCCGATTCGGAATTGGCACGCGCCGTGCACATATCCATCACGCCGCTGACCGGCCCGGAGATCGTGGCCGGTTCCACGCGCATGAAAGCGGGCACCGCCACCAAGCTGGTCCTGAACATGCTCACCACGGCAACATTCATCAAGCTCGGCTACGTCTACGGCAACCTGATGGTAAACGTACAACCCAAGAACGTAAAGCTGCGCGACCGTGCCATCCGCATCGTCGCCAAAGCCGCAGGCGTAACCAACGAGGTTGCCGAAGTCACGCTCGAAGCCGCCGGAAACAGAGTCCCGACGGCCATAGTCATGGCCAAAACAGGAGTAAACCGCGAAGACGCCGAGCGCCGTCTGGCCGCCGCCAACGGGCGCATCTCAGAGGCCCTTTGAGTCTTTGTCTTATCCGCGTTCATCTGCGTTCATCTGCGGCCATTTTATTTGTGTTGATCGGAAATTATGGATAAATTCGTAATCAAAGGCGGCCCTCGTTTGCAGGGCGAGATCCCCATCGGTGGATCGAAGAACTCGGCGTTGCCGGCCCTGGCGGCGGCCCTACTTACCGATGAACCGGTCACCCTCCGGCGCATCCCCCGTGTGCGCGACATCCGCACCATGCAGCGTCTGCTGGTCGATATCGGCAGCCATGCGGAAGTCGACGGCGAGACCATCCGCCTCGACACGCCGCGCATCGTCTCGTCAGAGGCCCCTTATGAACTGGTGAAAACCATGCGCGCCTCCAGCCTGGTGCTCGGCCCGCTGGTCGCCCGCACGGGCCGCGCGCGCGTCTCCCTGCCCGGCGGGTGCGCCATCGGCGCGCGTCCCATCAACTTGCACCTGCACGGTCTGGAGCAGTTGGGCGCGCGCATCCACCAGTCCCACGGCTACATCGAAGCGGAAGCTCCGGAGGGGTTGCGCGGGGCAACCATCCACTTCGACCGCATCACCGTCACCGGCACCGAAGACCTCGTCATGGCCGCCGTGCTGGCCCGCGGCGACACCATCCTGCGCAACGCCGCGCGCGAGCCCGAAGTCGCCGATCTGTGTGCGCTGCTGGTGAAAATGGGCGCGCAGATTGAGGGCGCCGGCACTTCCACCATCCATATCCGCGGCGTCGAAAAACTGCACGGCGCGGATCACACCATCATCGCCGACCGCATCGAGGCGGGAACCTTCCTCATCGCCGGAGCCATCACCGGCGGCGATGTGACGATCGCCAATTGCGTGCCCGAACACGTAGGCGCGCTGGCGGCCAAGCTGCTGCAGGCCGGCGCCGAAGTCACCCAGACCGGCGCCACCAGCGTGCAGATCTGCGCGCCCAAGCGCCTGCGATCCGTGGACGTGACCACCGAAGAATACCCGGGATTTGCCACCGATCTGCAGGCGCAATACATGGCCCTCATGACCCAGGCGCAGGGCATCGCCATCGTGGTCGAGACTATTTTCGAAAACCGCTTCATGCACGCGCAGGAGTTGGCCCGCATGGGCGCGAACATCCGGCTGGAAGGCCGCCAGGCCATCGTGGCCGGACCATCCGAACTGACCGGTGCGGGCGTGATCGCTTCCGACCTGCGCGCCAGCGCGTCGCTGGTCCTGGCGGCGTTGGCTGCGCGCGGCGAGACCGTCATCGACCGCGTCTACCACATCGACCGCGGCTATGAGAAAATCGAGGCGAAACTGGCCCGCGTAGGCGGCCAAATCCGGAGGGTGGAGTAAATATGGTTCATAGTGCGGGGTTCCTGGCGATAGTCAATGACGCGAAATCGCGCGTGAAGGAAATCGATATCGAAGGCTACCGCAAGATGCAGGCCGCGGGCGAGCCGCACCTGCTGATTGACGTCCGCGAGGACCACGAATGGGCCGCCGGCCACGCGGCTGGCGCGGTGCACCTGGGGAAGGGAATCATCGAGCGCGATATTGAGGCCAAGGTGCCGGACAAGAGCACCCGCCTGGTGCTCTACTGCGGCGGCGGATTCCGCTCCGCGCTGGCCGCCGACAACTTGCAGAAAATGGGTTATACCGATGCCATTTCGCTCGATGGCGGATGGAAAGCCTGGCAACAGGCCGGCCTGCCCGTGGAGAAATGATCTGGACGCCATCCTCCTCTTTCCCCACCCGAACGACTGGGCAGCCTGGCTCGCCGCCAACCACGCGACATCGGCCGGCGTCTGGCTGCGCCTCGCCAAGAAAGGTTCTCCCATCCAGTCGCTCTCCTACGCCGAAGCGCTCGAAGGAGCCCTCTGTTATGGCTGGATCGACGCTCAAAAGAAGCCCGAGAGCGAACACGCCTGGCTGCAGCGCTTCACTCCGCGCCGCCCCAAAAGCATCTGGTCCAAAGTGAATCGCGAGAAAGCCGTAGCCCTCATCAAAGCGGACCGCATGGAGCCCGCCGGGCTGCAACAGGTCGAGCGCGCCAAACAGGATGGCCGATGGGATGCGGCCTACGATTCGCCCGGTAGCGCCGAAGTGCCGGACGATCTGCAGGCCGCCCTCGATCGCAACGCGCGGGCCAACGCCTTCTTCCGCACTTTGGACCGCGCTAATCGCTATGCCGTTCTTTGGCGAATCCAAACTGCCAAAAAACCCGAGACACGCGCGCGGCGCATCCGCCAGTTCGTCGAGATGCTGGACAGACACGAGAAGGTGCATCCCGGCTGAATCACCACATCAACAGCAACCCTACGCACCGCCATGCCACATACCCCAGGGGGATCGCTTCCACCCATCGCATCTGCCTGGGAAAGAAACCAAGGCGGATCGCCACCGCGCAAGCCGCCCCCGCCGTCACCCAGTAAGGATTGAGTCCGCCGGAAAAGCCCAGCGTGTACCCCGCGATGAGCGCGTAACCAGCCAGCGGCCAGTTGGCGGCCAGGGACCCACGCCAGCGCCGCCACGCCACCGCCAGGGTCAACGCCAGCACCAGGAGCGTAATGCCATTGAACAAAGTGAACGGGTAGTGCCCCATGCGCTCAGCGTAGCGCGAGTTATGGCCGCTCGCGCCGCATGGCAGACTACAATAGCACCATGCACCGAACGCTCTGCTGTGCGCTTCTCGCCACCCTGTCGAGCGGCGTCCTGGCTGGCCAGCCGCCGCGGTTTTCCGAGCACGCACTGCAAAAGTTGCGTAACGAAGCGGTAACAGGATACGCTCTAAAGGAGCGCACGCTCGTTACCTGGGGCGACCAGCTTCTGTGGAGGAGATTGCCGCAAGGCAATAATCAGGTCATCCGCGGTCGCGGGCGTGCGTTTGCCGAAGGCGGCTGCCTGCTGGACGTGGATGGCGACGGCAAACTGGACATTGTCGTCAACGAAGGCGGCCCTGAATCCGATCTGGTCTGGTATCGCGCGCCGCGGTCTGGCGCCCAGTGGACGCGCCACGTCATCGATACCGGCGTCGACGCGCCGGATATGCTGCCCGCCACCCTGCTCGGCCATCGCGGGGTCCTGCTGATCCATAAGCGCGCACAGGTGCGCTTCTACGAAATCCCAGCCGATCCCACGGCGCGCTGGCCCTCGCAGGATGTTTATTCCTTCTATTCGCCGTCGCACCAGGGCGGCCTCCGCATGGCGGATATCGATGGCGACGGACGGCCGGATATACTGGCGGGCATGTACTGGATCCGGTCGCCGGAGAGCTTCGAACTGCCGTGGCATTTGTTTGCCATCGTACTATGGAATAAAACGCCGGACTCGGCCATGCTGCGGTCGAGCTACGGTCCGCTCTCGGGCGCGGCGCCGGAACTGGTGGCCGCGCAGCGCGCAATGCAGCCGGCGCGCCTGGCGCGTTTCGAACCGCCCGCCGATCCGCGCCAGTTGTGGATCGAGCGCCGCATCGAAGGCGTGCCGGATCTGGCCGAGGTGAGCAGCCTGGAAACAGCCGACTTCGACGGCGACGGGCGTCCCGATATCCTGATCGCCGAGAAAGCCGGTCGAGGCCGCCTGTTGGTGCTGTACAACGAAGGCGACGGCCGGTTTCGGCCGGTAGTCGTCGCCGAAGGGCGGCCCATCCTTTTCGCGCGGGCGCTGCACATGAACGATCGGAACGGCGATGCGCGTCCCGATATCCTGGTCATCCGCGCCGACGCGATTGTGTGGTTTCAGAACCAATGAAGTGGGGCAGGCCCTCGGCCTGCGGCGGCCTCTCAGGCCGCCTCTCACTTCGGTTCGGCCGGCTTCGGCGTGCCTGCCATGGCAGCGGTCTGCGCCTTCACCATTTCCCGAATCATATCGTCGGCCGGGACCGCCGCATAGTCTTTCGGTATCTCGAACAGAGATGCGTCCACGGGAGCGCTGGAAAGCTCCGCCACTTCCTGGTTCATCTCCATGAAAGGAGCGTCCGGGTCGATCACCGGGGCCGCCTGGCCCTGCCCCACCTTCGGCCTGGCCAATGCCGCCAACAAAGGCATGTATATTTCCATGTGCATGCGCAGAATCACCGACGGGCTCTTGTATAGCTCGTCGAACAGGGGACCCATGGTGTTGGACATCCCGGGCATCTTGCCGAAGATCTTGTCCAGCATGCCCGCGGGGTTCATGACATATTTCTGCCAGGCCTGGTAGCCAGTCAACTCCCGTATCGCCGGAACGCGCAAGGCTTCCTCTTTTTTCGGCGTCCAAATGTGCATCACCAGTCTCACGCTGGGGCCGGTTTGATTCATCGACGCCGGCATGGGAAGGTCCATGGTGATGGTCACCTCTCGCTCTTCGGCCTGGACCCCCTGAATCTCGGCGGTCTTGCCAGTCGCCTTGGAGTCGACGTGGCTCTTGATCGAGGCCAAGACTTGCTGGACTTCGGGCGATTGCGCGGTCGCCGGTTGGGGCAAGGCGCCCGCCATTTTGTCGGCGAGTTGCGATACGGGCAAGGTAGCGAAAGTCTTGTGCGCCGGATCGATCAGCGTGACTTCCTCCTTCACAAAATCGAAGATCTGGATCCAGTTGCCGGCGGTGGTGTACGCCTTGCTCCCTTTCATGCGGACCGATTGCTCGGACCCGGCCTGCGCCGCCTTCATGAACTGGCCCAGTATGGGCTGCAACGCCGCCGACGGTTTGAATTCGGATTGATAGCGGATGGTGACGTCCGCGCGAAGGGCCGGCGCGGCCAGGACGGCCAACGCCAGAACGATGCTCTGCTTCATCACTTTAGTCTAGCGCCCTGCCCACCCTACTTCTCAACCGCAAACTCGATAGCCGCAAATCGCACGATATGGTTCGGCTTATTGGGCAGCAACACCCGCGCCAGCGCATGAATCACGTGACCCGGCGGGCAGTCCGGCTTGATCAGCGGCAGCGAGTATTTGGCCGAAGCGCCCACATGATCGTAGTCGCTCCAATCGTCGAAGGCCCGCAGGGTATTGTCCACGCAGGAGTCGTTGGTGAACAGTTCGGCGGCGCGGTAAACGTCGTCCTCCGGAAGCAGAATCGCGATTCTCTCGCCTGCATTGGCCTTTCCATCGCCATTGCCATCGCCCAGCGTCAGTTGCACCTTCTCGGTGGCGTGCTGGAAAATGCGAACTTGTTGGCCATCCACGATGCGGAAATCCGTAAAGGGCTGGGTGGGCGGGAACAGCGGAATTTCGACCGGCAGGCGCGTGTCGCCCTGCACCCCTACGATCTTCACCACGGCCCGCTTCGGATCCTTGGCAGTCACTATCAGCGCAACTTCCGTCGATTGGCCGGGCGCGATGGCCGGCAGTTCCGACGACATCGGCGCCAGATCCACGCCGGGGTTGGGGCTGAGCCACCGCAACGTGGCCGGCCGTGACGGCGCGGCGCCTTTGTTCCAGATGCGCAAGCGCGTGCGCACCGCCCCGCCCGCGGTGGCCCACGCGGCGCCATCCAACTGGTATCCCGAGAGCGCCAGCACCGGTCCGGCTGAAATGCCCACTTCGTATTCGTCGCCGTCCAGGTCGAGGCTCAAGCGGCCATCGGCCCCGGCGGCGATCGTCTGCCGCCGCACGTTGCCGTCGCGCAGCCGGACGATGGTAACGGTTTGCGGCTTGCGCGGCGGATACAGCTTGTCGGTTTCGATGGAGAGTTTCACGCCCGGAATCGTGGCGCCGCCCGGCAGCCACTCGCGCACCGACGAGCGGAACCCCGCGGCCGAGACATTCCAGAGCGCGGTGAAGCCCGGCTGCTTGCGGTCCGAGGCCACCTCCCAGCCCCAAATGGTGAAGTTCGGATAGACGTCGGCATGGTTCCAAACCGCGGGGCGCGGCGCCGGGTGCGCGAAGGCATTCATGTGAAACTCCAGCGTCTTGGCCATGCCGGGCGTGCCGTGATCGAAGTCGAAATCCTCGGTCTCGTGCCAGTCGCGCGCGTATTTCCAGATGGCGTTCATCTGGCGGTGGTAGAACTGGATGAAATCGCGCGCGCCGGTCACCAGGCGCGTGCGCACGCCCTCGTAGTTGCCGTACATCTCGTCGTGGCGGTATTCCACCGGGAAGTCGCGCGGGCCCACGAAGAACTCCGAAGACCCCATGAAATTCGACGCGCTGGACACCAGGTGCGGGTATTTGCCGGCGATCCAGAAAGACATGAATCCGCCCATCGACAGGCCTGCCGTGGCGCGATGTTCGCGGTCGGCGATAGTGCGGTAGTTGGCGTCGATGAAATCGACAAGCTCGGGGAAGTACAACGGAAACTGGCGGCTGGTTTCCACCGGGCCGATATTGTACGGCCGCTTGTAATTGTCGCCCGCGAAGCGCGGGTTGAAGCCGTCCACCTTCACCACGATGACGTCGTGGCCCCCGACGAAGTTGGCGATGTTGTCGCCGCCATAATCCGTGCCGGAATCGTAATTGCGATTGGGCGGGTCGTCGACCGGTTTGTTGAAGCGCTCGCCCCAGCCGTGAAACCAGTAGATCACCGGGTAGCGCTTTCCGGAGGTGTCGTAGCCGGGAGGCAGGAAGATGCGGAAGTTACGCGTTTCCCCGAAAACCTGGCTGAATTGGACACGGTCCTGAATAGTCGCCTCGGCGCCGAAAACGGGGAGCGCGGCGAGCAGCAGAAATAGGCAGCGGACCATCACTCCATCATGTTAACCCTTTGTGGCGCGCGCGTTGGATTCCTAGTGGGGCAGGCCCCCGGCCTGCGGCGGCCTCTCAGGCCGCCTCTTTTGGTTGATCTGCGTAGACCTGGGTCCGCCCCACCGCCGCGGCATTGGGCTTCGGACCGGACGGAGTAGGGCTGTGGTCGGGTTGGGGCGCGTCGGGCCTGGGCGGAAAAGGAGCGTCCCCGGGGCGGTAGGCCGTCCTGGTGCCGGCGTGTTTTCGTTGTGCAGGGTTGTGCAGAACAGGGCGTTTTTGTGCACGTAGTCGCGGCCCCGCAGAAATCTGCCGAACGAAACCAATGGTTAAAATCCGGGGTCATAATTATCTTATTTTGTGACAGTTGCCTCGCTTAGCTAAAGTTTCGCCTGGCATTGCATGGTTGGGAGATTTGGGTTTGCTTCGTAATGTGCGATGGTTGGGCTGCGGCGCCTGGGCGCTGCTACGGCGTGGCCGTTTTTGCGATTTGTGTTGCGCTTCGTTGCGTTCTGGCGATGTGGTGCGAGCCGGGTTGGCCTGACAGGCCTCGCCCCCGCCGGGGTCGTTACGCGGCGAGGGTTTTTCGATTTCATGTTGCATCCGGTTGCATTTGTTGCGTTGGGAGCGGCTGGCTGGCGATTAATCGCCGCCGGCCGCTGTTGAGGTTGTCAAAGAACGAGGGGGCTCCCGGCAGAACACCTTGCGGCGAGTGCGGAGAGCCTTTTCGGGGGTGGATATTCTCTGTCCGAAACCAGGGTAGCACGGGAGTTTCTTGAGGTCTGGGGGGCCGGCTGTGCCTTGCTTTTGTTTTCAGCGGATTAGGGCGAGGCGGGCTTGAGTGACTCGCGGGGATTTACTGCCTGCATTTCGCTTGGTACAACTTCTGCCGTATTCGTCAGGGCCTCCGCATCACGCCCGCCATGGAAGCCGGGATCGCCGATCACGTCTGGGAACTTAAGGAACTTTTGGCTTGCAATTCTAGAATCCTTGTCCTCACGTCCCACGCATCGGCGATAGATGTGGGCCATGAGGCGCACCCTGGCAGCGCTCCGATGTCTTCGCCGCATAATAGGCACTCTTTATCTGGAATATATTCACGTCGGACCCATTGATCTAAGGGGATCGAAGGGAGCTGTTAAATCGAGATAGGGATTATTCTGCCTTCTCGAGCCGCGCAGGAACAGCGACAGTACTTGATCCCTTCAGTGCGAGGCATCGTGAATAATCGGCCGTTCGATTACGCGCTTACTGCTCGAAATCTGGCGTCGCCAATGTAGCGCGGTTTAGCAGATTTATTCGCCGGTCAAGACCTGTGTACCCGGCCCGCCAAGCGTATCGCCAACGCTCCCAAACCACCGGCAAGTAAAAGCAGCGTGCCGGGTTCGGGTACTGGTGCGTTAAATGCCCCGACCACGCCTGTAGGTTCCGGGAGGGTGCCGTTGGGGTTGGGGTTGTCTAGTTCAGTGGTCGAGTTGGCTCGCGCACAGGGCCCCGGGCGTGGCCCATTTAGCAACTGGGGCCAGTTTGCTGGATATTCATCGTTACCTCGGGCGTACGATGTTTATAATCTCCGGGCTCGTATCATCGCCGGCGGTTAGGGTTTGATGGCAAATACGGTGCCGTTTCCCGCCGTCCCGCCCCCCGATGCCGTGCCATAGAGCACACCGGTCGAGCTCCGTGCCAGGCCAGCCGCAGGCCCGGAACCGTCGCCATTCTCGCCCGAGAAGCTGTGCAGCACCGTCTCCGTCCAGACACCGGCCGGCGTGGCGGGCGGCGTCAGCTCGAATACGGTACCTTTAAAGAACCTCCCACCGTTCGGGGTCGTGCCATAGAGCGCTCCGTTCTTACCCACGACCACGCTTGCGCCCGGATAGGCTCCATCGCCGTTGGTCCCCGTGAAGCTATAGATCACGGACTCCGTCCAGTTCCCGCCGGGCGCTGTCGGCGGGGTTAACTGGAAGACAGTGCCGCATCCGGCCCCGGTCGTGTCGCACTGGGCCGACCCGGAGCCACCATAGACCGTTGTGCCGTAGAGTACTCCGTCCGGACCAAGGGTGAGAGCTGCGTGAGGAATTCCGCCATCGCTAGGAGATCCCTCGAAATCGTGGATCGTCGTCAATAGCCAACTTCCGCCCGACGTTGTTGGAGGCGTCAGTTCATAGGCTTCACCGCAGCCAATGTTGCAAAAAAAGCCCGCGACCCCGCCCCCGCGCGCGCTCGTCCCGAACAAAGATCCGCCTTTCGATACAAAGCCCGCCTCAGGCTGGAGTCCGCCGACGCCGCTGTACTGAAGGTTGAAGACGAAAATGACGGATCCGGTCCAACTGCCTCCGGGCGTCTCGGGGGGCGCCACCGCGACCGCCGTTCCCATAATGGATGTGCTGCCTCCCGAAGCCGTTGTGTACAGTGTTCCGCCTGGGCCAATCAGCACGCCTCCAAGAGGGGTCTCGTTGGCGCCGGTATAGCCGGCCGGAGTGAATGTGTACAGGACCGTCTCGGTCCAAGCAGCGCCCGCGGTGGAAGGCGGCGCGAGTTCGAAGACTGTGCCTACGCCGCTTCCGCCGCTTGAGGTTGTTCCATAAAACACTCCTGGGCTGCCGAAAGCCAGACCTGCGGTGGGGGATGAACCGTCGGGCCCGCTGAAACTGTGGAGCACGGTTTCCGTCCAGGGTGCTCCCGTAGCGGGCGTTAATACGAAGACGGTGCCGAGGCCGGATGTGCCTCCGGCGTAAGTGGTGCCATAGAGCGCGCCGTCCTTAGCGATCACCACCGCCCCACTTGGGTCCGCGCCGTCAGGGCTGCCTTGGAAACTGTAGATAGTTTCATAGGCCGTCGCTTGCGCGGCGGCGACGCACGGCATGAGAATCGCCAGCGCTGTGAGAAGGTTAAGGCGAAACGCCGTCGGGTGCTGCACCATTATGGCCTCCTTAAGGCGGATGAACCCACTGGTGCTGATTCATCAGAGCTTTTCCCGCTGTATCGAGTATACTCCGAACACGCCGTTCCTCAGAAGGTTGCAACTTTCCAAGAATTCTCTTCCTTTCTCTCCTTCGCCTCTTCGGGGCATCTGAATCCGCAACCGTCGTGGAACCCTCTGCCCGTTCCCCCGTAGCGGCTGTTGGCCGGCATTATCTTATGCCAGCGAATCGAGGCTTGCAGGCATTCCACGGAAATCAACGCGAGCGCTTTCGCCTCAGCCGTCACTCCGCTGTTCCTGCGCTGGACGACACCGATCCTCACACGGACGCGGTATGCGCTATTCCAGGCGCGACCTTAGGACAGTACCTCAGCCTGTGAGCCTCCAGTTGCGCTGTAATGGAAGGGATGGCTGCAATCCTCCTCCTAGCTGCCCTGCTAGCGGCGCCCGGCGCGCTGGAGACCGCCCGCGACCGCCAGGACCGTGCCGCGCTCGAAAAGCAGATCTCCGAGCTCTCGGCGTTGGCGCAAAAAGCGCCCCACGATGCCGATGCGCAATACCGCGTGGCGCTGGCCTCTTCGTACCTGGCGGAAATCTCGTTGGAATTGCACGATAAGGGCGGCGCCGAGCACACGGCGGAATCCGGCATTCAGGCCGCCGAGCGCGCCATCGCCATCAACTCTAAGAACGCCGAATACTATCGCGTCTTGGGCACTCTCTGCGGCCAGGTGGTTCCGGCGAATGTGCTCTTCGCGTTCTCCTATGGCAGACGCGCCCGCGACGCCATCGGCAAGGCGCTGGAACTCGATCCGAAATCGCCGCAAGCGTATCTGGCGCGCGGCGTCGGGAACTACTATCTGCCGGATGCGCTAGGCGGCGGCCCACCCGTCGCCATGCCGGATTTTCGCAAGGCCGCGGAACTCGACCCCTCCTCCGCCGAAGCCTACCTATGGCTGGGGCTGGCCTTGCGCAAGGAGCATCACAATGCCGAGGCGCGCCAGGCGTTTGAGAAGGCCGTGCGCCTGGATCCCGCGCGCGTCTGGATCAAGCAGCAGTTGGAGAAGACGCCCGCCCAATGAAGAACGTCGCGGTGGCGGCGGGGATATTGGCCCTGACTGCGCTTAGCTGGTTTCAGTTTCCAGGCCACACCTGGCTGCAGCAGGATACCCAGATTTACGTCCCCATCCTGGAGCATCTGCGCGACCCCGCGGTGCTGCGGCGCGACATGCTGGTCGAGCGTCCGCACGTGTCGTTCACCCTGTACGACGAAGCCGCGCGCGGCCTCGCCCGCGTCACCGGCCTGGGTTTTCGCGAGGTGCTCCAATGCCAGCAGATCGCGACGCGTGCGCTGGGGATTTGGGGCCTGTACCTGATGGCCGCCGCGCTGGGATTCTCGGCGCCGGCCTCGCTGCTGGTGGCGGGCGCCCTCTCGTTAGGCGCGACCATTGCCGGCCCGGCCGTGCTCTCGTTCGAAATCGAGCCGGACCCGCGCTCGCTCGCCGTGCCGCTGCTGTTTCTGGCGATCGGACTCGTCGCGCACGGTTGGGACCTGGCCGCCGGAATCGCCGGCTCGCTCGCGTTTCTGATGCATCCGCCCACGGTGATTCCGTTTTGGGGCGTGTACCTGGTTATAGCGGTGGCGCGACGCAGATTCCAGGCGTTCGTGCCGCTGGCGGCGGCGTGCATCGTGCTGGCCATCGGCGCCCGCTATCAGGAAGGCGCCAGCGAAGCGCAACTCTTCTTCTCGCGGATCGCTCCGTCGCTCGAGAGCCTGCAGCGCATGCGCGCACCCTATGCGTGGATCTCCGAGTGGTGGCGGGATTGGCTGCCGCACTATCTACTCTTGTATGCCGCATCGCTACTGGCGTATGCGCGGCTGCGCAAAAGGACGCCACCCGACCTGCGATATTTCCTGCTCGGCTTGCCGCTGGTGGGTATCCTGAGCGTGCCGGTTTCCTACATTCTGCTGGAAAAGATGAAGTGGGTGCTGCTGCCGCAATTGCAGCCCATGCGTGCGCTATTGTTCGTCACCGTCATCGCGGAGTTCTCCGCCGCAGCGGCCGGGATTATGGCCGCGCAAATGCGGCGCTACCTGGAAGCTTTCGCCTGGTTCGCGCTGCTGTACCTGGTTCCGCTGAATACCAGCGTCACCGTGATGCCCTCCTGGAACCGCGCATTGGCGGCCGCACTGCTGGCCGCCGGCGCGAGCCTCGCCGCATTCGCCGAAGCGCGCAAGTTCCGCTGGAGCGCGGCTGCGCTAGCCGGCGTGGCGATAGCCGCGTTCTTCCTGGTCCCCACCCTCGGCGCCGTGCGCACCTATCCCCGCCTCCACACGCCGGAGTTGGCGCAACTGTCGGCCTGGGCGCGCGCATCCACGCCGCGCGAAGCCGTGTTTCTGTTCGCCGATGCGGGCAGGCAACTGCAGCCGGGCATCTTCCGCAGCCAGGCTCTGCGCGCCGTTTATGTGGATTGGAAAGGCGGCGGTCAAGTCAACTATTTGACCGATCTCGGCGTCGAGTGGTGGACGCGCTGGCAGCAAGTGCTGGCCGCCCCGTTCGACCCGCGCGACGTTGCGCGCTACCGCCCTTTAGGTATCGACTACATCGTTCTGTCGCCGCGCAATCGCCTGCCGGACGCCGCGCCGGTGTTTGAGAATGGGGGGTATCTGGTGTATGCGTCATCATAAGAAGCACAGGAATGATGACATGATCCGTAAGCAGGTCAGCCTCGACGAAGTGGAATACAAACTCGCCAAGAAGGAGGCGCGGGCCTTAGGTCAGGCGCTTCCGTCCGTCGCCGGCGCTCCCTGGATGCGATACGCCGGCTTCGTCGAATCTGGCGACCCTCGCTCCAGCCATTCTGTGGACGATATCGTCTATGGCGCGAAAGACTGAGTGCTACGTCGACACGTCCGCGCCGATCGCCTTCCTCGACCGCTCGGACAGCCATCATCCGCTCGGCTGGCCGTCTGAGCGGCGACGGGCCGGCGCACCTGCTGCCAGGACGAAACAAGTAATGTGGGGCGGGTCCCCGGACCCGCGCCGAGCCTCCTGGCTCGGCCGTCGGACCAGGGGTCCGACGCGGGCGAGGGCGCCCGCCCCACCCGTGGTTATCACTGTAGTGTGTGAGCCTCAATAGGTACCGACTACATCGTTTTGTCGCCGCACAATCGCCGCCATTAACCGGTGGCCCGGTTTGCCACGGTCCGGTACTTTGCCCCGTACTGGTGGAACTCGCGGCTGCCGCTGTGATCTCGTAGAATTGCATTGAAGGGGGCGGATCGGGTATGACATTGAACGGTGCAATTCAGGGAAACTTCCTCAAGATCCAACTCATGCAAAAGGGGTCGCTGCTCTTGTTGGCGGCGATGGCCAGCCTGTTTCTGGCTTTCCAGCGTCACAACGGGATCATGATGGGGACAGTGCTGGCGATTGCCACGGTGGTGATTCCAGTGGGGTACGTGCTGATGCGGCGCATGACAGAAAAGCTGCGGCAACACGAGATGGAAGATCTCCTCATGGTGCATACCAGAACATACTTGCAGAACGAGGAACTGGTGCGAGCCGCGAGCCCCGTCTGCGCCGCGCCGGAGTCCGATATCGAGATCCTGGCGCGCGCCATCGATGGACGGAAGCTGGCGATCCAAGACTTCCGCAAGGTCCAAGCGTGCATTGCGCCGCTGCCGGTCGGCGACACGGTGGTTTTCGACGCGTTGCCTCGCCGCTATGCCACCCGGAGTCTCTGCGACCGGCGCTTCGCGGACTTGGCCGCCATGCTGCCCAAGCCGGCGTCAATGCCGCTGCGCGCGCTTTTGCCGGCGCCCGCCGCGCAGAAATTCCTGTCCTGAACCGCGGCCGCCGGGTCTGCCAAACTAGTGTAGTGCGTCCTAAATCCCGGAGAGTATTCAGACGCCCATGTGGGGCGGCCAATCCTGGCCGCAGCCGCCTTTTCAGGCGGCTGGACCCGCTAGAGAGCGGGTCCGCGGGCTGAATAGCCCGCCCCACGGTGTGCACATAATCGTTGATCTGCGCGACGCACTACACTAGAGTATTACACTCATGGCAGATTCCCCGATTACCTCCCGAGAAAAAGATTTCGCCGCCTGGTATCAGGACGTCGTCCTGGCGGGCGATATGGCCGAGCCGGCCGAAATCGTCAAGGGTTGCATGGTCATCAAGCCCAACGGCTACGCCGTCTGGGAGATCCTGCAGCGCGAGCTGGACACCCGCTTCAAGGCTACCGGCCATCAGAACATCTATCTTCCGCTGTTGATCCCGCAGAGCTTCCTGGAAAAGGAGGCCGAGCACGTGGAAGGCTTCGCGCCGGAACTTGCGATTGTCACTATCGCAGGCGGCAAGAAACTCGAAGAGCCGTACGTCATTCGCCCCACTTCGGAAACCCTCGTAGGCCACTTTTTCGCGAAGTGGATTCAGAGCTATCGCGACCTGCCGGTGCTGGTCAATCAATGGGCCAACATCATTCGCTGGGAGCTGCGCACGCGCATGTTTCTGCGCACCACGGAGTTCCTCTGGCAGGAGGGCCACACGGCGCATGCCAATCACGCCGAGGCGCTGGACGAGGTGTTCCGCATCCTGGATTTGTATGCCGAAGTGGCCGAGGATGTAATGGCCATGCCTGTGATCAAGGGCGCCAAGACGCAAGCGGAAAAGTTCGCGGGGGCGCTGCGGTCGTATTCCATCGAAGCCATGATGCAGAATGGCCTGGCGCTGCAGGCCGGAACCAGCCACGACCTGGGACAGAACTTCGGCAAAGCCTTCAATGTGCAGTTCCAGACTAACGAAGGCAAGCTGGATTATGTCTGGCAGACCAGTTGGGGCGTCAGCACGCGGCTGATCGGCGGACTGATCATGACCCATTCCGACGACAAGGGCCTGGTGCTGCCACCCAAGGTTGCGCCACGGAAGGCCGTGCTGGTGCCCATTTACCGCAAGGATGAAGAGCGCGCGCGGGTGATGGAAGTGGCGGCCCGGCTGGCCGTTGAATTGGGGGCACATTTAGATGCGCGCGAGGGGCTGACGCCAGGCGCCAAGTTCTTTTACTGGGAACGGCGCGGTGTGCCGGTGGTCTTCGAGCTGGGGCCGCGAGATGTGGCCAGCGGCAACATGGTGATCAAGCGCCGCGATACCGGCGCGAAGGAAATCATTCCCCAAACCGCGGCGGCGGAGAAGCTGGCGGCCACATTGGATTCCATGCAGAAAGACCTGTATGCGAAGGCCAAACAGCGGCTTCGCGATAATACCGTGCTGGCGAATTCCATGGACGAGGTCTACGCCATTCTCAGCGACATCACGGCGGAGAAAGGCGGCGGCAAGTTCGTGATGGCACACCTGGCGGACGATCCGGCCTGTGATGCGCGCATCAAGGAGTTCAAAGCCACGGTGCGTAATATTCCGTCGGTGGATGAATACGACGGGCCGGGCAAATG
>JBEKPZ010000073.1:0-41037 GCA_049520215.1 Bryobacteraceae bacterium | reverse complement strand
CCGGCCTCGGCCCAATCGCGAATCAGCGCGATCTGTGGTTCGGAAAGCCGCCGCTCGTTGGCGAAGGAGCCGTAGCCCGGCTCGGCCTTCCAGGGCGGCATGACGCGCTTCCCGGTGACGATGGCGAGCAGGCCGGCTTTCTTGGCGGCATCCGCATAGGTGAGCAGTGAAAATGGCGCGACTTCGCCGGGGCGGTGACAGGTCGCGCAGTTTTGATACAGAATCGGCGCGATATCTTTGTTGAATGTGGGCGTGGCGGCGTGGGCCGCGACTGCTACCGCTAGGATTGCCAATAATCTCATGCCGTCCCTCCCTTAATGCCCATTGGTGATGGCGCAGCCCAGCGCGCGGGTGCGCGCATGCGGGACCGGCCGCCCGGCCAGGATCGCGCCCAGCGCGTCGCGCAGATCGAACTCGGTGGCCGCGATGCGCGTCTTGCCGAAGTCCTCCACGCGATTGTCGATGCGCCCCAGATACAGCACCGCGCCTTCCCCAGACAGCACCACGGCTTCGGGCGTAACCGTAGCGCCGGTGTGGCGGGCCAGAATCTGCCGCGGATCGAGCAGGGCGGGGAAGCGGTACGCGAACTCGCGCGCGTGGCGGCGGACTTCTTCGTCGGGAATCGTGGTATCGCCCTGCACCGCGTAAAAAAGCACGCCCCGCGGAGCGTACGCCTGTTCGATGCGGTTCATCTCCGGCGCGTAGCCGTTGCTCAAAGGGCAATCCGTGGTGACGAAGAAGAGCACTACGGCGTGTGCCTGGGCCCACTCATGCGGCGTGTGCTCGGTGCCCTCGGTATCGCGCAAGGCGAACTGCAGCGCGGGGTGCGCAAGGGCCGCTATCGCCAAGGCGAGCGGCAGCGCCGCGATTTTGCCCGCTGAGTACATCTATTATTGATGATGCAACAAAACGGCGGCGCGTGGCACGCGGGTTTTGTATAGTTCTGTGAAAGCCTCGCGGCGCGGCAATAAACCGGGCTTGTGGGGGCAGGACTTATCCCGAGCGGGCTTAAAACCCACTGGCAGCTTGGGCTTCCGCCTGTGCTTGACTTTTTATGGCCCGATCACCCCGCATCGATCCGTTGCGTCACGGCTGTGAACAGGCGGTCGCAAGACGGGCAACGCCGTCTGACGATAACCGGATCGATCAACCCTAGCAAAGCGGCCGCATCCCGAATCTTCCTGTATTCCCTCTTTTGCGTCTTTAGTGTCGCATGTTGCAAGGATCCGTAGATTTGCTCCTTCCCGACTCTTTCGAGATCCTGGTCCCTGGGAAGAGCGGTCTTCAGAAAGTGCTGGCTGTAATAGGTGGCGACTGCATCGGTATCGGCAATGATCCAGGTTTCCATTATCTGAATCATGAGGTGGATCGCGTCGTCAACGATTTCCGTCAGGTCCCATCCGTCGTGTTGCTTCAGGTGGGTCCGTGGAGAGGACAGTCGAGCGACGGGCACTTCCGAATCGACCAACAGCACGTTAAATGCTTCGGGTGAAGTCTTATTTGCGTTGAGGAATGCGTCGCGTGCACGGTTGCGGCTTCCACACGGCACGACCTTCCACCCAAGGCGTTTCTGTCGAGCTGCCTCTCGCAAGGAACTGAGAAAGGTCGACATTCCCTGGCGCAGAAGCGACTTATCATCCGCAGAATTGCCTCCGCCTTCCATGTACACCGCGACGCCTTTCAAGGATTGCCGCCCAATTCGCCGATTCGCCAAATCTCGCCGAGCTTGTATTTGTCCATCCAGAACCGGAGCTTGTCGCTCTCCAGCCTGCTAAACCGCGATGCGCCGCCCAAGTTGTCGCAAACCACTATGGACTCGGCATGTTCGCTGAGGGCCGAAACAAGCACGTCGGATTGCGTGGTCACGATGATCTGAGTCTGTTGCGAAGCTTCCACGAGCAGTTCGGCGATGAGTGTCAGCGCGTCCGGGTGCAGCCCTAATTCCGGCTCCTCCAGACAGATGAGCGGCGAGACGCCGGGCCTCAGCAGGATGGCCAACAAGGTAATAAACCGGATCGTGCCGTCGGACAATCGCGTGGCTGGTATAGGAGTGCGGAGACCGTCCTCATGCAGAAAGATCTGGATAGTCCCGCCGTGCACGTGCGTGGTGAGGCGCTTGAAACGCGGCAGAAACCGGCGCAGTGCGGCGTTCAAACGAGTCCACACGTCACTCTGCTCGATAGCGTTCAAGATCAGACCGAGATTCCGTGCGTCGGGCAAAACAGCGTCGTTCGGCAAATCCGTGGACTGGGGCTGCCTCAGGGGCACGTACCGGCCAAAGCTCCACTCGCGGAAGGTCAGAATGCGGGCAAACAAGCGTCCGGTTGCGGCCACTTCCGGATACAGGTCAGGATCCTTCCGCTGCGACAATACAGACTGCTGGGTGTCGGCGTTAAACTCCCATTTCTCAGTTCTGCCGTCGATGTTACGGACTATCGTCGCACGGTGTCCGGTATCGAACCGGTAGTAGGTATCGGATTCTCGTTCCACCACCTCGTCGAGGATTTCCAGCGTCGGGCCGGCTGCTACGAACCCCAGCCGGTATAGGAGCGGTCCGGCACCGGTTACCTGGATTTCGGTGCTGACGATCGCGCGAGCGCCGTTGCCCCCGGCCTTCCACAGCCACTCGGCAATACCGCCGCCATCTCGAATCACCTCGGCAAGATCCGTTGGCAAGGCCTTCAGCAACTCAAATATCTCAATCAGGTTCGACTTGCCGGACCCGTTCGGTCCAATTAAGACATTCAGAGGAGTGAGCGGCAGCGGCTCGCTATCGGGGGCAAATGACAGCACGCCCCGCGGATGGATGGTCTTGACGAATGGCTGCATGATAGGCCGCTACTTGAGATTACAACACGTCCGCGAGCCCGCGCTTCATATGCGCCTGTCGGCCGGTTCGTCTCGCACTCTACATGGCGGGACAATCAGTCTTTCGGGAGGGCCGGCGCACTACCGAATGGTTCGCTATTCGCTATCCCTTTGCGATTCCTCTTCGCCGAATAGGGGTTCGAGCTGGGCGGCCATCGCTTACAAAAGATTCTCCGGCTGCGCGCCGGGCTTCTTCCGCCTCCGCTAGTTCGGGAGAATACGGGGCGCCGGGGTAGCGGAAACGCCATGTTGGTGGCCAGTTGATCCGCGGCGCCGGTGGCAAGCGGCAGGCACGACTGCTTCAGTTCGTCCAAGTCATGCGTCTTCTTGAATGGCGCCTGGTGCCAGGTGAGGAGGGCATTCATCGCCTTTTCCGCGCATTGCTGGGCATGGAACAGCGCCTCGGCGGCTAATCCGGCCGCGATCAAGGCGTCACAGGCCGCCAAGTCCCCTCGCGCCCGGCCAAGCCACTCCTGCGTCTCCGCGACCAGAGTCTCACGCGGATTCATACAGCAGCCTTCCTTCGCGGACCACGGTCGCCGGCAGCGATGCCCTAACGTAGGCCGCCCGGCGTTCGAAATCAGTCTGCCGCCACGGTATCACGTCCTTCGGCATACCCAATCCGGAGAGACGCGAATACGCCTCGGTGCTGCGCATCGTCGATTCGGGCGTATCGTCGGGCACCACCACCAGGAAATCCAGATCGCTATCCGGCCCCGCTTCGTCGCGAGCCTCCGAGCCGAAGAGGTAGATGCGGGCCGGCCGGTAAAACTCTACAAGCCGCCGCGTCATTTCTTCGATTACTTCCTGTTTCGTGAGTTGAACTGGCATACGTACGATCATCCTCCGCTGCCCTAGTCAATCGTCAGCTTGAAATCGTCCGTCGAATTTAATCATAGTACTTCCGGGCAGGCTTGGAATCGGCTACAACACGTCCGCGAACCCGCGCTTCATATGCCTGAAGAACAGTCCGCCCGCCAGGAACGTCGCCAGCGCAAACACCGCCATGATCCCCAGCTCATCCAGTCTGGGCCAGCGCCCCGAAAGCAGCAGTTCGCGATAGGCGCGCACCAGGTACGCCAGCGGATTGCCCGCCAGCAGAAAGCGCAGCCGCGCCGGGAACTGCTGCTCGGTGATGAAAATCGGCGTGAGCCAAAACCAGAACGTCAGGATCACCGTCAGCACCTGCGCGGTGTCCCGCAGGTATACTTGCAGGCTCGCCAGGATCCACCCGAGGCCCACGGCGAACATCCCCAGCAGCAGCATGTACAGCGGCAGCAGCATCAGGCCGGGGCCGATGTGGTTCAGCCAGATGCCCACCGCGGCCACCGCCAGGCCCAGCGCAATCAAGTGGCTCACCAGTGAGGAGAGGAAGATCGAGACCGGCACCATTTCGGCCGGAAACACGGTCTTGGTGATCAGGCTGGCCTGCTCCAGCAGACTGGATGTCGAACGCTGCACGGTTTCCGAGAACAGCAGCCACGGCAGCATGCCGGCGAAAAGAAACAGCGGGTAGTTGTCAGTCACCTCGCCGGCCGGCATCTTCTGCTTCAGGCAAACGCTGAATACGAAGGTCCAGCTCGCCAATAGCACTAGCGGTTGGATGACGCCCCATATCCAGCCGACCGCCGAGCCCACGAAACGCTGCTGGAAATCCCGCCGCACAAGCTGGAACAGCAGGCTGCGCCGCTCCACCAGATTGCGCAGAAAAAGCGCTCCCGGAAGCCGGAAAAACATGTCCAAACGGTAACATTACCAATTTTTTCAACAACTTGCAAGGCAAACATTTGCTTGACAAGGATGTGTAGGTCCTGTTACATTCACCTTTCGCCAATCCTAATAGCCCTCCGGACCGGGCAAGGGGATCTCTGTTTGCCGGGTTCGGTAGAGAAGACTATGCAGCAGAACTATTTCATATTGGTGTTAGCCCATTCCCTCCGAGGCAAACTGCGGCGCGTTCGCGTCCCATTGAAAGTGGTCTACGCCGTAATGGCACTGGCCCTGCTCGGCTGCATCTCGATTTTCGGTTTCATATCCAGTTACGCGCGCATGGCCTGGAAGGTTGCAAACTATAACGCCCTGCGCAGTGAAGTGGAAGCTTTGCGCACGCGCTATCAACGGCTGCAGAAGGTGACCAACCAGACCAACCAGCAGATGGCTAGTCTGGAGATGTTCGCGAACGAAGTTTCGGTCGCCTACGGCATCAAGCAGAAGCTGGAAGGCCCCGCGGGAATTGCTTCGGAAGGGCGGTTGCTGCCCACGTTCTCCGATTCCATTGCAGCCTACCGTGTGCTACGCAGCTACCATCGCGCCGAAAACGGCTTCGCACGCCGCTTTCACACCAACGTGCAGCCCAGCATCTGGCCGGTGGAGGGCCGCCTGATGGGCGGCTTCGGCGAGCGCACCGATCCGTTCTCCGGTGAAGGCGCCATGCACACCGGCGTGGATATTTCAGCGCCCACCGGCACACCTGTGCGTACCACCGCGGACGGCATCGTGACTTTCGCCGGTTGGAACAGCGGTTACGGCCAAATGGTGGTGGTGGATCATGGCGGTGGGATCGAAACCTATTACGCGCACCTTTCCCGCTACGCCGTTGTGGAAGGCCAGGAAGTACGGCGTGGCGAGCAGGTCGGCGCGGTGGGCAGTACCGGGCGCGTGACGGCGCCGCATTTGCATTACGAAGTGCGCTTGGGTGGCGCTCCCGTGAATCCCCATCCGTACCTCGCGCGGGCCGGGGTGGTGCAGATGGTCAAGAAGGATTTTCCGTTCTGACGCCTTCGCGGCGTCGCTGAGGTGCCCATGAGGTCCTTCCACTTCCGCCTCGCCGCGGCTGCTATTGGCGTCATGTTGCTGACCTCGGCCTATCACCGCCTGAATTCCTCCTCCCTCATGGCCGAAGCCGCCAACCGCTTCCTGGCTTCTTTGACACCCGAGCAACGCGCCAAGGCCACCTTCCCCTTCGAACAGGACGAGCGTCAAAACTGGCACTTCGTCCCCATCGAGCGAAAAGGCCTGGCGTTGCGCGAGATGACGCCGGCCCAGAAGCATCTGGCCTCGGCGCTGCTGGGCGCGGGGCTCAGCCAGCAAGGCTACCTGAAAGCGGAAACGGTGATGAGCCTGGAAGACGTGCTGCGCATCATCGAGCACGGCACCGGTCCCGAGCGCGATCCGGAGAAGTATTTCGTCTCCATATTCGGCGCACCGTCGGCCGATGGAACCTGGGGTTATCGCGTGGAAGGCCATCACCTCAGCCAGAACTACACCGTGGTGGGCGGCCACGTGGCCGGCGCGCCCAGTTTCTTCGGCGCCAATCCAGCGGAGGTCCGGGAAGGCCCACGCAAAGGACTGCGCGTGCTGGCGGCCGAGGAAGACCTGGGCCGCGCCGTCATCCAGTCGCTCGACGCGGCACAGCGCAAGGTGGCCATCGTCGACCCGCAAGCTTACAAAGATATTCTGACGTTCGACAGCCGCCAGGCCGCGCTGAAGGGCCAGCCCTCCGGATTGCAGGCTTCCAAGATGAACGCCAAACAGTTCGAGTTGCTGATGGCGCTGGTCGAAGAGTATGCGCGAAACATGCCGGACCAGATTGCGGAAGCGCGCGAAGAACAGATCAAGAAGGCGGGCAAGGATATCTATTTCGCCTGGGCCGGCGGCACGGAGAAGGGCGACCCGCACTACTATCGCGTGCAGACCGCATCCTTCCTGATCGAATACGACGACACGCAGAATAATGCCAACCACATTCACTCCGTGTGGCGCGACTTCAATGGCGACTTCGGAGTGGACTTGCTGAAGCTGCACTACCAGACCAGCCCCCACTAGTAACTACTTGTGGGGCGGCCAATCTTGGCCGCAGCCGCCTTTCAGGCGGCCAAGCCGGCTGACAGCCGGCTGCGGGCAAGATTGCCTGGCAAGATTGCCCGCCCCACAAACCTGACTTTCGTCACTACCGGTTGCGGCCGTACTTCTCGTGCGCCGCCACCCAATCCGACGACGCGACCTTCTCCGTGCCGTAGCAGCCCAAGCCCCTTGCATCCCTCCGTGGATTACTAGACAATATAATCTTAATCTACCGATTCCCCAAAAGGAGGCAGTTTCGTGGCGCT
This sequence comes from Bryobacteraceae bacterium, assembly GCA_049520215.1. Lineage (GTDB taxonomy): Bacteria > Acidobacteriota > Terriglobia > Bryobacterales > Bryobacteraceae > Bog-159. Next base: position 34,060 of record JBEKPZ010000073.1, on the reverse strand, counting down.
TCCCAAACTCCCGGCCCGCTTCGGCGCGCTGGATGCGGCGTTTCTCAATTTCGAGTGCAAGGAAATGCCCTTGCACATCGGCGGCGTGTGCATCTTCGAAGGCGCTATCCCTTTCGAGCGCTTCGTCGCCACCATCGAATCCAAGCTGGATTTGATCCCCCGTTACCGCGAGAAGGTGATGTTCCCCTTCCTGAACATCGGATACCCTACCTGGCAGTATGATCCGGACTTCAACATCCGGCGCCACATTTTTCACGTGAAGCTCGACCCGCCGGGCAGCGACGAACAGTTGCGCGAGCTGACCGGCCGCATCTTCACGCCCTTGCTGGACCGCAACAAACCGCTCTGGGAAATGCACGTGGTTGATGGACTGTCGGGCGGACGCTCGGCCCTGATTTGCAAAGTGCATCATTGCATCGTGGACGGGGTCGCCGGGATCGGGCTGATGAACGTGATGCTGGACCCGTCCCCGGAGGAGCGCCGGCTGCCGAAGAAGAAGGCCTACCGGCCGCCCAAGCCCCCCGACGGAGCCTCGCTTTTCGTGGACGCCTTCACCGACAGCCTGGCGCAGATCCCCAAACGGCTGGCGGATGTCCGCGATGCACTGATGGGATATGGCTCCCTGCTGCGGAACGACAATGTCGCGGCGGTGGGACTCGAACGGGTAGTCGACAGGATGCCCGAACTGCTGTCGCCGCTGGAGCACTTGCCCTTTAACCGCCCCTGCTCCGGCGAGCGGCGTGTGTTCTGGACCGAGTTCCCCTTCGCCGAAGCGCGCGCCATTCGCACGGCCTGCGGCTGCACGGTGAACGATGTGGTGCTGACCGTAGTGGCCGGCGCGGTGGCCAAATATACCAAGCTGCACGGGCAAACCGTGAAGAACCGGTTCTTCCGGCCCATGGTGCCGGTGAACGTGCGCCCGCAGGAAGAGGCCATCGGCGCTTTTGGCAATCTGATTTCGTTGATGCTGGTGGCCCTGCCGCTGGGCATCCGCGATCCGATCGCCCGCATCAAGCACATTCAAGAGCTGACCCAGGCCATGAAGGGCGCGCGCACCCCGGAGTTGTTGCGCTTGAGCCTCGCCTGGCTGGGCCTTCTGCCGCCGCCCGTGCAGGCTTTCCTGGCGGGCAATTTGGGCTGGCTGAATACTCCCATCCCCCTCTTCCACATGGTCTGCACGAACGTGCCGGGGCCGCAGATTCCGCTGTACACTTGTGGACGGCGCATGGTGGCTTGCTATCCGCACGTGCCCACCGGCATGGACGTCGGCATCAGCGTGGCGATCGAGAGCTACGATCAAAAACTCTACTTCGCGCTGACCACTGACGCGCTGGCCGCGCCCGACGGAGAGCGCATGGTGGGTTTCCTGGAAGCTTCCTTCAAGGAGTTGCGCGAAGCGGCGGGCGTCCCCGAAAGCGAGCCGCACGTGACGCGCACCCGCACGCGCGCGCCGCGCAAGGCGAAACCGAAGGCCCGCAAGGCGACGCCGAAAGCGGAGCCGAAGCCGGAACCGGAGCCTGTCGCGGAGCCCGATGTAACGGCGATGCTGGCCGAAGGGACCGCCGAAGAAGAAACCCTGGAAGACGCCACGCTGATCCAGGAAGAAGAACTCGAACCAGTGCTTTAAGAGTGGGGCAGGCCCGTGGCCTGCGCGGGGCTCTCAGCCCCGCTCTTCGTAGCGCGTTATACTGCGGTCGAATGCGCATTCTTGCCCTGCCGCTAACCGCCGCCGCCGCGATCCTGATCTCCTGCGGCGCCGAACCGAAACCGCCCACACCCGAACCGGCCAAGCCAGCCGCGGCCGCCAAGCCCGCGGACGAATCCCGCCGCCTTCCCTTGTCCGACCGCGCGGACACGCAGGTGGTCGACAACCAACTCCTGGGAAAGTCCTTCATGCCGGGAGGCACGCTGGCGCATTACAAGCGCGGCAAAATCGAATACAGTATGTTCGTCGCCAAGTTGCCCAACCCGCAGGACGCCGCGTTCCTTCTGCTCGACTGGAACAAAGCGCTGGCGGGCGCCAAACTGGTCCCCTCGTTTGGCGGCTACTTCGGCCAGGACGCCGGACGCCCGGTCTTCGTCTTCGCCAAGGGAGCCTGGATCGCAGGTGTCGCCGGCCTTCCGGAAAAAGATGCGGACATGGCCGCGCGCACGCTGGCCGCGCATCTGGATTGAGCATACGCGAAAGGAAAATCGTGCCCACCAAACACCTGATGGATTTAACCGGACGCGTAGCCGTAGTGATCGGCGGCACCTCCGGCCTCGGCCGCAAACTGGCCGCCGGCCTGGCCGCCGCGGGCGCCGATGTAGTGCCCACTGGCCGCCGCGAGCCGTTGATCGAAGAGGCCTGCCTTGAAATCGAGCGCGCCGGCCGCCGCACGCTGCGCCACCCCTGCGATGCGGGCTCGCGCGACTCCATCGACCGCTTTCGCGATGCCGTGCTGGCGCAGTTCGGCCGCGTCGATGTGCTGCTGAACGCCGCCGGCCAAACCCAGCGCAAGCCCACCCTGGACGTCGCCGAAGCCGACTGGAATCGCATCCTGGACGTGAATGTCACGGGCATGTTGCGCACCTGTCAGTCGTTCTACCGGCCGCTGGCGGCCAACCGCTGCGGCCGCATCATCAACATCGCCTCGCTCACTTCCTTCGTGGCCTTCTACGAAGTTACCGCCTATGCCGCGTCGAAGGGAGCGGTCCTGGCGCTCACTCGCAGCCTGGCTATCGAATGGGCGCGGGACGGCATCAACGTCAATGCCATCGCGCCCGGCGTCTTCCGCACGGATCTGAACGCCCAGCTTCTGGATGGCACCGAGCGGGGCCGCGAGCTGAAACTGCGCACGCCCATGGGCCGCTTCGGGCAGGCCGAAGAACTGATTGGCGCGGCGCTGCTGCTGGCTTCCGATGCGGCCAGCTTTATTACCGGCCAATGCATCGCAGTTGACGGCGGGTTTCTGGCGTCCGGAGTGAATCAATGACTGGCACGCCCGTTGTTTTGGACAAGTATTCGCTCGGAGTCGGTGACCGCTTTGCGCATCAGGCGAAGGCGCAGTTGGCCGCCTGCATGCGCGCCGCCGAACGGGATGTTTCCGTTGTCCCGGTCTGGAACAAATCCAACCGCGAGCATTTGATAGTAGGCTCGCAGCCATCCAGCACACGCGCCGCCGCTGACGCCGCCGTGCGCGAATTGGGATGGACGCGCCCGTACTACGTGGACGCCGACCATATCAATCTGGACACGGTGGATCGCTTTCTGGAATCGAGCGACTTCTTCACCATCGATGTGGCCCACGTGATCGGTCGACCGGTAGCACAGGACGTCGCCGAGAGCTTTCTCGGCCGCCATCCCGAACTGGCGTCCGCGGGCGCGGTGGCCGCGGCCTCCAAATACCTGCTGGCCGTACGCGAAGCCGCAAAGATCTACCGGCGCATCGTCGAGAGCAAGCCGCCCGGATCATTCGTCACCGAAGTCTCGATGGACGAGACGGATTGCCCGCAAACCCCCGCGGAGTTGCTGTTGATCCTGGCAGCCATCGCCGACGAGGGAATTCCGATCCAGACCATCGCACCGAAATTCACGGGCCGCTTCAACAAGGGCGTCGACTACGTGGGAGATGTCGAGCAGTTCGAGCGGGAATTCGCCGCGGACTTGGCCGCCATCGCGACTGCCGTTGAGCGCTACCACTTGCCCCCCAACCTGAAGCTGAGCGTGCATTCCGGCAGCGACAAGTTCTCGCTCTATGCGCCGATGCGCCGGGCTCTGCGGCAGTTTGACGCCGGCGTGCATTTGAAGACGGCCGGCACCACCTGGCTCGAAGAGTTGATCGGCCTCGCCGAAGCCGGCCCCGAAGGCCTCGCCCTTGCGAAACAAATCTACGCCGGCGCGTATGAGCACCTGCAAGAACTGTGTGCACCTTACGCCGCGGTGATCGACATCGACCCCACCCGGCTGCCCGCTCCCGCCGAGGTTCGCGATTGGAGTGCAGAGCAATACGCCGGCGCCGTGCGTCACAACCCGGCAAATCCGGATTTCAATCCGCACGTCCGGCAGTTGCTGCATGTGGGCTACAAGATCGCCGCCCGCATGGGAGCGCGCTACACGGACATGCTCGTGGCGTGTGAGGAATCCGTCTCGCGTAACGTGACGGAGAATCTCTTCACCCGCCACATCGAGCCGCTGTTTCTGGAGTGACGCTGGGAGGGGGTTTGGCATCGAGGGTGAAGCCGTAGCTTGATGCGGACACGATACGCTAGTAACTGAGAGCACCCCCAATGACAGTGACCATCGAACTGCCGCCAGAGATTGAGGTCGATATGCTGGCGCAGGCAGAAGCAGAGGGGCTGTCGGTAGGCGAATATCTGCAAGGCTTGCTCAGCGGGCAGGTGTCGGCAAGAAGCGCCAAAAGCAAGCTATCGCCGGAAGAATGGACTAGGCGGTCTGAGGCATGGGTGGCTGGAGTGCGAAGCGATCTACGGTGACCACGGACGGTGATGGAGACGCTCGTCGATACCAACGTTTTGCTGCGCTTGCCGCAGCCTGAACATCCTCAGTACACGATAGCTTCAACGGCCCTGGCTGGTGTCCGGCGGCAAGAATCAGATCTTTGCATTGCGCGGCAAAACCTCGTGGAGTTCTGGGCGGTGGCCACACGCCCAGTCGCGGATAACGGCCTCGGCTTGAGCCCTCTGATGACGGCGGGCGAAGTACGGGTATTGCGCGATGCCCACTTGGTGGCGGTGATGAACGTACACGGGGTGCGGCGCATTCCGACGTTCAACGGCGCCGATTTTTAGATGCAGGAGCTGCAGGTCTGGAAGCTCGTCTTCGCACCCGCAACTCGACGAGGATTCCCACAATCGGACACCCACACCATCCGCGATCCCCGTAGCAGTCAATAGCTTCAATCATTTGCCCAGTCCCGCGAACGGCCCTCGGCTTGCACCTCGGCTAACGGAATGTTCACCCTCCTAAAAGACCTGCGCTACTCCTTGCGCACCTTGTGTAAAGTCCCCGGCTTCTCCATCGTGGCCTTGCTGGTCCTGGCGCTGGGCATCGGCGCGAACACCGCCATTTTCAGCGTGGTCAATTCGGTGGTGCTGCGTCCGTTGCCATATCCAGACGCCGATCGCCTGGTGCTGATATGGGAGACGGATTTGAAAGACGGCATCAAGCGCGAAGGGCCGTCCGCGCCGAACTTCCTCGACTGGAAGGAGCAGAGTCAATCCTTCGAAGAGATGGCGCTGCTCGAGGTCGGCACCGGCACGGTCACCGGTGAGGGCAGCGAGCCCGAGCAGGTCACCGGCCTGCGCGTGACCACGAATTTTCTATCGATGCTGGGCGCGCGGACCGTTCTCGGACGCGGCTTTACGGCGGTTGAGGGCGCCGGTCAAGCACGTTACCCGGTCGCCGTGCTCGCCAACGGCTATTGGAAGCGCCGCTTCGGATCGGACCCGCGCATTATCGGCAGAACCTTTACCATGAACAGCGAGCCGTACACGGTGATCGGCGTGCTCGCTCCGGATTTCTATCATCCGCTGCCCAGCGACCTTTACGTGCCATGGCCGGTCGCGGAACTGCGCGCAAAGAACCGCGTGGACCACGATTTCGGCGTCATCGCCCGCCTGAAGCCCGGCGTCACCATCGCTGGAGCGCAGTCCGAGTTAAGCACCGTCGCGCGCCGCATCGACGCGCAGACGCCCAGGCTGGCAGGCTGGGACGTGACCGTCGTGGGGATGAAACAGGCGCTCTTCGAATACATCCGGCCCGCGTTGCTGTTGCTTCTAGGCGCAGTGGGGCTGCTGCTGCTGCTGGCGTGCGTGAACGTGGCCAGCCTGTTGCTGGCGCGCGTCACGGGCCGGAGCAAGGAGATGGGGATTCGGGCGGCATTGGGCGCGCGGCGCGGCCGTCTGATCGCGCAGATCCTCAGCGAAAGCCTGCTGCTGAGCCTCGCGGGAGGCGCGCTGGGAGTCTGCTTCGCCGTATGGGGCGTCGATCTTCTCAGCGCGGTCCTGCCCAATACGCTGCCGATGGCGGATGCCGGGGCGGAAATCGTGCGGCCGGCAATCGGCGTGGATGCGCGCGCGCTGGCCTTCGCCCTGCTGATCTCAACCGGGGCCGCGCTGATTTTCGGACTGATTCCCGCCCTGCACGCCGCCGGCGCCGACGTGAACGACGCATTAAAGTCTGGCGGCCGAGCGTCTTCCCCGTCGCTGGGCCGGGCGCGGGTGTGGAGTTTGCTCGTGGCTGGGGAGGTGGCTCTCGCCAGCATGCTGCTGATCGGCGCAGGGCTCGCCATGAAGAGCTTCGTAAACCTGCAACGCGTGAATCCGGGCATACGGCCCGATCACGTCCTGACATTTCGCATGCGCCTGCCCACCGACAATCTCTACAAGAACTATCGCGAACAGGCCGCCTTCTACCGGCGCGTACTCGACCGCGTGGAACAGATACCCGGCCTGCAGTCCGCCGGGTTGAGCGATGTGCTGCCGCTCGGCCAGCAAAACGACCGGGAGTACTTCACCATCGAAAAGCGTCCCCTGCCGGCGGGGCAGGAATTGGTCGCCGACTTTCGGCGCATCAGCCCGCTGTATCTAAGAACGATGGGAATTCCGCTGCTGCGGGGACGGCCGCTTTCCGACCGCGACAGCCACGAGGCTCCGCCGGTGATTCTGATCGACGAGACATTGGCGCACCAATATTGGCCCAGCGAGAATCCGATCGGCCGGCGCATGCGGTTGTGGGGCCAATTCCGCGAAGTCGTCGGCATCGTGGGCCAGGTTCACCATTACGGCCTGGAGAAACAGCCGGAGCCTACCATTTACGCGCCCTACGAGCAGATGACGGACAAGGCCATGGCGCTGGCCGTACGCACCACCATGGATACCCAGGCCGTGGTGAAAGCCGTGAAGCAGGCCGTGTGGTCGGTCGACCCCGGCCAGCCGGTGTTTCAGGTCCGCAGCATGGACGATTACTTGTCGCTGGCCGCCACTGCGCCGCGCATTTCAACCGTACTGCTGGCGGTTTTCGCGGGCATTTCCATGCTGCTGGCCGCGCTCGGAATTCATGGAGTGGTCTCCTATGGCGTCGCCGAGCGCACCCGCGAGTTCGGAATCCGCATGGCGCTTGGCTCCACGCCTGGGCAAGTCGAGGCGCTGGTAATCCGCGGCGGTATCAAGACCGCCCTCATTGGTTTAGCGGCCGGAATGGCTGGCGCCGCCGTGCTGGCATCGGCCCTACGCACGTTGCTCTTCGGCGTCGCGCCGCTCGATCCGGGCGTAATAGCTGGCGTGGCCGCGTTGCTTCTTACCGTGGCGTTGATCGCGAACTACGTGCCCGCGCGGCGCGCCACGCGCATCGATCCGATGCAGGCGTTGCACCACGAGTAGAATGCCCCTGTAGGGCAGGTTGTCAACCTGCAGGCCGATTGTCAATCGGCCTTTCCTCTCGGTTCGCGGCGTGCGCCGCCCCTAGATGTCTGAAAACAAAGGCTGACCCCGCTGCGCGCCCTGTCTTCCTTCCATCGTCGTGGTAAGGTGATGTCGGGCCGAGAATTTCCGCCCCAAAATCCCGCCCACCCTAATATGATGTACGATAACCCTGCTATGCGGACCCTCTCAATCTGCCTCCTATCGGCCGCCACCCTGTGCGCCCAAGTGGATTTCACCACCATCAAGGAATTGAAGTACAGAAACATCGGCCCCTTCCGCGGCGGACGCGCCGTGGCCGTGGCGGGCGTCACCACCCAGCCCTCCACCTATTACTTCGGCGCCACCGGCGGCGGCATCTGGAAAACCACCGACATCGGCGCAACCTGGGCGCCCGTCTCCGACGGCCAACTCAAGAGCGGCTCGGTAGGCGCGCTGGCCGTATCCGAATCCGACCCCAACATCGTCTACGCCGGCATGGGCGAAGCTTGCGTGCGCGGCAACGCGGCCAACGGCGACGGCGTCTACAAATCCGTCGATAGCGGTAAAACCTGGAAACCCATGGGCCTCGCCGATACCTATCACATCGGCCGCATCGTCATTCATCCGCGTAATCCCGATATCGTCTTCGTGGCGGCGCTGGGCCACCTCTTCGGCCCCAACCAGGATCGCGGCGTCTACCGCTCCACCAACGGCGGCAAAACCTGGCAGAAGTTGCTCTACCGCGATGCCGACACCGGCGCCGTCGACCTGGCCATGGACCCGTCCAACCCCAACCTGATCTATGCCACCCTGTGGCAGATCCGCCGCAAACCCTGGACCTTCGAAAGTGGCGGCAAAGGCAGGTGTCGCCGGCCAATCCCGAGCGCGTGTGGGCCATCGTGGAAGCCGCCGAGGGCGGCGTTTACCGCAGCGACGATGGCGGCAAGAAGTGGCAGAAGACCAACTCGGACAACACCCTGCGCCAACGCGCCTGGTATTACTCGCACATCTTCGCCGACCCCAAAAGCGCGGAGACGGTCTACGTGCTCAACACGTCCATGTGGAAGTCGGTCGATGGCGGCCGCAAGTTCTCCATGGTCCGCGCCGCCCACGGCGACCGTCACGCCCTATGGATCGCGCCTAACGATCCCGACCGCATGATCGAAAGCGACGACGGCGGCGCCACCATCTCCACCAACGGCGGCAGGACCTGGTCCAGCGAGGACAACCAGCCCACCGCGCAGTTCTACCGCGTAGCGCTCGATGACGATTATCCCTATCACGTCTACGGTGCGCAGCAGGACAACAGCACCGTGCGCATCTCCAGCCGCGGTGACGGGCGCGGCATCGGTGAGCGCGACTGGTATCCGGTTGGCGGCGGCGAGAGCGGATGGATCGCGCCCGACCCGCGCAATTCCCAGATCGTCTATGCCGGATCGTACGACGGCTACCTCACCCGCTACGACCACTCCACCGAACAGTCTCGCAGCGTCAACGTCTGGCCCGACAATCCCATGGGCTATGGCGCAGAGGGCATGCGCTACCGCTTCCAGTGGAATTTTCCGTTGCTCTTCTCCCTGCACGATCCCACCAAGCTGTGGGCGGGCGGCAACATTCTGTTTGAGACCGCCGACGAGGGACAAAGCTGGAAGCCCATCAGCCCCGACCTCACCCGCAACGATCGCAGCAAGCAGGGTCCGGCGGGCGGCGAGATCACCAAGGACAACAGCGGCGTCGAATACTACGATACGATCTTCACCGTCGCCGAATCGCCGCTCCAAAAAGGTCTGATCTGGGCCGGCTCCGACGACGGCTTGATTCACGTCACGCGCGATGGCGGCCTCCACTGGACCAATGTCACGCCCAAGACGATGCCCGAATGGATTCAGATCAATTCCATCGAAGCCTCGCCGCACGACGCCGAAACCGCCTTCGTCGCCGCGACCATGTATAAGTGGGACGATTTCCGGCCGTACCTGTTCGCCACGCACGATGCCGGCAAGACCTGGGCGGCCATCAATCAGGGCATTCCGGACCACTCCTTCACGCGCGTGGTGCGGGAAGATCCTAATCGCAAAGGCCTGCTGGTAGCCGGCACGGAAACCGGGATGTTCGTCTCCTTCAACGGCGGCGCGGATTGGCAGCCATTTCAGCTCAATCTGCCCGTGGTTCCGATTACCGACCTGGCGTTCCACAAACGCGAGCGGGAGTTAGTGGTCGCGACGCAGGGGCGCTCGTTCTGGATTCTGGATGATGTGCCGCTGCTCTATCAGTTGTCGGCTGATGCCCTCAAGGAGCCGGCGCACCTATTCCAGCCCTCCGACGCCGTGCGCGGCGTGCGCGGCGGCTTCGAGATTCCGTCCAGCAGGCCGTTAGGCCAGAATCCCGCGGGCGGCGTTGCCATCTATTACTCCCTTGCCTCAAAACCCAAAGACAAGGACGAAGTCACCCTCGAAATCCTCGATGCCGCCGGCAAGCCTGTCAAAAGATACTCCAACATCGAGAAGAAGGACGAAGGCCCGGCCGATCCCGAAGAAGCGGCCTTCGGGCGGCCCAGAGGCTCCGACAAACTGCCGGCCGAGGCGGGACTCAACCGTTTCGTCTGGAACCTGCGCTACGAAGACGCCACCAAATTTCCCGGTCTGATTATGTGGGCGGGCGACGTGGAAGGTCCCACCGCCGCGCCCGGCAAGTACACCGCGAAGCTCACGGTGGCCGGCCACAGCCAGACGCAGACGTTCACCGTGCGGCCCGATCCGCGCGTCAAGACGCGGCCGGAAGACTATGCCGCCCGGCTCGCGCTGGCGCTGCAAATTCGCGACAAACTGAGCGCCGTCAATCGGGCCGTCGTCGAGATCCGCGAGGCTAAGAAGCAGCTTGCGCGTTACCAGAAGGAGGACAAGGTCGCCGGCGCCGCCAAGGATCTCGACAAGAAGCTCTCCGAGATCGAAGAGGCGCTCTATCAGACAAAGCTAAAGGCCGGTGAGGATGCCCTCAACTTCCCCATCAAGCTGAACAACAAGCTGGCGGCATTGAAAGGCGATGTCGAAGAAAGCGACACCGCGCCCACGAGGCAGGAGCAGATGTTCTACGAAGAGATCGCCACCCAATCCAACGCCGAGATCGAGAAGCTGAAAAAGCTCCTCGATGGCGACCTGCCCGCCTTCAACAAGCAGGTGCGCGACGCCAACATTCCCGCCGTCGAAGTCAAGTAGGCTATAGTACTGTCCATCAATTTTCTTGAGGGGCAGGTCGGCAACTGTTGGCAACCGGCAGGCCGATTTATCAACGGCCTTTTTCTCGCCATTGGCGCCGGTACTACCGGTACTGTGGCCGGTACTGGTCCCAGCGGCCCTCCCACGCCCCCCCTCTCTTTGGCAGTCCCGCTCGACTCCTGGGCACGCACCAATGTAAACTATAAGTATGAAGCATCACATTACGGATCGCATCTGCCTCTGCGCAGCAGCACTCCTGCCAATGATTCCGGCGGGCGCGGTCCGCGCGCAGACCGGCAACGTGGTAACGGGCCAATATAACAATTCCCGCACTGCCGCGAATCTCCACGAAACCACCCTCGCGCCCTCCAATGTGTCCTCCAGCACTTTTGGTTTGCTCTTTACCCAAGCGGTGGACGCCAGCTTCTATGCCCAACCGCTTTACGTTCAAGGCCTGACCATCAATGGTACGCTTCACAACGTGGTATTTGTGGCTACCATGCGCAACACGGTCTATGCCTTCGACGCCGACACGGCCCAGCCCGCGCTGTGGAGCGTAACCCTCGGCACTCCGGTCCCTCTTGCCGGCATGAAGGTGGGAATTCTGAGCACACCCGTAATCGACACCAACTCGCAGACGCTCTTCGTAGTCACTTACACCAGTGAAGCGGGATCTACCGTGTATCGGCTGCACGCCCTCAACCTCCTGACGGGAGCCGAGATTACAAATGTCGCGGTTGTGGGCGCAGTGGCGGGCACGGGCGACGATTCTCAGACCACCCCCTGCACTTCGGGGACTGGGGTCCCCGTTCAACCGCCTTGCATACCTTTCATGGCCAGCCAGCAACTGCAACGCCCGGCGCTGCTGGAGGACACCACGCATGGCATCGTCTACCTGACGTTTGGCACGCAAAGCGGTCAAGAGGTCACCAACCCTTACCACGGCTGGCTGATCGGCTACAGCTACTCGGGCGGAGCCTTCACCCAGACAATGGTCTTCAACAGCACGCAAAATGCAACCCAAAGCGGAAGGCCCTGTTCCGGCACCGCGCCCCCTACGAATCAGTGTGGCCACGGCGGCGGAATCTGGATGTCGGGCCGTGGGCCCGCGTCGGACAATACGGGGATCTACGCTGTGACCGGCAACGGCGGCTTCGGCGGATCTGGAGCCGGCAACTGGGGAGAATCGGCCTTGCGGCTGAACCGCGGCGGCGTGGTCGAAGATTCCTTTACGCCCAAGAATTACGCTTACCTGAACGATGAAGATCTGGATCTGGGCGATGCCGGAATCCTGCTGTTTAGCAGCACCAATACGGCGGTACCCACCTTGGCTGTGGCGGGCGGCAAGGCCGGAGTGGTATACGTGATGAACCGGGCAAACCTCGGCAGACTTACCAGTACCAATAGCGGACTGGTACAAGCGTTCACCCAAACCCCCCAGGGTTGTGGAACCGGGCCGGGGCAATCCCAATGCTATGAGATCCACAGTCCAGCCTTCTGGGCCCGCACCAACGCCGACCCGATCCTATATATATGGGCATATGGCGATGTGCTGCGAGCGTGGGACTTCAATCCTGCCACCAACCAGTTCGCGCCAGATGCCAACCAGGGCACGCTGCCCGCTCCCAACTATCCGGGAGGGGGCTTGGCGGTTTCCGCCAACGGGAATAACGGCGGCATCGTGTGGGGTGTCGTGGCAACTACCAGTTCCCTGCCCGGACAGGGGGCGCTGTACGCATTCGACGCCACCAACGTCGCCAGTCCGTTGTGGGTCAGCACGGACTATTGGTTTTCGACCAAGTTCACCATCCCGACGGTTGCCAACGGCAAGGTGTACGTGTCGACTTCCGCCTCGCCGTCTTCGGCCAGCCCGAGCTACTCGCCGCTGCTCCGCGTCTATGGCCTGTGCTCGAATTGCTCCGCGCTGGCAGCGCCCAATACCAGATAACTGGCCAGACCCCCCTTTTGTGGGGCAGGCCCTCGGCCTGCCGCGGCCTCTCAGGCCGCGCGCTGATTTCCCATTTTCAGCCGGCAAGAGTATGGAGACGGAGCTAACTATAGTTATTGCTGGCCGATGTTAGTTTGGCATCGCTCCTGGCTATGGCCGCCGCGCTACTAGCCGCCCAGAACCAGACCGAGTAGCAGTACATATCTTCGGTCAACACGGCCATTAACAACCTGGTCGGCACCCTGGGCGCCCCAACCCAACCCGCGTGGGCGCCGGGTGCGACTATAACCCCGCGCTAGCCACTTATCAAAGCGAAGACAGTTATTTCCAGAGTTTCGTGGGCCCAACTGGCACAGGGAAACGGCAAAGGCGCTTATATCGAGGAAGTCTGGACGCCCTTTGAAGTCAGAAGACAGAATGCCGCTCTTCTATCTTCTGACTTCTGACTTCTGTCTTCTGTCTTCTCATTTCCTCTTTTCGCCCCACGAACGCTCGATCTCTTCCAGGCTCCGCCCCTTGGTCTCCGGCACAAACCGCCATACGATCGCAAACGTCACCACGCACATGCCGCTGTAGATCAGGAACGCGCCGGTCGCCGACACGGCCTTCACCAGCGAGAGAAACGTCATGGTCAGCGTCGTGCAGGCGACCCACAGGCAGATGGTCGCGATCGACATGGCGCGCCCGCGGATGCGCGTCGGAAAGATCTCCGAGAGCAGCACCCAGAACCCGGGTCCCAACCCCACCGCGAAAGCGGCCACGCAGAATAGCATGATGGTCAGCACCAGCATGGCGGGCGGCGGATTCAGCAGGAACGCGAAGGCCAGCGCGGCCTGGCAAGCGGCCATGGCGGCCGTCGAGATCATCAGCAGCGGCCGCCGCCCCAGCTTGTCGATCAGGCCCAGCGCCACTATGGTCATCAGGAAGTTCACTGCGCCCACCACCACGTTGGCAAACACCGCCGACGTGTCGCTCTGATGCGCCACGTGTTCCTTGAAGATGATCGAGCCGTAGAACAGCACCGTGTTGATGCCCGTAATCTGCTGCAGAATCGCCAGCGATACGGCGATCCAGAACGCGCGCCGCAGGCCGGGTTGCAGCAGTTCCCGCATGGTCCCGCTCTCCTCGGCGACCGCCTCCTGAATCTGCCGCAACTCAACCGCGGCGGCCGCGCTTCCGTTGACCCGCGTCAGCACGCCCAGAGCTTCCGCGCCGCGACCGTTCTCCACCAGCCAGCGCGGGCTCTCCGGCACGAAGAACAGCGCGATGAAGAACGCCACCGCCGGCACCGCCGCCGCCGCGAACATCCAGCGCCAGCCGTTTTGCGCGTTGAAGGCCAGCAGCCAGTTCACCAGGTACGAGAGCAGAATGCCGGTGACGATGGTCATCTGGTTCAGTGCCACCAGCCTGCCGCGGCTTTTGGCGGGCGCAACTTCCGCGATGTAGAGCGGCGCCAGCACCGAAGCCGCACCCACGGCCAGTCCACCGGCCACGCGCGCCGCGGCGAACTCCGCCAGCGTGTGCGGTATGGCCGCTCCGATCGCCGATACCGCGAACAGCAGCCCCGAGATCATCAGCACACGCCTCCGCCCGAAGCGGTCGCTCAGCCAACCCGCCACGCTGGCGCCGAAGATACAGCCGAACAGCAGGCTGCTGGCGGCCATCTCGGTCTGGACTTCCGTCAGGTGCAACTGCGCGCGCAGAAAGATCAGCGCGCCGTTGATCACCGCGATGTCGAAGCCGAAAAGCAGACCCGAGGTGGCGGCCACGATGGTGGCCATAAAGACGTACAGCGAACTGCCGCGGTCCATGTTCATGGCCTCCACTCCGTCTTGTGTGCTGAGAACCCCGTCGGCCGCATTACATCGACCTGCACCCGCACCGCCGCTTTTGCCTGAACGGGCATCGTTACCGGAACTTCCTGCCCCGGCTCCAGCACGGGAAGCGCGGCTTCCACACGTTCCACCGGAATCGCGCCGTCGCCGTAAATCACGGCACGCACAGTGTAGCCGCGCAGCGTGTAACACGGCACGGACGGCCGCGCCTGGATCGTCACACTTAGTTCGCCCGCCCTATCGGTTACGGCCATCCCGGCGATTGGGCTGGCCTCCTCGCACAGCGCCTGCCACGATGGCTTGCGCGCCCCGTACACATCCACCACGCCGTGTACCCGCTGCTTCATCACCCCCGTGCCTTTGTCGCCGATGTGCGTGCGGTAGTCGTTGTAGCAAAAGAAAATCAGTCCCGCGACATAGTCCGTGTTGCGGAATACGGCGTTGTGCGCGCGCAGCACCTCGATGCGCCGGCTGTCTCCTTCTGGCCGCTCCGGCGCGCAGGCGCAGTAGCCGTACTCCGAGATCACGATGGGCTTGTCGGGAAACGCGCGGTGGATTTCATCGAGGTTACGCGCCAGGTCCGCAGGCGTGCCGCCGTACCAGCTCTCGTAATACTCGTTCCACATGATGTAGTCCATCAATCCGGCGACGTCTTCGGCGGGCGTCTTCTCGAGCGAGTTCGAAGCGTACGTAACCAGCCGCGCGGGATCGAGCGCCTTGGCCTCCGCATACATGCGCCGGGCGAACGCGGCGGCGGGCGGGTTCTGGCCATCGATTTCGTTGCAGATGCCCCACGAGAAGACGCACGGATGATTGCGGTCGCGCGCGATCATTTCGCGCAATTGCTCCAGCCCGTTCTGCATAATGTCCGCGTCCGGCTCCGCGCCCATCCCGCGGAAGGTGTCGCAGCCCCAGGTGGGCACTTCGGTCTGGATCAGGATGCCGTGCCGGTCGCAATAATCCAGCACGCGCCGGTCCTGCTGCCAATGCACGCGCGTGTAGACGCAGTTCAATTCCTTCAGGTCGTCGTGATCGTGCGTGATCCAGCTCTCCGGCTCGGCCATGCCGTATTCCGGATTGCTGCCCGCCATACGTTCCACGCCTGTGAGGCGCACGCGCTCGCCGTTCAGATAGAAACCGCCGCCGCGCGCTTCAATCAGGCGGATGCCGAAAGTGGTTTCGAAAGTGTGCCCGCTGCTTAGCCGCGCGATCAAGCGATAAAGGTGCGGATGATCGAAATGCCAGAGCCGCGGGCTGGCCAGCGTGGCCGTCACGGGAGCATCGGTTTCGAGTACGATCCTGCCGCTATCTTCTTCGATGACCGTGACGTGAACCTGTCCCTGGCCGTGAACGAAAGGCGTGATCCGCAGCGTCGCGGTGTTGGCTTTTAGGTCCGGCGCCGCGTCCACATCCACGCGCTCGATGTAATCCGCAGGTGTGACCAACAGGCTCACAGGCCGGTAGATGCCGCCATCGTGTGCCCAATCGCTCGAATGGCCGCGCGGCAGCATGTGCTCGTCGAAGCTGTTGTCGGCCCGCACGCGCACGGTGTTGGGCTCGCCCCATTTCAGGTGCGGCGTGATGTCCAGCGTGAACGCGGTGTAGCCTTTGCGCAGGTGCTCGCCGGCCGGCCGGCCGTTCACCCAGACAGTGGCGGAGTGAAACACTGCCTCGAATTCCACCCGGACCGCCGAGCCGGACCATTCCTTCGGCGCATCGAAGACGCGCTCGTACCAGCCCACGCCGGCACTCTGCCAGAAGTGCGGGACCGTGACCGGCCGCCACGCGGTCTCAGTATCCAGGCGGAAACTCCAAAGCCCGTCGAGCGAGACGCGCTCATTAACGGCGCAGCCGCCGGACGCAGCGGGAGCGGCCTGGCTCAATCCCGCGGCGGGGACAGCCAGTGCCAGGCGATTCAGAAAAGCGCGGCGCGAAGGCATTAAGCATCACGTAATCACCCTGCGCGGCCCGTGTCAAAGGGAACCCGCAATTTGCCGCGTTAGAAGTCGAGGCGTGCGCGGCGTTAGCCGTTAGGATCGTCGCCTATTCTGCTTCGTGTGGTGCGCGCTACTGGCCTTCGAGGCTCAGCGTCAGGTCCGGTCTCAGTGTGGCAGGGTCCGGGCGGGAAGGTGGCTTGGCGGCACGCGCCGCAGCACTACCCGGCGGCAGACCGAAGGCGTAGAGGTGGCCGTCAAGTGACCCAGCGTAGACTACACCGTTTACTACAATCGGCGAGGAGTAGATTACGCCGCCGGTGGTGGCGCTCCAAAGCTTTGCTCCAGTTACCGCATTGAAGGCGTAGACGCTGTAATCGTCCGAACCCACGTAGACCACTGAGTTGGCCACCGCCGGCGAATCGTCTTCTATGTGGCTGCCGGTAGCTGCGGTCCAGAGCAGTTGTCCGGTTGAGGCATTGAAGGCGTAGAGATTGTTGTCGTCCGAACCTACATAGACGACACCATTTGCAACCGCGGGCGACGAGTTGACCTGGTCCCCGGTGGCCGCCTTCCAGATCTGTAGTCCCGTGGCGGCGTTGAAAGCGTAGAGATTGTGATCGCCCGATCCCACATAGACCACCCCATTCGCGACTGCCGGCGAAGAAACCACGGCGTTGCCCGTGGACGCGTTCCAGATGGGCTGGCCGGTGGCGGCCTGGAAAGCATAAAGCTTATCATCGACCGATCCTACGTAAACCACCCCATTCGCGACCGCCGGCGAGGATTGGATCTGGTTGCCGGTGGCCGCGCTCCAGAGTTGCTGGCCAGTCACAGTGTCGAAGGCGTAGAGCTTCCCATCCTCCGACCCAACGTAAACCACACCGTTTGCTAGCGCCGGTGAGGAATAGATCTCGCCGCCGGTGGCCGCGCTCCATATCCGTTCTCCGGTAGCGGCGTCGAGCGCGTAGAGATTGTTATCGAACGATCCCACATAGACCACGCCATTCGCAACCGCTGGCGACGAGTAGACATAGATACTGGGGGTGGAGGATTTCCAAATCGATTGTCCTGTAGCGGTATCGATGGCGCACACGCCACTTCCCGTTCCCACGTAAAGCACCCCATTTGCCACTGCCGGCGACGACGGTACGCTATTCCCGAGGTCTGCGCTCCAGAGAAGCTGCATCTGTCCAACACTGGAGACGCTCAACACGTTCTCCCAGGGGTTAAGGCCGTGGTGGTACAGTCCGTGGCGGAACTCGAGCCAGTCCGCTCGTACAACGAAAGTAGTCTGCGCGTTGAGTCCGCTCTTCCGCCCGACTGCCGAGATGGTATGGCCGCCGGGAACCGCGGACTTGGGGATGCGCAGAGACCTGCTGAATGCACCACTCGTATCTGTGCGGGCGAGCGCTAAGTCGGTCGTGTCGAAGTAGAGATCTACGACTTCCGACGGACCGAATGCCGTCCCGCCGACTTCGACCATCCCGGTTGGATGCCCGCTCCCGGGGCTCACGGTCACTGCCGGTTGAGCGAGCGCAACGGAACCAAGCGCCGCGACAAAAAACAGAGCCGTCGCGGCAGATCGAAGCAACTGTACTGCTGTCCCGGCGTTGCGCGCAGAGCGCATCCAAATCGGCGTGGGCATTGCACTATCCTCCTCATTGGCGCAGATCCTCTTGATAGTAACACCGGCAGGGATGAACCCTGGCTCCACATGAATTGAATCCATCGAGTTGGGCAATGCTGGTTGAAGTTTATGGCTTACACAAGGACAGAGCCGGCAACGTTAAGCGGCCATATCGCCGGGTAAACCGGAGCCGTTGCGCGGCTCGATCGGGACCTCGCAACGAAGCTCTCCGACTCCTCATCGCTAATATCCTGGCGCCTACCGAGCAACCCCGCGATTTCCGCACGGAAGCCGGTCTAGTCCGGCTTTCGCCTGCATTTGGAATTCTCCAGGTCGAGGAGAATAGCACACCGCACCAGCCGTCAATGCTGGCGAGGCCGCTACTCCGCGAACCGCTTGAAAAAGCTGTTGGCGTTCCACCGCGGCCGCTCCTGCCGATCCGCCACCGCTTCCGCCAGCGCGCGCAGCAGATCGTCGAACCGCCCGGCGCACTCCAGATCCACCGGCTGTCTCAGGTCGTCGGCCGGAGCGTGGTAGCGCTCCTTCAGCCAGGTCTTGGCGATCTTCTCCTCGGGCGATCCTTTCTCATAGCCCACCTTCATCGCCAGCGAGGGAATGCCGCGGCGGATGAAGCTGTACTGGTCGCTGCGGATGAAGATGTTCCGCTCCGGCTCCAGGTCGTCCTGGATGCGCACGCCGCGCGCTCGGGCCACCGCGCGGATGTCTTCGCCCAGATCCGATTCGTTCAGCCCGTACACCGTCACGCTGCGCAGCGGGAACAGCGGCAGAAACATATCCACGTTCAGATCGGCCACCATGCTGCCCGGCTTCACCGTGGGGTGCGCGGCGAAATAATTGGACCCCAGCAGCCCCTTCTCCTCGCCCGTCACCGCCACGAACAGCAACGAGCGGCGCAGCTTAGGCTTAGCTTCGTTCAACGATTGCGCGATATCGATCAGCGTGGCTACGCCCGATGCGTTGTCCATGGCGCCGTTGTAGATGCGGTCGCCGTTGATCGGCTCGCCGATCCCCAGGTGATCGAGATGCGCCGTCAGCACCACGTATTGGTCTTTCAGCACGGGGTCTGCGCCGGGAAGAACGCCGGCCACGTTCTGCGATTCCACCTCCCCGCGTTCCACCGCGATCTTCGCCCGGATGGAAGCGTGCAGCGGGAAACGCGGCAGCGGCTTGCCGGCATCCGCCAGCGCCACCAGATCGTCGAACGAATGGCCGGAACCCGCGAACCATTTCTCGGCCTGTCCCGGATTCACCGTGGCGGAGAACTTCAAGCCATGCTGCTGATCCAACGCCGGATCGGCCAGGCTCATGGATGCCTGCCGGCTGCCTAGCGCGATCCGCTGCCACGGCAAATCCATGTGATGCGGGTTCGGAATGCTAATTGTCCCGATCGCGCCGGCGCGTTCCAGAAACCGTCCCCGCTCCGCCGCGAATTGGTAATGCGAGCGCAGCGGCCCTGGGATGCTCGCCGGACCGCCGCTGATGTACAGCACGATTTTGCCGTGCAGGTCGAGCCCCGCCAGGTCGTCGTACTGCATCTCGGGAACCGTGAGCGCGTACCCCGCAAACACCACCTCCGCGTCCACCGTTGGCGCCGGATCGACGCGGGTGCCGATGATGGCGTCCTCGCCCAGCACCAGCTCTTCGGATTCCCCGTTGCGCACCAGCGTCAGGCTGGATTCCATTTCCTTCAGCCGCCGCGTGTGGAAGCGGACCGGCTGGATGTAGCCTTCCGTGCCGGCCGGCTTCAGGCCCGCGCGTTCGAATTCGCCGGCCACATAAGCGGCGGCCTTGCGATGGCCGGCGCTGCCCGTGTCGCGGCCTTCCAGTTTGTCGTCCGCCAGGTATTGCACGTGACTCCACCAGCGGCGGCCATCCGGGGCGCCCGCCAGTAGCGCGGCGGCCAACAGTGCCGCGGCCAGTCGAAACCGGCTAGTCATTTCTTGCCCTTCGCCTTCTTGTATTCTTCGCGAATGGCCTGCATCTGGCGCGCGTGGCTCTCGGCGTGCTCCGCCAGCAGTTCCAGTTGGAAACGCAGCGTGATGGGGCCGCGCTCGCTGTGATTGCCCGTGCGCGCATAGGCCGCCTCGGGCAATTCCTTCAGCAATTCATAGTTTTCGGCGCGCACGCGCCGGAAACTTTCGAGCGACTGCTTGGGCTTGCGCCGCGCGTAGTCCAGATTCCTGGTCCAGGCTTCCTGGTCGAAGGCGATCAAAGTGGGTTGCTCCTCCGCCACGATCTGGCGCATGCGGTGCGCGCAGACCATCTCGGAGTCCGCGACGTGCGCGATAATCTGCCGGATGCTCCACTTGCCCGGCGCCGCCACAAAATCTTCCTCCTCGCCGAACACGCCGGTCAGGACCATCGCCAGCAACTCGGGCCCGCGCCGGAAGCGCTCCAGCAAATCCAAAATCTCACTCATCGCTCAACTCCAAGAAACACCGGAACCACAGATGGACACAGATGAAGGCCGCTCTTAATAGTAGTCCGCGCAACTCAGATAATATCCGCACTTCGGACACACCAGCTTGCATTTGTGCGGGACCAGGCGCGTGGAGCACACCGGACAATATAGCATCGGTTCGTCGGCGGACTTCGGCTCGGATTCCGGCACAGGCTTAACGCTATTATATCCGTATGAAAGCGGGCCGGCGCCCACTTTAACCCATGTTGATGGCGGACACTCTTTTTGACGAACCTTCCTCGTTCGACCGCGACGCGCTCGCCGAACGCCTGCGGCGCCTGGCCGCCGAAGGCATCTACATTGGCGGCAGCTCCTGGAAATATGAGGGCTGGATCGGGCAGGTTTACACGCGCGGCAACTATCTTTCGCGCGGCCGCTTCTCGCGGCAGCTCTTCGCCTCCACCTGCCTGAAGGAATACGCGCGCACCTTCCCTACGGTCTGCGGCGATTTCGCGTTCTACCAGTTTCCTACGCCGGAGTTTTGGACCAGGCTGTTCGCGCTGGCGCCCGATGGCTTCCGGTTCGCCTTCAAAGTGCCCGAACAGATCACCTGCAAAATGTTTCCCGTGCACCCGCGCTACGGGCCGCAAGCCGGCCGGGAAAACGAGGCGTTCCTGAACGCGGAGATGCTGAAGGAAATGTTCCTGCGGCCTCTCTGGCCGCACCGCGACAAAGCCGCGCTGCTGATCTTCGAGTTCGGCGCGTTTTCCAAACGGGCGCTCGCCGCGCCGGATGCCTTCTTCGAGCGTCTGGACCCGTTCCTCGCCGCGCTGCCGCCGCAATTCCGGTACGCGGTGGAGGTCCGCAACCCCGAGTTCTTGCAGCCGCATTATTTCGATTGCCTGCGCGCCCGCGGCGTGGCGCACGTGTACAGCGCCTGGACCCGCATGCCCGAATTGCGCCGCCAGATCGAAATCCCGGGATCCGTCACCGCCGGCTTCCTGGTGTGCCGCGCGCTGCTCCGGCAAGGCCGCCCCTACGAAGAAGCAGTCGCGAAGTTCTCGCCGTACAGCGAAATCCGCGATCCCAATCCGGAAGCCCGCGAGTCGCTGCGCATCCTGGTCCAGCGCGCCAGGGAGCAGCGCACCATGGCCTTCCTGTTCGTCAACAACCGCCTGGAAGGGAACTCGCCGCTGACCATCATGGCCGTCACGGAGCCGGATTAGTTTCGTGCTGCCGTTCCCGAGGCGGCTAGCCACGCCCCATGCTAAAATCGAATTCTTGCCCCGACGGGCCCGTAGCTCAGTTGGTTAGAGCGCTACCTTGACACGGTAGAGGTCTGGCGTTCGAGTCGCCACGGGCCCACCACTTTTTCAAAGACTTACGGCCATCTCCCCTCCCCAAAAGCCCCACTCGGGTAACAAGTTGGGCACAGGTTTTTGTGCCGAGACAGATCCTCGCCGCCGCAGATCGTCATCGTGAAGATAGTAGCCCTTATATGAGCTACCGCCAGTGGAGCCCGGCGAAGGTCGGTTCGAGTGGGAGGAGCGCCCTGGGCCTCAGCCGGCCTCGAACGCTACCAACCCCAACGACGCGTTCCCCATCCAAGTTTGCTACGTCGTGCCGAGAACGCCGGCTGGAATTCACCCAGTGCCATAGTTTGATTAAATTGATATCAACGGGTATTTGCTGACTGGCCCGCAGTGCGACGGGGCCATCCGGTTTGTATCGCAAGACGGATTTGAGTATCTCAGGAGAATTCAATGAGGCAGAAGGCTATCAAGACGATGGCGTTAACGAGCTTCGCGTTGGGGGTCATGCTGGCCGCGGCACAGCAGGCGCAAGCACAGGAGACCAAAGCATCGTATCCGAGTATGGCTCCGCTCGATCAATACCTGATGGAGCGAAACGCAGAGATAAGACTGGCACGGAGCGCTGCTCCGGAATCGATCTCACGGGATGCCCAGGTCATGGTTCTCGGAGGACATGGTTACGAAACCGTGGACAAAGGCACGAACGGTTTCGTATGCGTCGTGCAACGATCATGGACCGCTGGAATCGACGATCCCGATTTTTGGAATCCCAAACTGCGGGCCCCGATCTGCTTCAACCCGCCGGCGGTGCGATCCTACCTTCCCCAAACGATCAGGAAAACCGAGTTGATATTGGCCGGACGATCCAAGGCTCAGATGTTCGAGTACATCAAAGCCGCTCTCGACCGAAAGGAATTGCCGACGCCCGAATTCGGCGCGATGTGCTACATGATGTCGAAGCAAGGGCACTTGAACGACCGCGACGGGCACTGGCACCCCCATGTGATGTTGTTCGTTCCGCTCACAGACCCGACAACCTGGGGTGCAAACCTGCCGGGCTCGCCCGTTATGGGATCTGAGGACACTCAGGGCCGGCTGACCGTGTTTTTGATTCCGGTCCACCGGTGGTCGGATGGGACATCTGATTCCGAAGAATGACACCGCTACCGATATTCACGAACAAGGTCCCCGAGGGGTTGGTTCCCTACGTAACCTGAAAGGGCACGTTGCGCCAGGGGTCACTACCTGGATGGCGCCGGTGCTCGCTCCCGCGAGACTTACGGGAGCACCTCATTCGAGGCTTGGCGAATTCGGGTGTGGTGGACGGCGGACTCGACGGCTACGTCAGCGCGGGAAGCGCTTTGCGCGCCTCGCGGTCGGGATTGTTCTTCGCCACACAGGTGTCGTCGAAGATCACGGTCTCGCCTTTTTCGGCGGTGTACTTCGGCCAGTTCGGCAGCCCCGGACCGTTGGGATCACCGGTCTTCATAAACTGAAGCAGGGCGCCCGCCATTTTGGCCGATACCGCTCGCGGACGGGCTCCGCCGCCGGTGAGGGTCAGCATCAGGTCCGTGTTGTAGAACCAGAAGCTGATATCCAGACAGTGGAACGCGCGGATGCGGCCGTCGAACAACGGCGGCTGCCACATGAACCAGTTCACATAGACGCCGGCGGGCCGCTTCGATTTCGCGTCGGCCAGCGCCACCACGCCTTGCCGGTTGATGCTGGCCAGCGTCCAGATCTCCACCGGCTTCCGGCCGGGAAACTCTTTGGCGTAAGCTTCCACTACTTCGCCTGCTTTGTCGCCGAAGCCTCCGCCGAAGCCCGCCCTGGTTTTCAGCCGTTCCACCACCTGGTCCATGCCGATCGATCCGAGCGAGGAATCGGCCCAACTCATGGACATCTCGTTTGCGACCGAACTGATGACCATGAGCACATTTGCCGCCGTTGGCGCGCCGCTTCCGGATCGTAAGAATGCTGCGGCAGAATCGTTCCGTCCACTACGGGGCTGAAGCCGCGCATCAAGCCGCCGCCCGGCCCGGATTCCCTGGCCAGAGCCTGCTGCGCCTTAATGGCAATGGCGTAGAAATCTTTCCACGGCATGGACTGCAGCTTATCGAGTTCGCCGGCGCGCAGCACGACCGCATTGTGGAACAGGCCTGTGGCGGAAGGCATCGCGGTCACAGACCTTTTCACCGCCGCCCGATTGCCCCATGATGGTCACGTTTCCAGGGTCGCCGCCGAAGTTGGCGATGTTATCGCGCACCCATTCGAGCGCGGCCACGATGTCGAGCATGCCCACGTTGCCCGACGCCGCAAATTTGTCGCCGCCGGCGCCCGCCAGGTTGCGTTTTGGTCCCGGCTCACCATGTCATGCTGTTAGTTCCTTCGCCTGAGCCGGTCGAAAACTGCCAGAGAGAGAACGGCGTGTTTAAGGTGGTGTCGATCCGTGCGAAGCTCCGAGATGGTTCGTTGCGGTCTTCTGGTCCTTCCGGTTCCCGTTTGAGATCGAGGCAGTCCTTCTTTTGTCCGACTGAGGAGGCGATCCCATCGGCTTGCGGAGTTGATGGCCTGTTCTATGCCTGCCAACTCAGAGCGAAGGTCCAGTATGATGCTTGCCACATTCATGAGTGCTCCTGCTCTATACGATGCCGCTATTGTACGGTCTCGGTGAGCGTCCAGGTCCATTGGAGTACCTTCGACACGAGCGCCACCTAATCGGCGATCAATCTCTTGACGAGGAAAACCAATGTTCTAATGTTCAAGCGTCGGTGAGATGCTACGGGTTATATTCGCCGTTATGGCCGTTTCTGAACTTGACGTTGCGCCTTGAGCCAGTCCTCTTGCAGCGATCCATCTCGGAATGCTCTCGCCAGCCAAAACCCATAAGCGATAGTGGCGATTTCCCGCTGCTGCTTATGAGTTGTGTCTCGGAGAGCGAATCCATCGCACGATCCAGGAATGAACTCGGATTGTGCAGGTACAGATGCGACCGCCTGTGTTCGTCTGTTAGCCATATCAACCTCCTAATGTCATAGATCTGCAACGCTTTGGCCCTGTCAAATCAAGCGGCGGTCGGTGGTTGGGCCGGTGGTAATATCCGCGCACTTTTTGGCGGCTCAACCAGCAATAACCCGCAAACCGCCTTTACGGTCAGGTGTTGTGGATTTTGTGAGTTGGTGCGTAACCACTCGTTAGTTTGTTCGATGCTGGTAAATGTGCTGCCGGATTTGGCGCTGGCGTATGCGAGAACCGCAGACTGCCAGATGGAAAGTGTCGACTTTCCAATCGAAGCAATGCAAACAACTTGCGGTCGCCGTGAAACGAGGTACGGCTTTCGCTGCATCTGAACCGCCTTTCTAGAATTGCAGCCGCTCATTCGCTGTTGTTTCCACAGCTTCGCTGATTTGGCTTTATTAAACGATAAAGCGGTCTCTCGGGTGTCGTCCGGTTCTACAATCCGTGGACGAAATGGAGCCTGAATGAGCATTTCATACCGCACAGCCGAAGCCCTGGACCGCTTTTTAATAATAAGATCTCGGCCTCACCGGATAAATCCTGGTGATTCTCGGAAAAACCCTATACTCTGTTAGAATTGACCCAAAGCGACGAATTGTCAACCAGGGTCCTGAAGGTCTTGGGGTTGATTCGAGATGCTGCACCAAGCGAATTGGCTGCAATCGGCACAAACTACGGCGACAGTTTAGCACTGTGTCATTGAGTACATCCCGTAAAAATAAATCTTATCGGCCCTGACGCTTGCGGGATTTCATAGAACTGTTGGTCGCTCCCATCCTGCTTTCCAGCAAATCGTGCCCTTCGGTTCCGGGTTTCGCTTAGAGCGCCGGTTTCCCCGATCATTTGGATTGTGTTCATGCCGGGATCGGTCGAAGCCGCCAGAGCAAAACTGCACCGGACGAAACGGCACCTTCACATATCAATCCGCACGGGGGACGGTTCGACTACGTGGTATTTCTTCAAACACTCGGTGTACTTCCTGCAACCTGCAGAGTGACACAGACTCCGGTTTCTGGAACGTTTACAGCACAAACCCGGCATGGCCAACAAACGATCAGTTCACTTCTTACCCCGATACGCCGCCCTGGGCGGCCGCCATCCAGCCCGCATTGACCACTCGCGAGGGAGTCGTCAACGCCGCCACCTTCGAATCGCGGGGTGGTCTCCGGATCGTTGATCTCGCTCTTTGGCGTCAACCTATCTCTAGCGACGGCGGTCTGGAGTATGGCAGATGTTGTTTCATGGTCAATCGCCGACATCCCTGAAAGCCGGCATAGGTCGACGTCAGCGTCGGGATCAACGGACAGCCCGCTTACGTCTTTGTCAGCCCGACCCAGATTAACGGGCAGGCCCCGGAAGGGCTAAGGCCGGCATGGGTGACCGCTGAGGTGGAGATACCTACCCTTTTTCCGGCCCACAGCCGGAAGGAGTACTTGGCCCGCGAAGCCTACCCAGGACGACTCGTCACGAGTCCAGGCAAGATCCTCACAAGCTACCGCTTGGGTTTGTATTCAACAAACAGTTCCGGAAACTGCTGCTTCAACGCGGCAATCTTCGGCCGATCGCAAACCTGAATATAAGGATTATCGGGATTATAGTAAGCATAATCCTGATGATAGTCCTCTGCCCGGTAGAACGCCTTGAGGGGTGTCACTTCGGTCACGATTGGTTTTGGAAAAACTCCCTGCCGATCCAGTTGCGCGATGTACGCATTCGCCAGCCGCTTCTGCTCCGCGTTCGCATAAAAAATCGCCGACCGGTATGAGGTTCCCACATCCGGCCCTTGCCTGCTCAACTGCGTCGGATCGTGTGCGACCGAAAAGTAAACGCGCAACAATTGGCCATAGGTGATGCGCGATGGATCGTAGACTACCTCGACCGATTCCGCATGCCCGGTTGTCTCGGTAACCACCTGTCGATAGGAGGCGGTCTTGGCATCTCCACCGGAATATCCGGCGGCGGTGGACAGTACACCCTTCACGCGCTGAAACACGGACTGCACGCCCCAAAAGCAGCCGCCGGCGAAGACGGCAGTTTCTTTTCCCGGCTTTGCGGCAAGGGGAACATCGGTGGATGGCGGCGGAATCGGCGGGTTCGGAGCGGCGACAGCCGGGCCGGCGGCCAGAAGAAGGCTGGCCGTCACAAGGCGCAAGACAGTTCGAAAAAACATGAGCACCCCCTAAAACCATTTTACTTCCCTGGGTGCTGCCATCTTCGGTACCAGGGCGATTCCCAAACCCGCCGCCACCAACGGAAAGATGCTGGCGAATTGTCTTTCTTTCAGGAGCAGGATTTTCTCCCGGCGCAGATCCGGTACGTGCACCTCCTTGCGATCGGCCAGGCGATGCGTCTTCCCCACCGCCACCCAGATGGGTTCGCCAAAGAGATAGCCGCGGGGCCAGAAAGCAGGGCGTGAGCGTGGAGATGCAGCCCACGGATACGTGCCCGCTTACGCCGCGCCGCAGAGATTGCAGGGCACTCCGCGCTTCGTTCACCTCGCGCGGAATAGTTTGCGCTCTGGGCAGCAGCATCCGCCCGGATTCGATCGACCGCACCGGCACGGCTGAGCCGGTCGAACAGCTTGGCTCCCAGCGTCTTTTCCAGCTTCACAATCTGCTGCGATAGCGAGGGCTGCGCCACGCCTTCATCCACCGAAGCCCGCGTAAAGCTACCGGTGCGCGCCACCGCGCACAAGTTCCTCAGTTGATGGATCTTCAGAGGCAACGCCGATTCCGACTATTGCCGATACCCCCTTGGGTTCCGTGCGCGCGCGGAGATAGAATGAGGGTTCTACGAAGGAAAATACACCTATGGATAAACCAGTTACTCCCGCGTCGGCGCCGCCGACCGCCGATCATAAGACGCAAAGCGTGTCCACGGAAAGCCCGCGCCCGGCCTCTGAGGGTCCAGAAAGCAAGTGCCCGATAATGGCCGGCGCTCGCCAGCATATGGCCGGGGGCTCCGCGAATGCAGCCTGGTGGCCGAATCAACTGAACCTGAAGATCCTGCACCAGCGCTGCCCCCTCTCCGATCCCATGGACAAGGAGTTCAATTACGCCGAGGAATTCAAGACTCTCGACCTGGATGCCGTGATCCAAGACCTCCATGCCCTGATGACCGCGTCGCAGCCCTGGTGGCCTGCCGACTACGGCCATTATGGACCGCTCTTCATCCGCATGGCGTGGCATGGCGCGGGCACGTACCGTATCGCCGACGGCCGAGGCGGCGCGGGTTCCGGCGCACAGCGATTTGCTCCGCTCAATAGCTGGCCGGACAACGTCAGTCTCGACAAGGCACGCCGATTGCTCTGGCCGATCAAGCAGAAGTATGGCAAGAAAATCTCGTGGGCCGACCTGATGATCCTGACGGGTAACGTTGCTCTGGAGTCGATGGGCTTCAAGACCTTCGGTTTCGGCGGCGGACGTCCGGATATTTGGGAACCGGAAGAAGATGTTTATTGGGGGCCCGAGGGGAAGTGGCTCGGAGACGAGCGTTATAGCGGCGTCCGCGACCTCGAGAATCCTCTTGCCGCTGTGCAGATGGGGCTGATTTACGTGAATCCGGAAGGTCCCAATGCAAATCCGGACCCCGTCGCCGCGGCGCGGGATATCCGCGAAACGTTCAAACGCATGGCGATGAACGACGAGGAGACGGTGGCGCTCATAGCCGGCGGACACACGTTCGGTAAAGCCCATGGCGCGGCCGAAGCGATTACGTATGTCGGTCCGGAGCCCGAAGCCGCCGGCATCGAACAGCAAGGCTTCGGCTGGAAGAACAGCTTTGGTAGCGGTGTCGGCGCCCACGCGGTCACCAGCGGGTTGGAGGGCGCATGGACCACCAATCCGGTGAAGTGGGACAACAACTACTTCGACAACCTGTTCGGCTATGAATGGCAACTGACGAAGAGTCCGGCCGGCGCCAACCAATGGACTCCGAAGAACGGCGCCGGTGCGGAAGCTGTGCCGGATGCCCACGATCCGTCGAAGAAGCACCCCCCGATGATGTTCACGACAGATCTGGCGTTGACGGTGGACCCGAGCTACGCGAAGATTTCCAGGCGTTTCCACGAGAACCCGCAGGAATTCGCCGACGCCTTCGCCAAAGCGTGGTTCAAGCTGACGCATCGCGACATGGGGCCTCTTTCGCGGTACCTTGGCCCGCTTGTTCCTACAGAGACGCTGCTGTGGCAGGACCCCGTTCCGGCTGTGGATCACGAACTGATCGGCGAGCAGGACATTGCCGGGCTGAAGGCCAATATCATTGCATCCGGACTGTCCATCTCCCAACTGGTCTCGACGGCTTGGGCGTCGGCTGCGACGTTCCGCGGCGGCGACAAACGAGGCGGCGCCAACGGGGGCCGCATTCGCCTCGCGCCGCAAAAGTATTGGGAAGTCAATCAGCCGGCCGAACTGGCCAAGATTCTTGAGACGTTGGAGGCGATCGCGAAAGAGTTCAACGGCGAGCAGTCCGGCGGGAAGAAGGTTTCGCTGGCTGACCTGATTGTTCTGGGCGGCTGCGCGGCCGTCGAGGAAGCGGCGAAAAGGGCCGGGCACGAAGTAAGGGTTCCTTTCACGCCGGGGCGCACGGATGCGTCACAGGAGCAAACCGACGTCGACACCTTCGCCGTACTGGAGCCGACCGCGGACGGGTTCCGGAACTACCAGCGGAAAGGACGCCAAAGAGCGGCGGAAGAACTGCTGGTGGACCGGGCGCAGTTGCTGACGCTGACCGCCCCCGAGATGACGGTTCTGGTGGGCGGGATGCGCGCCCTGAATGCAAACTTCGGGCAGTCCAAACACGGCGTCTTTACCAGCCGGCCGGAGACACTGACGAACGATTTCTTCGTCAACCTGCTCGACATGAATACGAAGTGGCAGGACTCTTCTACGTCCGAATGCGTGTATGAGGGCTGCGATCGTGCGACCGGCCAAATCAAGTGGACGGGCACGCGCGCCGACCTTGTGTTCGGTTCCAATTCCCAGCTCCGGGCAATCGCGGAGGTCTATGGAAGCGACGACTCGAAGGAGACGTTTGTGAAGGACTTCGTGGCTGCGTGGAACAAAGTGATGAACCTGGACCGCTACGACCTCGCGGAACGAAAGGCGTAAGATAAGCGGCCGAAAAACGAAAGCAGGCCCGTTTGCCTTGGCTGCGCAATTGAAACCGGCCAAACTCGAATCGCTACGGCCGTACCAGCCGGCGCGACCAGCAGAACAGTCCAGGTGGTAACACCCAGCGGCGCGTAATTCGTCCGGAAACTGGAAGATCGGTAAGCGCCGTGAGCTTGCTCGCGGTCCCAGGGCGCTGTCTTGCCTCAAAAGGATTCCGGAGCGCATGAGAGGGCCCGCTGCGCCGCAAACGATTCTGTCAAACGAGGACGACTATCCGATGTTGAAGGCCTATGGCGCGCCCCAATCGAGGGCCAAGATCTCTGCGAACCAACTATCCACGCGCAGGTGTTTCAGCCGCGTCGCGGGTTAAGAGCGTACTGTAGGTACCGAAATCCAGAGAAGAGAAGAAACCTGCTCTCAACGGTTGCAAGAGAAGCAAGGCGGGTGTATATTAGCCCAAACGGGGTGCCAAAATGGGAATTCTATCTAAAAACTGTCTACTGACAAGCATTGCAATGCTGTTCGCGCTATGGATGCCGGTTCACGCCAGTGTCCAGATTCAATCCGTGAATCCGTCGCCCGCATCGCCTCAGACGATCGGCCAGATCGTCACGTGGACGGTCACGGCAACCGACAGCAATGCCGGTCCGTTGACTTTCCAGTTCAATGTAACGGCGCCGGGCGGGCAGAACGACATGGTGAAAGATTTCAATGTTGGTACGCTCAGCTCCGGCGCCTGGACTGCGCAGCCGTTCGTGTGGACTCCGACGGGGATCGAAGGCACCTATCAAATAAACGTAGTGGCCAAGGACTTTACGTCGGGTGAAACCGCCAGCAGCACGGTAAACTTCAGTGTGAATCCCCTGGTGACAGGCAGTACTCCCGTGGTGGTGCAAACGGCCAATCCACTGGTGGCGCTGTTTAGTGCGCCTTCCTGCCCGCACGGCAGCAGTATGCGGGTGGTCTTTCAGCCCAATGGCGCCAAGAGGAGCACGGCAACGTCGTGGATGGCCTGCCACCCGCCCGCCAGCATGACTTTTGAAGTGGCCGGCATGTACCAACACACGGCCTACACCATGTTCGCCCAAACACATACTGGAAGTAATGTCGTGAATGGTCCGACTGTCGGTTTCACGACGGGGGCGCTTCCCGGCTCGATTCCCTTCCCAACCCTCACAACGCTGGTGCCGCCCGGCGCGGACACGGACGCAAACGATTCGGTGATTCTCAACGACTATTCGGCTGCCGAAGGGGTGCACTACCCAAGAGTGGCGACGGACCTTACCGGCAGAATTCTCTGGTATTACAATCCGCCGTCGCCGAACGTCGACCTGATCACGTGGCCCCTGCCGAATGGCACCTTCCTGTTAGACGCCTTCGGTGAGGCGTGGAATCCGCTTACCCAGTATAACCAACTCCTGCACCAGGTGGACTTGGCCGGCAACCTCATCAAGGAAACCAATATGGGCGTCATCCAGCAGGAACTGCTGGCGATGGGCGCCACGGATGCGCAACCGTGCGAAGCGTTTCCGCACCCGGCGCCGGTGGGGTCGGCGTGTTTGGGAATTTTTCACCACGACATCATCCAGACCTTGCCGAACGGTTATAGCGCGGCCTTTGCGAACATTGAAAAGATCTTTCCGGCGGGGACCCAGGGGGACACCACCGGCCTCCCCGTGGATATTATCGGAGACATGATCATCGTGCTGGATCCGAACTGGCAGGTGGTTTGGTATTTTGACACCTTTGAACACGATGGGGGCGGCACGCAATTGGATATCAACCGGCCGGCGGTGTTGGGGGAAACCTGCACATCATCCGGGTTCGGTTGTCCGCCCTTGTTCCTGCTGGGCGCCGGCATTGCGCCGCTGGCGCACGATTGGCTGCACTCCAACAGCCTCTATTACTGGCCCGCGCCCCAGGATGGCAGCTCCCAAGGCGACATCATCTGGTCGTCGCGGCATCAGGACTGGGTGATGCGCATCGATTACAAGGACGGCACGGGCACGGGCAACATTTTGTGGCGGTTGGGCCTGGATGGCGACTTCACTTTCAACAACATCAATAACGACCCCTGGCCGTGGAACTCGCACCAGCATGACGCGGAAATCGCCCAAAGTGGAAACGGCCCCATGACGATGTTCGACAATGGCAATACGCGGATTACCGATCTGGGCAGCAGTTGCGGGCCGAGTGACTGCCACAGCCGCGGCATGGCTCTGACCTTTGACGAATCCACCATGCAGGTTACGCCGGTCATGAGTGTGGATCTGGGAGTTTATTCGCATGCTTTGGGAAGCGCACAAATTCTGGATAACAACAGTTACTTTTTTGCGACCGGGTATGTGCCCGTGACTGCCACCACAATTGATACTCAGCTCATCGAGATCCTGCCCACTTCCGGCACTACCACCGGCACGCAGGTGCTGGACCTTCAGGGTCCGAGTGCCTATCGCGCCTGGCGGATGACGAGTATGTACACGCCTCCGGGCCCGTAGCGAACGACTCTGGGCTTTCGAGCTACACGAAGACCATCGGCTCTTCGCTGGCTGGCAGTCAGGCGCTCGTCCAGCCGTGCCAAAAATTCGCGCTGTCCGAACAAACTTAGTAGCCGTCCTACCTGCGCTTGCGCATGATGGTGACGATACCGACAACCGCCGCGCCGAAACACATGCCGGTGCCAATCAACTGGACCACATCTACAGCCCGAAGAGCTTCAAGCCGCCCGTTCAGCGCCATATTCATTAGGCTCACGGCGCCGAACAACACGGCAATGAGTGCGCCTGTTCCTGGTCGCTTCATAGCCATCAAGAGTATCACACGGTTTCCGAAGCGCGCATGCGCCGCACCGCGCGCACCTGCACCGCCAAATCCTCCTCGGCCTTGCATCCGCGGCAAATACCAGGCCGGTGCAGTGCCGGCGTGGGAGGCACTCGGCTGACTAACGCGAGGGGCGGAAAGCCGACGACATCGAGTCGCGCGGCCAATCCGCATGCTCGGAGTCGCCCGCGGCATAACGATAGAGCGCAACTTCGAAGATGCTGTTGGCGGCGAACAATGCCGTCACCAGCGCGACCAGGTAGACAGCCGCCAGGGCAACCAGAGGCCGGTAGTAGTTCGCTCCGATTGCGCCCACGATCACGCCGGGAATGGCGAAAAGCAGAAAACGCCAGCTCAATCGGATGCTGGCCGTAAGCTGCGGTCCCCAGGTATCGCGCAGCAGTTGGGATGATCGGTGGATGGAATCAACTGCGCTGCGGTCCTCAAGGATGAGCACGGGGACAACCAGATAGGTTGCCATGCCCCAAGCTGCGCCGAAGAGCCAGACCGCGATTCTTCCGGCCAGCGGCACCAGACGCTCGATAATCCGCAGGAGGATGCCGACAGTGCTATAGATGGCGGCCCACAGGAAAATCGTCCCTGTGCGGCCGGCCGCCCGGCGCAGCCCGAATCCGATGGTAGGAGCACCTCCCGCGAGGCATTCCTGCGCGCAGGCGGCCAGGGCACGATTGAAGAAGATAACGCCGAAGGCGCAGAGTAAGTACCCGGCAAAAAGGAAAGGATAGGCCGCAGCTCCGAGGTCCCGCAACCGGCCGGCGTTCCCGGCTGAGAGCAGCCCCCCGAAACCGGCGAAAACAGCGGCCACCACCAGTGCCGCAATCGCACCCAGGATCGGAAAGAGAATGAGCCGTTTGTGCTTGCGCAGGACGGAAAAGCTGGCTGCAATGAGATCGGGTAGCATAAAATCTCCTAGATCAGTATAGTACAGGCAGTTAAGGGCCGCGCTGGATGAAGACCTCGTCGCTGGGTTCGCGCGCCCGGCAAGCCCCAATACCGTTCACTTTGGTGGGGCAGACCATCGCACTTTGTGGTCTGCCGCCTTCTGGGAGCGTTGGCAGGCGACATAAAACGATCGCCTGCCCCACCGGAACATCATTAGGGAACAGCATTGCGGCAAGCCCTCATCCCGGCGCTCCTGACGTCCCCTTGTGTCGCTCCGGCTATATGCGTCTAAACCCGGACACAGCGCCATGACCGGCTGCAAACGGAAGCCGAAGCGGCCGAATGACGCGGCGGCATAGATAAAGCTGCGCTTCGCCGTTCCTCCCACCAGCCCGTGCTCGAAAAAACGCGTGATGGTATGCGGAATGCCGATGGAATCCCCGAGGAAGGCGATTCGACAGCGGATTGAGTAACTGGATGCTACCGAATATGCTGAGGACATCGACA
>JBEKPZ010000072.1:0-25907 GCA_049520215.1 Bryobacteraceae bacterium | reverse complement strand
CCGTAGGCCCAGGCGCTCGAAAGCGAGATCGCCGTGGTGCCCAGCACCGCCGCGTTGATCATCATCAGCAGGATCAGGTTGCGCATCACCGGCCCCGCGTAAGTGCCGATATCGGCGGCCATCTGCGCTGGATCGGTGAAGCGGAAGCCATGTGTCAGTGAAGCCGCACCGGCGATCATCATGCACACGGCGGCTGTGACAGTAATGCAAGCGCCCAGGAACGTGTCCAGGCGCGCCCACTTCAGGTCGGCAAAGCGCAGCCGCTTGTCGGCGATGCAGCTTTGCTGGAAGAAAAGCTGCCAGGGAGCGATGGTGGTGCCTACAATCGCGATCACCAGGAACATGAGTTCCGGCGTGATCCCACCCGCGGGCATGGACGGCAGCAGCGCGTGCTTCACGATCTGGCCCAGGGGCGGCCCCAGCCGGAATGCGATCCAGAACCATGCGAAATCCAGCAGGCACAGAAAAACGACGATGCGCTCCCACCGGCGGTAGCTGCCAGTCAGGACCAGCAAGATCAGACCGGCCGCCGCCAGCGGCACGCCATACCGGGGGTCCACCCCCATCTTGCTCAGCGCCAGGTTGATGGCGGCAAACTCGGTGACCAGGGTCAGAAAGTTGACCAACTGCAGATCCACCAGCGAGAACAGCCCCCACCACTTGCCAAACCGTTGGTAGATCATGGCGGCGTGGCCCTTGCCCGTCGCGATCCCCAGGCGAACCACCATTTCCTGTATGAAGTAGCAGACCGGCAATAAGAGCAGAACGATCCAAAGCAGATGAGTGCCGTATTGCGCGCCGGCCTGGCTGTAAGTGGATACCGCGCCCGCGTCGTTGTCGGCGACCATGACGATCAGGCCCGGGCCGAAGACCATCAGGAAGGTCAGCAGATCGCGCGTCCATTTGGATTTCACCACGCGCCCGCGCAACGGCATGACTTCGGCTTCCACGCCGGCCGCGGGCATCATTAGTGTCTTGTTCGTCATCGCCGTTCCCTCCTTTCTTTTGTGCCGCCAAAGCACACGCCAAATGCCGACGTGCGCAGTTCAACGGGAGCCTGCCGTCGGGCTGCGCGCCGGCAAAAACCGGAACGCAAAATACCGCGGCGAGCTACGCCGTCAACTGTCTTTGAGGGAGAAGGAAAACTGCCGCCTCCGCCCCCGCGTTCACCACCGAATCAAAGTGTGGAAGAAGCGCGGGTGAGGCGATAGAGGAGGGTACCGCTACCGGATCACAACCGTCTCTTCCACGATTTGCAGCCCGTACTAGGAGGCTGATCGTCTTTAGGTTCCATATACCTTTCTGGAAGGCGAGAGAAGCAGGCGGGAAATGAAAAAGCCATTTCCCCCGGCGCAGAGAAATGGCCAACTATCGCAAAACGATCGCTGACGGATTCCCCAACGGGTCCAAGCTTCAGCACCGCGCGCCGTGAGAGATCCGAAGACCTCAGCCACGTTAGGAAAACCCTTAACCCGGGAGTTCCTGGTCTACCCTGATTGCCAGCATCTTTGGACGCTTTAGGGCAGTGGCTTGTTTGCCGCGCGGACGCCTCGCCTACCGAGGATCCATGCAATACAACTACCAATTCCAAATTACCGCTTATCCTGTAATGCTGTCAACAAAAAAATGATAAAAAGTTTCTCATGAGGTTTTGCGGGCTCCGGCATGCTGTCGAAAGGGGATTGGCCGAGGGGACCACACCGGGTGCAAGATTCCCGTAAACTGATACGAGCGATGTTGGAACAACTGCGCGGCACGGTATGCCGGATTCCGAAAGGCCGTGTGGCAACCTACGGCGATGTGGCGCGCGCCGCAGGCTACCCTGGCGCGGCCCGGCAAGTCGCCTGGGCGCTGCACAATGCCTCCGGCGGCATCCCCTGGCACCGCGTGCTGGGCGCCGGGGGAAACATCCGCCTGCCGGGGCATGCGGGACTGGAGCAGCGCATGCGGCTTCAGGCCGAGGGAGTCACCTTTCGCGGCAGCCGCGTGGACATGGCCCGGCATACCTTCGATTTTGGTGTGAAGCGGAAGCGTCCATGACGCCCGGATAGCGCTATCATCGAGAATATGCGAACCACGGCCCTCGCCTGGCTGGTCTTCGCGCCGCTGTGCGCGAGCATTCGTGCCGGCAATGGGCAAAGCAGTCCCGCAGCCGATCCCAGCCAAGGCGCCCGGTCTGCGATCTTCCTGTTCGGACCCGCGGGCGCGGAAGCCGCGCGCCAGGCCGCCCGCACCGTCGTGGCCGTCTCCAGGCATTGGCTGAGCCAGCCCGGCTCCACGGCCGAACTCCGCCGCAGCGGAAGCGTGGACGCTTTATCGCTCGACGCCCGGACCCCCGCCAAGTCGATCGAACCGGCGTTCCTCAACGCCGCGCGCGAAGCTCGCGATACCGATCCGGACACGTTCCTGAATTCTCTCGATCGCGCCGCGCAGTCCCTCGCCAACCGCCCCGGCCTGCGTATTCTGGTGACGGTCGTGGAGACACCGCCGCTCTCCCAGGATGCCGAAGCCCAGCTCAAGCAAACCATCGACTTTTGCAGATCCAATTCCATTCGCGTGGTGGTGCTGGACCCTGCCGCAATCCCCTCGAAGTACGCGAGCCGTTCTTTTCTGGCGCTCGGGGAGGCTACCGGCGGCGCGCTGATCCGCGACCCCAGGGCGCTGGACGCCACAGTGCTCATCGCCTCCTCCGGATCGAAGACCGCGGAATCGGCTTATGCCGCGCCGGCGGCGCCAGAGCCCGCCAGCACGGCAAAACTGCCTGATTTGCCAACCGATCTGCCCGTATACACGCGGTTCATGCGCATTTCGCCGCGCAGTTCGCAGAGCTTCGGCACGCAGGTGGCCGTCGGGGCAGGTCAAGGCGGCATCACTACAACCGAGGGCGGCCCGAACATCGAAAACACTACCGGGCCCATGCGCGGCTTGTTCCTGGTTGAATCGCCGGTGAACGCTTTACATTTCGATATCGACGACAATGCCGGCACCTATACTGCCCGCGCCCGCCTCTCGCAGATCGCCCGCAATGCGTCGGGCAAAATCGTATGGCAGGCGAGCAAGCCGGTAATCCTGCACGGCCCGCTGAAGAAACTCGAAGCCCGGCGCGCCGGCAATCTCTATTACATGCGGGAAGTGGTCTTGCCCGCCGGCCAGTACACCCTGGAAGCATCCGTGGAGGACCTGATCGCCGGCAAGCGCGGCGCGGTACGCGAGCCACTGCGCACCGGTATGGGCACGCCCGGCTTCACCGTCAGCGATGCGCTAGCGGTGCGGCCTTTTAATGGCGCGGGCGACAAGTTCGAAGCCGACCAAGTGCTGCAATACGACGGGAATGCCATCTCCCCGGTGCTCGATCCCGTCTTTCAAGCCAACCAGCCGTTCGCGCTGCAGATCTACCTGATTGTCTATCCCGATATTTATGGCGCACAGCCGCAGATGAGCCTGGAGATCCTGCGCCATGGGCGCGTGGTCGGCCGCAGCGCCCTGCCTTTCACCGACAAGATCCACAACGACGCGGTCGAGAGCAGCGGCATGTCTTCCATCATGGGTGAACAGAAACACGAATTCCCTTACCTGGCGACCCTGCGCGGCATCCAACTCAGCCCGGGCGATTATGAGGCGCGCGTGACCGTACGCCAGGGCACTGTCGCTCTGACCCGGCCGGTGAATTTTCGCGTTCTCGGCAACGAGCGCACCGCCGTGCTCGCCTCCGCCGGGCCTAACGCCGGAGCCGCGGCAGCCCAGCGTGAAGAAGCCGAAGACGCCGAGGTGACGCTGCCCGAAGTCGATCCCGTGCACCTGGCCGCGGACGCCGGCGCCCTCGCCGCCCCCGAGCAGCGGAAGATCTGGGACGAAGCGACCGCGAGCGCCTTGTCGTATTCCTCGCGCCTGCCCAACTTCCGCTGCAACCGCGAGACGCACCGTCTCACGGCTCCGGTGAAGAGCGCCGAGCGTTTCAGCCAAACCGACACTTTCATCGAAGAACTGACCTACGAGAGCCCCAACGAAACTTATCGCACCCTGGAGGTGAACGGCCAGAAGTCCAGCGTACAGCGCGAGACGCTGAAGGGTGTACACTCGCGCGGCGAGTTCGGGTCCATGCTGAAATCCATATTTCGCCTCGAAGCCGGGGCTCAATACAAGTGGTCCGGCCGCGCCATGACCGGCGGCGTTCTATGCGATGTCTTCGACGTGGATGTACCCATGACGCGCTCGAACTTCATTCTGACTTTCAACCTGCGCCAGGAGATCGCCGGCTTTCATGGCCGCGTGTTCATCGACGAAGATAGCGGACTGGTGCGCCGCCTCGTATTGCAAGGCGCCGGCCTGCCGAAGGACTTCGGGCTGCAATCGCCCACTTTTTCCCTGGAATACGGAATGGTGCGCATCGGGGTTGAAGACCACCTGCTGCCCTTGCGCTCGGTTCTCCAGGTCCGCCAGGGCAAGCAGGTCGTGCGCAACGAAACCCAGTTCCGCGATTACCGCAAGTTTGCAGCGTCTTCGCAGATCAAGTTTCAGTGAGTGCTGCCTATGCTAGTGTGGGGCGGGCCATCGTTTTTCGTGGCCTGCCGAGTTCGGGCACAGTGCGCAGACGACAAACAACGATCGTCTGCGCCACGCCGGCACCGGACTGAGCTAGTTTGCCAGTTGAATGATTTTTTTCTGGATGGCGTACTGCACCAGTTGCGCCTTATTGTGAATGTCGAGCTTGCGCATCAGGTTGAATTTGTGCGCTTCAATGGTCTTGACACTGAGATCCAACGTGCACGCTATCTCTTTAACGGAATTGCCTTCCGCCAGGAATTTGAGAACTTCCAACTCCCGCCGCGTGAGGGTATTGAACCGCGGCTGGCGGGTGGCGGACCGCACCCGGCTGCGGAAATCGTCCACCAAGTGCGAGAGCATACGCGGACTCAGATAGCTTCCTCCGCGGTGTACCTCCCCTATGGCCGAAACCAGTTGCTCCGCCGGACTGTCCTTCAACACGTAGCCGCTGGCGCCCGCCTCCATGCATTCCGCCAGGTAGTCTTCATCGTCGTACATGGTCAGGAACAGTACCTTGGTCTCAGGCCGGCTCTTGCGGATCTGGCGGGTGGCTTCGAAACTGCTCATACCCGGCATGCTGACGTCCATCAGCACCACATCGGGCCGGAGTTCGGCGGCCTGCGTGATGGCCTCCGCCGCGTTGGCGGCCTCCCCCACCACCTCCAGGTCCGGTGTGGCGGAAAGCAGGGTCCTAACCCCCTGCCGAAACAGCGTGTGATCGTCGGTTAGTAGCGTTCGAATTGCCATAGTCGCCTCATAAGACCAAACACCACTTGCTGACGTGCGCGGCTCATTACGGAGCCGTGACCGTCAGGGAGCGGTTTCCGCTAATGGCGGGGAATCGGTAGTCGCAGCGAGATCGTAGCGCCGTGTCCGGGGCTGCTGCGAATCTCCAAGCAGCCTCCCAACAGGGCGACGCGCTCGCGCATGCCCTTCAACCCGAAGGACTTCGGTTGAGCCACCGCGCGCTCTACATCGAATCCGACACCGTCATCGGCGACGTTCAGTTCCAATAATGTATCGGTGGATCTCAACAAAAGGTTTACCCGCGAAGCCCCGGAGTATTTGGCAATATTCTGATAGCACTCCTGCACCACCCGGTAAATGGCGGTTTCCGTCTCGCGCGGCAGCCGCGCGCCATCGGAGGTCAGCCGCAGGCGCAGCTTCATAGGATAGAGCTTTCGGAAGCGGGCGCTCAGGTGGCGGATGGCGGCTGGCAGGCCCAATTCCTCCACCGCCGACGGATGCAGCGCCGCGATAATGCGCCGGACCTCCGCGATGATCCGCTCGGCGACCTCGCGCGCCTCGGCCAGCTTCGGTTGAAGATCGGGCGGCGCGCTCTTCTCCAGCATTTCCAGGTGCAAACGCAGGAACAACATGGATTGGCCGGCCTCGTCATGCAGTTCGCGGCTGAGCCGGCACCGTTCTTCCTCTTCGGCCTGCAGAAGATGCCCCGCCAGCGAGCGCACCTGCTCCTCGCGAGCCGCCAGATCCCGGATCAGACGAGTGCGCTCCGCCGCGCGCAGGCAACGCTCGGCGAAGGCGTCCAGCAGATCCAACTCGCGCGGCAGCCATTGG
Organism: Bryobacteraceae bacterium; assembly: GCA_049520215.1. Taxonomy (GTDB): domain Bacteria; phylum Acidobacteriota; class Terriglobia; order Bryobacterales; family Bryobacteraceae; genus Bog-159. The sequence continues at coordinate 19,784 of JBEKPZ010000072.1, read as the reverse complement.
TAGGGCGTCGGAAAACCGAATTGGACGAGTCCGGCCAGGCGGCCCTCCGAAAAAAATGGAATGGACCAGTAGGACTGAAAAACGCCGCGCATCCCGGCATCCAGAACCAACTCCTCGTCCGGACTGCCGGCGGCGATATAGCAGGGCCGTGCCAACCGCTTCAACACACCGGAGGCTATCGGCGGACGATCCGTGAGCGGGATCATGCGGCCGGCCTTGGCGCGAAACGTGCGAGTCAGGATCAGAATGAAGCGGCGCAACAGATCGTCCAGGCCGGTGGCCTCCGTCTCGGCGCGCAGCAAGCCGTAGAAGGCTTGGGTTTCGGCTTCGCGCACCTGATAGTAAGCGTTGTTGACGGCCAACAGAGTTCGGAAGTGCAGTTGCTGCCGGACGGCTTGGAGCGCAGCATGCTGCCGCGGGTGAAGCTTGGCCAGCAGTCGATCGAGCTCGCGGTCGTATTCGCGAAGGGCCTCCACCACCTCCATCGGGGGGACGTTCAACTTGGCCAGGCGCCGGCCGTTATAGGCCACCTGCTCGAGGAAATCGGCGGGTGGGCGGCCGGCGGACGCCAGGCGTGCCGCTGCGCCCGACGTGATCAGCGCGAGCGCCTTGAGTTGCCGTGGATCGCACGGCCGGGCCGGCTTCGCAGCGTTCAGGCGGCGCCGCAATGCGGCATCGAGGCGCGGCAGGTGCTCTTCGACGAGTTGGGCAAAGCGCCCCAGTTGCCCCGCCGGCGGCTCGCGGAACATGCTGGAGTTATGCGCGGGATGAGATTGTGCCAATAGTACAGGTGGCGGGAGAGGCGGAATTTTCTCGCAATCCTGGGGAGGCATGGGCAGTGGGCGAGTCACCATCCATCTGCCAGAGCGTCACCATACCAGCGGCGCTGGCCATTGAGGTCGAGCGTGTGGCCAGAAGAAAGCATCTTACGATGAGCCGGGCGCTGGTTGTGCTCGCGCAGCGCGAAGTGGAGGCTGAAGCTGCGGCACGGAAGAATCTCAACGCGACTTATCGCCGTTTCATGGCTGAGGCCGATCCCCAGCGCAAGGGCGAGGCCCGTAAGGATCTGCTCCGGGCCGTCTTCGGGAAGGACGCCGTTGCCGAAGATCCGATTCTCTAGTCTTGCCCGGCCTGTCTGGGAATACATCCTTTGCCCGTGTTCTTGAGATTGTCCAGACGAGCGGCACGCATTACGAGATTGCTCCCAAACAACCAATGACTCTGCAACGGTATCAAGAACTGCTGAAGCGGGTGCGGCTCAAATAGGGACTTTATGGAGACTATCGAGTATCCGCTGCTTTCGTTTGCATGTGAGTTTGGCGACCTCACTGCGATCGATTGCAAAATAGCCTTCCCTCACCAATTGCTTGGCGGCCTCCCGCACGATCCGGACCGCCTCGCGGCTGATCTGAAGACCGACCTGAAGTTCGGGAAAGCATGCATCGCAGAGCCAGGGTTGGTGATCGTGCCCAGGCTGACACCACAGAACATGCGGGAGGTCGCCAAGCAATTGGTGAGGGAAGGCTATTTTGCATCGCTCAAGCCGCTATGAGCGTTCCCGTATGGCAACCACTGCAGAATCAGCGCTCCCGCAGGAAAGCGCCGCCGAGGAGTGAGGCGGCGGCGCTGCGCTGGCCGCCGTGCCCCGATTCATTTTTCAGCTTGGCCAGGCGCGCATCCGGCCCGTGGATGCGCAGTACTGGCGGTCGCTGCGAGTGTGGCTGGGCAGGAACCACCGGGCGCAGATGAACTCGGCAGCGAGATGAAGGTGCATGGCTGGGGCGCTTTGCGCCGGGCTATTCGCGGGGTTAGGCGGCTTCCAGTACCTGCATTTCGATGCGTAAGCCCGCGGCTGTCGCCATGTTCACCAGCGCGTCGAGGGCAAACAAGTTGATCTTGCCACGCATCAGGTCGGAGACGCGCGGCTGCGTCACGCCGAAGAGTTGGGCCGCTTGAGCCTGGCTCATCCCGGTACGGGTGATGTGATCCTTCAAGGCGATCATCAGGACCGAGCGCAGCTTCATGTTGGCGGCCTGCTCGGGCGTGTCTTCGATAGCGTCCCACACGCTGGTAAAACGTTGCTTGTTCATTACCCTAGCTCCTTCAACAACTCGCGGTAACGCTTGGCGGCAAGCTCCACGTCCGCCTTGCTGGTTTTCTCGGTCTTCTTCTGGAAGCAGTGCAGCACGTAGATTGCATCGGCGAATTTCGCCACGTAGAGGACGCGGAACGCGCCAGCCTAATCTCGAATTCGAATCTCCTTTGCACCCCGGCCCACCGTGTTCATGGGCTTCCAGTCGTCCGGCTCCCGACCGTTTTGCACTTGGTCCAACTGATGGCCGGCCTGACGCCTGGCCGTCAGCGGGAAGGCGCGCAAGTCTTCCAGGGAGCTGCCCCGAAACTCGACAGGTTTGGAATCAGCCACACCAACAGTATACAAAATCTTGTATGGCCAGCAAATGGCCAAATTCTGCCACCCAAAAAATGACCGTAGGGTCCGGTACGGCGACGGGGGAACGCCCTGACGCCAGATCAAAATGAACCATCGTGCCGATGAATTTAACGAACGAAGTGACCTCCGGGTCCGACTCTCGGAACGCGTTCTTTGCATCACTTGACACAACAACTGCGCAAGGCGTACCTACGTCGAGACAACACAACATTGTTGACTTGAGCTGTTCGCGTTGTTGCGCCGAGGCGAACGAGTACTGGGCCTTCTTAACTGTCGTGTCGTGAATGATGCGCGGGTAGGAGCTTGGTTTTGCCAAGAGCGTTGTCACTTCATACTTGTTTTCGATATACCAATAGGGATTTTGCGTTCTCTTCCCCATGCTTCTGGCTTGGCTGTCGTGGTTCGAGTCAAAGTAGGCAAACAACAGGGGCTGATCCAGCGCGCTTGTGCATATTGCAGAAGACCTCGATATCCTCGTCTATGCTGCGATCGAAAACGATAGAGGGCGAACCCATGGTCCTCTTCCATGCGTTGGCCCTTGCCTGCATCAGATAGCGCTGCAACGGCTCACAGCTCGTCGCTGGATGTCATGCGAATGCTTGAAACAGGCTAACAGGCGCATACTCCGCTACGACCGAATGACCGGATGCGCCTAACAGACGGGCAATGGACGTCTTTCCGGCACCAGTCGGTCCTGAAAGCCAAACGATCATCTCACGATTATAGATGGTTCTCACCTGCGCTCAGGTCGGCCACCGTCGACCTCCGGGCCGCAACCAGCTCGACCGCCGAAAGGCCATCGATTCGCGGGTGTGCTTTATCGTGAAAATAGCGAACGGCGTCACCTTGGCCGGAAAATGCGGAACCCGTTCACTTGAACCGGGGCGGTTCGTCACGGACCCCCAGAAGTTCGAAATGCCGAGGCATTGAGGAATCGGGTTCCGTTCAGCGACACCGGTCACCCAGACGAATCACATTAGCAGGCTCGCGGCAAGTCCCACTACTCGATAGCCTACTTGGCCGCGCGGGCGCGCAACAGGGCGGCGATATCCTCGAACCCATTGGCCATCGCGCCGTCCAGCGCGGTCGCGCCTGCCTTAGTCCGCAGCCCGGCGTCCGCGCCCCGCACCAGCAGCAACTCGACCACGTCGCGCCGCCCCCACGAAGCCGCGTCATACAGCGGCGTCGCGCCCGAGTCGTCGCGCGCGTCGATCTCCGTCCCGCGGTCGAGCAGCAGCGCCGCCATCTCGCGATGCCCGCCCAGCGCCGCGTCGTGCAGCGGCGTGGCGCCCGCGGAGTTCTTCTCGTTGACGCGCGCCCCGCGATCCAGCAGTATCCGGGCGATTTCCACATAGCCCTTGAGCGCGGCGTCCGCCAGCGGCGCGGCGCCTTCCGCGTTATGCGCGTTGACGTCCGCGCCCTTGCCCGCCAGCAGTTCCACCATGTCCGCCTGGCCCTTGCGTACGGCTTCATCCAGCAGCGTAGAGCCGGGTTGATCCTTCCTGGCCAGCGTCGCGCCGTGCGCCATCAGCAGATCCACGACCGCCACGTTGCGGAAGCGTGCGGCGTTTTCGAGCGGCGACGCGCCCGCATTGTCGCGCGCATTGACGTCGGCCCCGCGCGCCAGCAGCAGTTCGACCACCTCCGCGTGCCCCTTCGCCGCCGCCTCGATCAGCGGCGTCGCGCCCGTCTCCGGGTTGCGCGCGTCGATCCCCGCGCCTTTGTCGAGCAGCAGCGCGGCGATCGCGCGATAGCCCTTCCAGCAAGCCTCGTCGAGCGGCGCTGCGCCCGCCTTGTCGCGCGCGTTGACGTTCGCGCCGTGCGCAACCAGCATCGCCACCATGTCCCGATAGCCGCGCGTGGCGGCCAGGTGCAGGGCCGTCGCGCCGGAGCGATCCGCGGCTTCCACGGCGGCCCCATGTGCAAGCAGCAGTTCGGCCACCTCCCGGTTGTCCTTGATCGCTGCGAATTGCAGCGGCGTGGATCCGGCTTCCAGATGATGGGCATTCACGTCGGCCCGGTGCGCGATCAGCAGCGCCGCGATTTCCCGGTTGCCGGTCCAGGCTGCGTCGTGCAAAGGTGTGGCGCCCAGCGCGTCGCGCGTGTTGGCATCCGCGCCCGCTGCCAGCAGCGCGCGCACTTGTTCGACATCGCCCGATGTGACCGCCTCATGCAGATCGGCCGCCTGGGCCTGGTGGCAAAACCACCAGCCACCAACCACCAGCCACCAGCCACGCCGCGCGAAGTGCGGCTTCCTAGAATCCCACGTATTGCACTTCCTCCTCCAGTTCCACCCCAAACTGGCGGCGCACCCGCGCCTTCAGCTCCGCGATCAGCGCGCAGAGGTCCGCGGCAGTGCCCCCGCCGGCGTTGTAAATCAGGTTGGCGTGATAGTCGGCCACGTGGATATCACCGCGCGACATCCCCTTGGCGCCCACCTGTTCCAGGAAGTATGCGGCCGGCACCTTGCCTTCGCGGACCGCGCTTTCGGGAATCGCGGCGGCTACCGCGGCCGGCAATTCGGCCAGCAGAAAATTCTTGAAGATGCTGCCCGCGCACTTCATGGTAACGGGAAACTTCTCGTTGCGCACTCTCACGATGTCGTCCGCCGTCTTGCGCAGAGCGCTGGCATCGGCGGGCGCCAGGCGCAGCTCGGTCGAAAAAACGATCCAGTCTTTGTGGCGTTTGAAAACGCTCTCGCGATATTGGAATTCACACCCGGCGTTATCTAGCATGCGCACGCATTCGCCATCGAAGAAGCGCACATGGCGCACGCGCTCGGAGATAGAGTGGCCGTAAGCGCCGGCATTTCCATATACGGCCGCGCCCACCGAGCCGGGAATGCCGGCCAGAGTTTCGAGTCCCGCGAGGCCGCGATCGATCGCGAAGTCCACCAGGTCCTGCAGCACCGCGCCGGCATCGCATGCGACGCGCTCACCGGCCGCCAGAATCCGCCGCGCCACGAAGCGCAGCATGATGCCGCGGAAACCCAGGTCGGATACGATCAGGTTGGTGCCGCCGCCCATCACCATGAAATCGCGGCCGCTCGCGCGCGCCACCGCCAGCGCCTGGATAAAGGACTCCACGCTTTCTGTTTCGGCATAGAGATCGGCCGGGCCGCCGATGGCGAATCGCGTGTAAGCGGAAAGCGGCGCGTCGCGGGAAACGGTTAAATTGGGTATTTCGGACAGGCGCGCCAGCGTGAGGTCCATCGATTCAATTATAGGAGGCAGCTATGCGATCCGCGTTTCCGGGCTTTCCAGCGGAGGCCATGACGTTCTACCGCGGCCTCGCGCGCCACAACACGCGCGAATGGTTCCAGCCGCGCAAGCAGATCTACGACGAAAAGGTGAAAGCGCCCATGGTGGAGTTGGTGACGGCGTTGAACAGCGCCATGATGGACTTCGCGCCCGACTACGTGACCGACGCCCCGAAGGCCATCTACCGCATCTATCGCGACACGCGCTTCAGTCCCGACAAGACGCCGTACAAAACGCAGATTGCGGCGTCGTTTTCGCGGCGCGGCATGGAGAAGCACGGCGCGGCGGGATATTACTTCGCGATCTCGCACAAGGGCGTGGACGTGGGCGGCGGCATCTACCTGCCTCCCCCGGAAACGCTGCTGGCGGTGCGCACGCATATCGCGGAGCGGCACGAGGAGTTCCGGCAACTGGCGGCTTCGAGCGCGGTCAAGCGGCTGCTCGGCGCGGTCCAGGGCGAGCAACTTGCGCGGGTGCCCAAAGGCTTCTGCGCCGACCATCCCGCGGCGGATCTGCTGCGCTTCAAGCAGTTCCTGCTGTTCACCACGCTGGATGCGGCGATCGTGACCACGCCCAAGCTGTTTACGGAGTTGGAGAAGCGATTCCGCGCGCTGACGCCCTTCCTGGATTTTTTGAACGCACCGCTGGTGGGGAAGCGGCGGGGAAGAGACGAACCGTTCTTCTGACGAGAGGCTTTTGCGGCGCGCCTCAGCACGCCCTATAATATACCCAGACGCAGTATGGCGACAGGATACGTCGAACAACGCGATGGCGGATATTACATTGCCGGGAGCCGGGTTTCCCTCGACTCCGTCGCATACGCGTTCCTGCGGGGCGAGTCGCCGGAAGGCATCGTCGAATCGTTCCCTGCTCTTAGCTTGGAGCAGGTGTTCGGGGCCGTCGCCTTTTACCTTGCCAATCGCGAGAGGATCGACACCTACCTGCGGGATGGAAGAGCCGAGTTCTCACGTATGCGAGAGGAGTCTCGGCGCAAACATCCACGGCTCTACTCTAAGCTGGAGGCCGCCCGGTCCGGGGCGCCCAGCCCCAGTGCATGAGGCCGCGGTTCCAGGCTGACGCAGAACTGCAATCAAAAGATCGTTGTTGGCCTGCGCCGCCGTGAGCCGGCCGTCGATTTCCAGGATGCCCATGCGGGAGGGGTCATCGGTGTGCCAGATCCCTATGTCCTCCGCAAAGCGGCGTTGGCTTCCTCCCGTTGTAGCAGTTCTCCGCCCGCTAAACGCACGCGCGCGATCAAGCGGCTATTCGGCGCGGTGCTGGGCGAGCGGCTTTCGCGAGTGCCCAAAGGGGTTCGCCGCCGATCGTCCCTCGGCGGATTTGCTGCGCTTCAAGCAATTCCTGCTGTTCACCGCCCAGGGCCGGGATGGGGAGTATTGAATTCGATAGACTGGTCCGCTGACGGCAAAGGCTTTTACGCCTGCTCCTACCTCCTGGGCTCCTATAGACCTCCTGCATGTCACGGCCGTTGGTAAGGTGCAACGCCTGTTTCGCACGGGCCAGGGCCCGCTTATGCATCCCCGCCCGTCCCCCAACGGCGAGCATCTGGCGTTTTTAATATAAGTTTTTTATAATCAGTATGTTGGGCTTTGATCGTCCCAGCCTCAAGCCCTTCCAAAATCGATGAAGCCCCGCGCCGGGTCGGTGTTCAACAGCTTCACCCGGATCTGATCGCCGACATCCAGCCCTTGCTCGCCGCGCATCAAGCGGCCTTCCACCGCCGGTGACAAAGCCCGCACGAACACGCCCTTCGGCGTGACGCCGGTGACCACGGCGGGAAAGACTTCGCCGATGCGGTCGTGCATCGCCACCGCGGCGATGCGTTTCGACATGGCGCGCTCCACCTTGCGCTCCGCGTCTTCCCGCAGCGTGCAATTGCGGCACACGCCGCCCAACTCGGCGTCTCCATAAGGCGAAGTCTGCTTGGCGAGCACCGCTTTCACCAAGCGCTGCGTCACCAGGTCGGCGAAGCGCCGGTTGGGCGCGGTGGAGTGCGTGTAATCGTGAACGGCCAGGGCAAAGTGCCCGACCGCAGTATCGCCGGGACGCTCCACCACATACAAGCCAGGCCCCATCAGCTTGACCACCGCCAGCGAGACATCGGCGTAATGCACGGGGTCCTCGGCCCGGCGCTTCATCAGGTATTGGTTGAGCGCGCCGGAATCCGGATCACCGGGCAGGCTGTCGCCGGTGCGCGCGGCCAGTTCCACGATGCGGTCCCAGCGCTCCGGAGTCTTCACCACCCGGCGGATGGAGGAGATGCGATTGTCGCGCAGCAGCCGCGCGATCACGCCATTGGCCGCCACCATGAAATCCTCGATCAACTGCGAAGCCCGGTTGCGAAACCGCGGCTGAATGCCGGTCACTTTCCCATCCGTCAACACCGCTTCGGTCTCGCTGCGGTCCAGATCGAGCGCGCCCAGGCGGTGCCGTTGCGCGCGCAGGTTTTGGGCGGCTTCGTCCTGCAAACGGAGTTGCGCCTGCAGATCCTGCGACGCGGCCACCTTCGCGGGCGCTGCGCCCTTCCCTTCCAGCCACGGCCCGACGGAACTATAAGCCAACTGCGCGGCATTGCGCGTAACCGCGCAGTAAGCCGTACCATCTTGCGCCGTGCCGTCCGCGGCGACCGTCAGCTCCACCACCACCGAGAGCCGGTCGGCATGCTCGTTAAGCGACGTGAGATCTGTGGACAAATCGTCCGGCAGCATCGGAAAGTTCTTGACGCCGGTGTAGACCGTGGTGCAATTCGCGGCGGCATGCGTGTCGATCGGCGACCCCTTGGGTACGTCGCTATCCACGTCGGCAATGCCGATGCGGATGCGGATCGCGCCGTTCGCCAGGCGCTCCGCCATTTCGATCTGATCGAGGTCGCGCGAAGTGTCGTTGTCGATCGACGACCAGAGCAGGCCGCGCAGATCGCGCACCGCGCTGCTCAAAACCGGCGCCGCGGCGTGCGCGCGCAAGGCCGCGACCTGCCGCTGCGCTTCGGGCGGAAAGTCCGGAGTGAAACCTTCCGCGATCATCTCCTGGCGCGCCAGCGCGGGGAGGTCGTAGTGGGTACCGGGTGAGTTGGGCATGAGCAGGATCAGACGTCGTGACGGCGCGTGCGCGAAAGCAACTGCCTCGCGCGATCCAGCGCCTTCTGTTCGGCTTCCTCGCGCGTAGCGCCGGTCGTACGCGCCAGAGCGGCGCCCGGGGAAACATTATCCGCTTTGCAGTGATAAACGTCCCCAAGCTTATACGAAGTGAGCTGCACTTGCCAGGGTTCCACTTCCACCTGGCGCTCGCTGTAATCGTCCGCTTTCATGCGCGTGACCTCAACCAACCATCTTACCGATTCCGGGAAGACTGCAGCCCGGCGTCGAACGGTCGCGTCGTTATAAGATGGCAGCATGTTTATCGTGCACGTTCAAGTCCACGTGAAGCCGGAGTTCGTAGAAGCCTTCCGGCAGGCCACCATCGCCAACGCGCGGCAAAGCGTGAAAGAGCCGGGCATCGCGCGGTTCGATTTATTGCAGCAGACGGACGACTCAGCCCGCTTTACTCTGGTGGAAGTCTACCGCACCGCCGGAGCACCCGCCCAGCACAGGGAGACGGCGCACTACCAGATCTGGCGTGACACCGTGGAGGAAATGATGGCCGAGCCGCGCGTCCGCGTGACGTACGCCAACATTTTCCCGGACGACCAGGGCTGGTGAGCGCGTGCGCTTCGAGTTCGCCACGGCTTCCCGGATCGTATTCGGCCCCGGAACGGTGCGGGAGGTTCCCGCCGCGGCTGCGGAAATGGGAGGGCGGGCGTTGGTCGTCACGCGGGCGTCCGCGGATGCCTCTCGCATGGGCATAACAGGCGAGCCTTTTCCGATCCACGGCGAACCTACGGTAGATGTCGTCCGGCAAGGCGCGCAACTGGCGCGCGAGGCGGACTGCGCTGTGGTCATCGCGCTGGGCGGCGGCAGCGCCATCGACGCAGGCAAAGCCATCGCGGCGCTATTGGCGAACGGCGGCGATCCGCTCGATTACCTGGAGGTCGTGGGGCAGGCGAAACCACTGACCCGCCCATCGGCGCCTTTCATCGCGATCCCGACCACCGCGGGTACCGGTTCGGAGGTCACCCGCAACGCGGTGCTGGCCTCGCCCGAGGACGGCGTAAAGGCCAGCCTGCGCAGTCCGCATATGCTGCCGGCCCTGGCCGTGGTGGACCCCGAGTTGACGCTGGACCTGCCTCGCGCGCTCACCGCCAGCACGGGGCTCGACGCGCTAACGCAGCTTATCGAGCCATGCGTCTCCAATCGCGCCAACCCCATGACGGACCTTTACTGCGCGGAAGGGCTGCGCCTGGCGGCCTCCGCGTTGAGGCGGGCCTGGCGCGACGGCCACGATCTCGCCGCCCGCACGGATATGTCTTTCGCCAGCCTGCTGGGCGGCTTGGCGCTGGCCAACGCCGGTCTGGGCGCGGTCCACGGATTCGCAGCGCCGCTGGGCGGGATGTTCGATGCGTCCCACGGCGCCCTTTGCGCGGCTCTGCTGCCGCATGCCATGCGCATGAACATCGCGGCGCTCAATGCTTCGCCATCGCACTCGGAATCTCTGCAGCGTTACGCCGCAGTCGCGCGCATCCTCACCGGCCGTGCCGACGCCACTCCCGACGATGGCGCGGACTGGGTCGACCACCTGTGCCGCGATCTCGAAATCCGGCCGCTCAGCGCCTACGGAGTCCGTCCAACCGACGTGCCTGCGCTCGCCGATAAAGCCGCCCGCGCCAGCAGCATGAAGGCCAATCCTATCGCGCTGACGCGCGGCCAGTTGGAGGAGTTGCTTACCCGTGCCATCTGACCAGCGGCCGCTCATCGACATGGAGCGCGTCTGGGTGATGCGCGGCGAAAAGATCGTGTTGCGCGATGTCAGCCTGCGCATCGGCGTGGGCGAGCACGTCGCCATCCTGGGTCCCAACGGGTCCGGAAAATCCACGCTCATCAAAACCATCACGCGCGAATGCTACCCGCTGGTGCGCGAGGGATCGCGCATGGCGATCTTCGGCCAGGAGCGCTGGAATATCTTCGATCTCCGTCCGCTGCTGGGCGTGGTGTCGAACGACTGGATGGCGCTGTGCACACGCGAGATCACCGGGCGCGAGGCGGTCGAATCCGGCTTCTTCGGCAGCGTCGGTGTGCAGCCCTATCATCGCATCACGCCGGAAATCGAGCGCCAGACGACCGCGATTTTGGCGCTGCTCGAAATTCCCCACTTGGCCGACCGGACCGTAACGGAAATGTCGTCGGGAGAGGCGCGGCGCGTGCTGCTGGCGCGCGCGCTGGTGCACGATCCACGCGCGTTGGTGCTGGATGAGCCCAGCAACAGCCTGGATGTCTTCGCCCAGCATGAACTCCGCGAGACCATGCGCAAGTTGGCGCGCGCGGACATCGGGATCATCCTGGTGACGCATCACCTGGCCGATATCATTCCCGAAATCGATCGCGTGATTCTGATGCGCGACGGCCGCATTGTGGCGGACGGCCGCAAACACAAGGTGCTTACCGCCCCGGCGCTCGCCAAGCTGTTCGGCCTGCCGGTCGATCTGACCCAGCGGGACGGATACTACCATCTCTGGTAACGGCTGTGGGGCAGGCCATCGTTTTTCGTGGCCTGCCGAGCTCGAGCATGGTGTGCAGACGACAAACAACGGTCGTCTGCACTGCTATATGTTGAAATCTTTGCGCGCCGCGCCGATTTCAGCCCGCGTTTCGTTTGCGGCTTGCCGCACTGCGCCACGCCGGTGTCACTTATCCGTCAACGCGGCCACGCCCGGCAATTCAATCCCCGCCAGAAACTCCAGCGACGCGCCGCCCCCGGTGGAGATATGCGAGATCTGGTCGGCCACGCCCGCGCTCTTGATGGCCTTTTCCGAATCGCCGCCGCCCACTACCGATGTCGCGCCCGACGCCGCCACCGCCTTCGCCAGCGCGACCGTGCCCCGGTCGAACGGCTTCTTCTCGAACACGCCCATCGGGCCATTCCAGATCACGGTCTTGGCGGTCCGGATCACGTGCGAATAATGATCGATGGTCAGCGGTCCGATGTCTACGCCGATCATGCCGTCCGGAATAGTATCGACGACCTGGCTTTCGGCGTTTTCCTTGATCTCGGACACCACCACATGGTCCACGGGCAGCACCAGCTTGTCTTTCAGCGACACCATCAGGTTGCGCGCGAGGTCCAATTTGTCGTCCTCCACCAGTGACTTGCCCACCGGCTCGCCTTGCGCCTTCATGAACGTATAAGCCATGGCGCCGCCGATCAACAGCTTGTCCACGACTTTGCCCAGATTCGCGATCACTTCGATCTTGTCGGAAACCTTGGCGCCGCCCAGAATCGCGACGCACGGCCGCGCCGGGTTTCTGGTCGCCATCGTCAGGTATTTCAACTCCTGGTCCATGAGCAGTCCGGCGGCAGCCTGCGGCACGTAGGCGATCATGCCCACGGTGGAGGCGTGCGCGCGGTGCGCCGAGCCGAAAGCGTCGTTGACGTAGACGTCGCACAGCGCCGCCAGCTTTTTCGAAAACTCCGGATCGTTCTTCTCTTCTTCCGGATGGAAGCGCAGATTCTCCAACAACAGGATCTCGCCCGGCGCCGGCAGCATGGCTTCCACTTCGGGACCGATACAGTCGGGCGCCATCTTGACGGGGCGGCCCAACAATTCTTCCAGGCGCTTGGCCACCGGCTTCAGGCTCATCTCCGGATTGGGCTTGCCTTTCGGACGGCCCAGGTGCGACGCCAGAATGAGGCCGGCCCCTTGCTCCAGCGCGTAACGGATGGTCGGCAGCGATGCCTTGATGCGCTTGTCGCTGGTGATCTCCTGACCACCGGGGGCCAACGGAACGTTGAAATCCACACGAATAAAGACGCGCTTATTCTTCAGATCGAGATCGCGGACGGATAGTTTAGGCATAAGAAGCTCTCAAAAGGGATTTAACACTTGAGATTAGCAGAATGCGCGGTGGGGCAGGCTCTCAGCCGGAGTGCCCTCTGGGCCCGGCCTCTCAGGCCGCCACGCCCGTAGCATAGAATCGTCTTGTGGCGCGCAAAGTCTCATCTCTCGAAGACCAACTCGACCGCCTGGCGGAACTGCGCAGCCAACCGCCCTCGCCGGAGGGGCACGCCGAAGTTGCCAAATGTCTTACCAGCAAAATGAATCTGGTGGCGTCGAAAGCTGCGCGCATCGCTGGGGAGTGGCTCGCGGCCGAGTTGACGCCGGAACTGGTGGCGGCATTCGACCGGTTGATGGTGAAACCGGAGACCACCGACAAGCGCTGCGCGGCCAAAATTGAAATCCTCAAGGCGCTCTGCAAACTGGAGTATTCTTCTCCGTCTGTTTTTCGCCGCGGCTTGCAGCACGTCCAAATGGAACCTACCTGGGGCGGCTCGGTGGATACCGCGGCCGAAGTGCGCGCGCTGGGCGCCATGGGCCTGGCGCAGACGGACTATCCGGAGGCGCTGGAAGAAATTGTGCCGCTGCTGCTCGACCCCGAACGCGACGCGCGCATCGGCGCAGTGCGGGCCGTCGCGGCCTCCGGCCTTCCGGGCGGCGCGCTGCTGCTGCGGCTCAAGGCGCTGAGCGGCGACGAGCCGGAAGTTCTGGGGGAATGCTTCGCCGCCCTGTTGCGCGCCGCGCCCAACGAATCGCTGCAGTTCGTGGCGAAGTTCCTCGACAATCATGAAGAGGTCGTTGCGGAAGCCGCCGCCCTGGCGCTGGGCGACTCGCGGCTGGAGAGCGCCTTTGCGGTGCTGCGCGACGCATCCCAGCTCTTGCGCGCCCGTTCGTTGCGCCGCACGTTGCTGCTCGCAATCGCCCTGCTGCGCCGCGAGAATGCTATCGACTATCTGTTGGGCCTGGTCGAGAACGGCGAAAGCCAGATCTCGGCCGACGCGGTGGCGGCGCTCGCCATGTACAAGGACGATCCGAACTTGCAGGCAAGGCTCAACCAGGCGCGCCAGAGTCGCACTCCCTGATCTCACGCCCCCTTCAAATACATGAAGCGGGCGATAAACAGCAGCGTCAGCGCATATACCAGCCAGTTCACTTCGCGGAATTTGCCGCGCGCGACCTTCAGCACTGTGAAAGCGATGAACCCGAATGCCAGACCGTTGGCGATGCTGAAAGTCAGCGGGATGGCCAGCATGGTGAGGAAGCCCGGAATGGCGACCTCCGGGTCCTTCCAGTTCACCTCGCCGATCGCCGTCATCATCAGGCTGCCCACCACGATCAGGGCCGGCGCGGTGGCGGCTGCCGGGATCGCGCCCACCACCGGCGCGACGAACAGGGCCACGATGAACATGGCGCCGGTCACGATGGCCGTCACTCCGCTGCGGCCTCCCGCGGCCACTCCCGCCGCGCTCTCGATATAGCTCACCACCGTGGAAGTGCCGGTGAGTGAGCCGACGATGGTGGCGGAAGCGTCCGCATACAGGATGCGATCCACGCGCGGGATCACGTTGGCGTGATTGAACAGGCCCGCGCGCTTGCCCACCGCCACCAGCGTTCCGATATTGTCGAACATGTCGATGAACAGAAACACGAAAACGATCTCGAAGAATCCCAGCCGCAGCGTCGCCCCCACGTCCAGTTTCAGCGCGGTCGCCGAAAGGTCGAGGAAGCTGTAATGTTGCGGATGCCACACCACCAGACCGGTCGCGATTCCGACTGCGGTAGTGAGCAGGATCCCGATCAACATGGCTGCCGGCACACGCCGCGCGAGCAGCGCGGATGTCGCCAGCAAGCCGAAGACAGCCAGCAGGGTGTGCGGATCGCGCAGGTTGCCCAAGGTCACCAGCGTGGCAGGATGCGGCACAATCAGGCCCGCGTTGTGGAATCCGATGAAAGCGATGAACAGGCCCACTCCCGCGGCCACCGCCGCATACAGCTCGAATGGAATCGCCGCGATAATCAACTGCCGGATGCCCAACGCGGTCAGGATCAGGAAGGCCACTCCGGAGACGAACACAGCGCCCAGGGCTGCCTGCCAGGGAATCCCCATGCCTTTGACAACGGTGTAAGTGAAATAAGCATTCAGTCCCATGCCGGGCGCTAGCGCAATCGGATAGCGCGCCACGATGCCCATCATGAAGCTGCCAAACGCCGCCGAGATACAGGTGGCCGCCGTCACCGCCGCCAGAGGCATGCCAGCTTCGTGCAGGATCTGGGGATTTACCAGGACGATGTACGCCATGGTGATGAAGGTCGTCAGGCCCGCCAGGATTTCCGTTTTCCAATTCGTGCCGAGGTGCTGGAATTCGAAATACGCTTCCAGCCGGGCAAGGATGGGCATCTCGGGTGAATATAACATGCGGGGGAGATTTACGATGACATGGTGATCGTCCGCGTCGAAAAAACGGAGGACCCTGAAGACCGCTTGGCGATCCGTTCAATCCAGGAAGCAGCCTTCGGCCGGCGGCACGAAGCTGACTTGGTCGATGCATTGCGCACCGAAGGGGTCGTACTCGTTTCGCTGCTTGCCGAGTTAGACGCTCGAACTGTCGGGCACATCCTTTTCAGCCGGATGTCGATTGAAACAACCGCGGCTCTTTGCCGGCGGCAGCACTATTGCGGCTCGCATAATATAGTGACAGCAACTTAGCCCTTGTGGGGCGGGCAATTTTGCCCGCAGCCGGCTTTCAGCCGGCCCGAGCCGCCTAAAAAGGCGGCTGCGGCCAGGATTGGCAGCCAAGATTGGCCGCCCCACTGCGAGACTCAATAGCCCCACGGCGGTGTTACCCGTTCATCAACGCCGGGGTATCGGCGCACGGCTGGTCCGAAGGGGCTTGGTGTTGTTGCGCCGGCGGGGCGAGCTTCCCTTCCCTCGCAGGGCCTTCATGGCAGTGGAACTCAGCCCCGGCGCTTTCGACGGCATTCGCGGCAGGGTCAGGTACCCAGCCGCGTTTGGACTCCGAAGCACCCGTGCATGCCGCCGCAAGAGCGACCGCGCCGCAACGCGGTAGCATGGGGGAGAGGAATTGCATGTTCACATGGATCTGCCCGCAGTGCGGGCGCGAGGTGCCCCCATCCTACGACGCGTGCCCGGATTGTGCGGCTAGAGAGAAATCCGCCGCGCAACCGGCTCCGACCGCGGCCCAACCGAGCCCAGGGGACGCCCCGCCGGGCCCAGAGAGAACCGCCCCCACGCCGCCCGCCTACACGCCTCCAGCCGTGGCGCCGCTTCCACCCGCGCAGTATGCCGCCCCGTCAGCGCATGCCGGCCTGCCCACATGGCTGCTGACCCTGCTGTTTGCGTTCGCTTTCTTGGGCGTGGGCGCTGGAGTGTACTTTGTGGTGCATTACTTCCGCGGTGGGACTCCGGCGGCGGCCACACCTGCCGAAATTGCCACGGCGAGGACTCCGGCCAAGCCGAATCCCCTCCAAAAGTACGTCGAGGTGTCTGGCATACGCTTCGTCGAAACGCCCACCCATGAGACCGAAGCGCGCTTCGTGGTGGTCAACCATTCCGGTGCGGATATCACGGATCTGGCGGGCACGGTGAACATCTGGGGCCGCACCGCCAAGGCCGAAGAGGAGGCCGCCGGCACTTTCAATTTCAAGCTGGAGTCGCTGAAGCCTTACGAGTCCAAGGACGCGGTCGCGCCACTAACCACCAAGCTCAAAGCCTACGAGTTGCCGGATTGGCAAAACGTCACCACCGCCGTGCAGATCACCTCGCCGCAGTAGCGCCCGTCAGGATCCCGGCGAGGGCGTTTTGCCTGTATTCGAAGATCTCTTGTAACTGGCTCCGCACCGCTAGCCGGTGCGCCAGCCTGCCCAGCGGCCCGAATGGCAGCGCGTAATCCACCCGGTCGCAAACCAGCGTGCCGTATTCGGTAGGTTTGAAATCATGCCGGTGATGCCAGTAGGCATAGGGGCCCGCGGCCTGCTCGTCCACGAAGAAGAATGGCGGTTCGTACTCCGTAATCACCGTAGTCCATTTCAACGGCAGCCCCAGCCAACGGATCTGGTAGTCGATCCGGGCGCCCTTGCGCATCTGAATGCGCTCCGGCGATGCGATGCGGAAGTTCAGCCATGGCGGCGTAATGCGCGCCAGATTGTGCGGATTCTCGAAGAACGCGAAGGCCTCCTGCAGCGATACCGGCACCGACATGGAGCACTCCAGGCGGTAAGTTCGGAACGACATGCTATGCTACCAGCTTAACAAGGCCGATGACCTCCAAAGTGAAACGTCCGAAGACCGCTGCCGAGCGCCGCGCGCGCCTGGACCAGATCCTGCGCGGGCTGGACCAGATGTACCCCAATGTGACTTGCGCGCTTCACCACAGCAGCCCATGGGACCTGTTGGTGGCCACCATCCTTTCCGCGCAGTGTACCGACAAGCGGGTCAACGAAGTCACGCCCGGCCTCTTCGCCAAGTACCCCACGCCGCGCGACTTCGCCGCGGTGCGACCGGAGGTTCTGGCGCAGGATATTCGCAGTACGGGTTTCTTCAATAACAAGGCGAAGTCCATTGTGGGGGCGGCGCAGAAGGTACTACGTGATTTCGGCGGGAAGGTTCCGCAGACCATGGAGGAGATGCTCTCCATTCCCGGCGCCGCCCGCAAGACGGCCAACGTGGTGCTGGGCAGCGCGTATGGAATCGCAGTGGGTGTGGTGGTGGATACGCACGTGCAGCGCGTCTCCCGCCGGCTGGATTTAACCAAACAAACCGACCCGGTCAAGATCGAGCAGGACCTGATGAAGATCGTTCCGCAAGATCGCTGGATCCTTTTCTCGCACCAGATCATCCACCACGGCCGCGCGCTCTGCCAGGCCCGCAAGCCGCGTTGCGCCGAGTGTCTGCTCAATCCGGTCTGCTACGCCAAAGATAAGACTGCCTGACCCGCTCGCAAAGATAACATTTACTAACCCTTTACAATTCTTCTTTACCCCATCCGCCCCGCCGCTACGTATATGTAAGTGGAGGGTAAAGAAATGAGGCACACGATCCTCAACAAATTCATGTTCGCGGCCGCGGTGCTGGGTCTGGGTATCGCCGCGGCAGCTACCGGCGACACTGTCAGCGCGTCGGACGCCGCGATCGCCAAGAAGCTGACTCACGAGATCCGCATGTATTCGCGCTACAGCATCTTCGACAACATCGGTTTCTTCGTGGACGAAGGCCGGGTGGAGCTGCTTGGCGAAGTCAGCCAGCCGTTCAAGAAGGACGATCTCGGGCGAATCGCCGCGCGCGTGCCGGGCGTTACAAGCCTGAGCAACGAGCTCAAGGTTCTGCCGCTGTCTCCCATGGACAACCGGCTGCGCCTTCAGGTGGCCCGCGCCATCTACCGTGACCCGGTCCTGTCGCGCTATGGCGTGCAGGTTGTGCCACCCATCCACATCATCGTGGACAACGGTCACGTGACTCTGGAAGGTGTAGTCGGCACTGACATGGAGAAGAACGTCGCCGGTTTGCGCGCCGCAGCCGCGGGCTTGAGCTTTGGCCAGGTTACCAACAACTTACATGTAGAGAACCCCACCCACAAGAGCTGACGGCTCTGGTGGCATAGGCTTCAGCCTGTGAGGCGCCATCTTACAAGCCTTCCCTTACCGAGCCGGGCTCCGCGAATGCGCCCCGGCTCTCTTGTCATGTCCTCGCAATGCGCCACATAACGGCGGACCAGTTCCTGCAAGCGGGATCGGCTCCGCCACACCGATGCGGCAGGGTGTGTCTATTTTCTCCGCCGCGGTATATGCGCGCGATCACGTGAAGGAGCAGGCGATTGAGCGATACGCACAGATCCACAGAGTCCGGCCAAGGCAGATCATCATAATGCTGAGCGGATAGCCAGCTATCTTCGGGATATCCGCTGGCGGCGAGCTTCGGTTCGCAGAAAGCGCGCGCGAGCCATTGCTGATGCGCGGCCGCCCGGTCTATCAGGTGGCCAAAACGCCTGCTTGCGAGTCCATCCCGACCGCTTCAGTCGTTGTCCAGCGCTGTCCTCGAGTTCGATGACGGCCCCCAAGAGGCGCTGCAAATCCGCGAACGCATGGCCCAGCGACCCGGCGGGGCGCTGGCGGGCGGAGGAGTTGCGGGAGGCCCCGCCACCACTTCGCGGTAGCCGCGTACCGAGAAGCAGATGGCCGCAATCGATCGCAGAGTGTCGCAGGGCCATGCTCTCCTCAGCGGCATAGGCTTGAGATCTCCTGGAATCCTGGCTCAGCGCCAGATCCACCGAGGTCGCAAGAGGTTGCACGGGCTGCGGCACACGCTCTTCGATTCGTTGGCGAATCTGTTCGGCGGCGCCCGCGGGCAGTCTGTCTTGGAAAACGCGATCCTCGCGTAGTAGGCCCAGCAGCAGATGCTCCGCCTCCATATATGGAGCACCGTATCTGCCGGCCTCATAGCGCGCAAAAAAGATCGCGCGGCGCGACACTTCGGTGCAGTGTTCAAACATGCGGAAGCCTTATCTCAGTATGCTCCAGAGGCTGCGGATTGGTATAGTCGGAGACTACCAATGAGACTTTTTTTGGGAGTGGATGGCGGCCAATCGGGAACCACCGTGTTGATCGGCGACGAAGCCGGACACGTGCTCGGCGCCGGCAGTGGCGGCCCATGCAATCACGCGGGAGCCGCGGAGGGCCGCCGGAAACTCGTGCGCGCCGTGTCTGACTCCGTGGCTGCGGCCTGCGCCGAAGCCGGACTCGACCCGCGCGCCGTGCGCTTCCGAGCCGCCTGCTTCGGCATGAGCGGCGGTCCCGAGGACAAGCAAGCCATCCTCCACGAGATCCTTCCGGCCGATGTGGTGTTGGTGACCGATGACGCCGTCATCGCCCTGGCGGGCGCCACGGCTGGCGAACCCGGAATCGTCACCATCGCCGGCACCGGCTCCATCGCTTTCGGCCGCAATGCCGCGGGACGCGCGGCGCGCATCGGCGGCTGGGGCTACATCTTCGGCGACGAGGGCGGCGGATTCGACATCGCGCGCCAAGCTTTGCGCGCCGCTTTACGCGCCGAAGAAGGCTGGGGACCTGCCACCGCGCTCATGCCCGCACTGCTCGAAGCCACCGGCAGCGCGGA
>JBEKPZ010000071.1:0-25953 GCA_049520215.1 Bryobacteraceae bacterium | reverse complement strand
CGCCTGCGCCGCGCCGAAGGCGGCGCGCTGCCGGCCGACGCGTCGCTGTTCGAGATCGTGGCCGACTTCGAGCGGCGCATCATTTTGGAGCGCCTGGAGCAGCACAACGGCAGCCAGACCGAAGCCGCCGCCGCTTTGCACGTGCCGCTGTCTACGCTGAATCAGAAGATTAAGAGGCTGGATATCAAGATTCCGAAGAAGTCGGAATAATCTTGTGGGGCAGGCCCTCGGCCTGCGGCGGCCTCTCAGGCCGCCTGCCCCTTTTCAACTGTCCGAACGTGACGACATGTTCGCCGGCGTTGCCTTTCCAAGATTACAGTATGTTAATAAACAGGTCCGGAAACCGGGTTTGGATATATTGCAACGGAACCAGGGAAATCCTGCTTGATTCTAGCCGCACGGAGTTATACTGTGTTCAAAATCGGAACAAGAGGATGGCATCTTGCCATCCATGTTGGGGTAACGAGAGTCCACACTTTGGAAAAGGAGCATCTGAATGCAGCGCATTAGTCGAACGTTTTTGCCGCTGCTGATCCTGTTCGCGCCCACGTTGTTCGCGCAGGGCACGGGCTCGATTACCGGCGCTGTCAGAGATAATACCGGGGCGGTCATCGCCAAGGCCGAAGTCACCTTGACCAACACCGGCACCCGAACGGCACTAAGAACCACCACGAACGCGGATGGCGAGTACCTGTTTGCCGCCATTCCGCCTGGCACTTACGATCTTGCCGTAAGTGCCGTGGGTTTCAATACATATGACGCCAAGGGGATCGTCCTGGACGTCTCGCAGCGTGCGCGCGTCGACGCCACGCTAGGCGTCGGAGAAGTGAAAACCACGGTCACCGTGGAAGCCGCCGGCGCCACCCAGGTGGAAACCGAATCGAGCGAAGTCTCCGGCGTGGTTACGGGCAAGGAAGTCACCGGGCTCGTCTTGAACGGGCGCAACTACACGCAGCTCGTCTCACTGGCGCCGGGCGTCAGCAACCAGACCGGAACGGACGAGGGCGTCGTCGGCGTTTATGGCAACGTCTCGTGGAGCATCAACGGCGGCCGCGTCGAGTACAACAACTGGGAACTTGATGGCGGCGACAACATGGACAATGGCAGCAACAGCACTCTGAACGTCTATCCCAGCCCCGACGCCATCGCGGAGTTCAAGGTCCTGACTTCCAATTACGGCGCGCAGTACGGCCGCAACGGATCGGGCACCGTGGAGGTGGTGCTCAAGTCGGGCGGGAAGGACTTCCATGGCGACGCGTACGAATTCGTACGGAACAACGACTTCAACGCGCGCAATTTCTTCGCGCCCACCGTGCCGTCATACAAGAAGAACGATTTCGGATACACCGTCGGCGGTCCGGTGTTTATCCCGAAGGTGTATAACAAGTCGAAGGATAAAACCTTCTTCTTCTGGAGCGAGGAGTGGCACATCGACCGGCTGCCGGCCACGTTCGATAACCAGGTACCATCGACCCAGGAGCGGCAGGGCATTTTCAACGACGTTTGTCCGGCGGGGGGCGGCCCCGTAAACACGACCGGCTTTCCGGATTGTCCGGTCAACCCGCTGACCAAGGCGTACTACCCGAACAACACGGTGCCCATCGATCCGAACGCCCAGGCGATGATGGGCATGGTCCCCGCGCCTACCTCGGGCAGCGGAGCGGAATCCTTCTTCACCGCATCCGCGGTAACGCCGACCAACTGGCGCGAAGAGCTGGTCCGCGTCGATCACAGCTTCTCGGACACCGAACGCTTATTCTTCCACTATATCCACGATTCGTGGAATACCATCACCCCCACGTCGTTGTGGAGCGGCGACAGTTTCCCCACGGAACAAACCAAGTTCGTAGGTCCCGGCACCAGCTTCACCTTGCACACGGCCAGCAACGTTTCACCGACTCTGTTGAACGAGTTCACCTTCAGCTACACCGCCGATCACATCTTCCTGACCCCCTCGGGCGATTGGCAGCGGCCCTCGAGCATGACCATGACGTCGCTGTTCAACAACGGGTATGACGGCAAACTGCCTGGCTTCAGCATCAACAACGGGGCGCCCTATGGCGGCGGGTTCACCGCGGATGTTGGTGGCGACGCGCCTTGGAACAATGCCAACCCCACCTACACCTTCCGCGACCAGATCGCCAAGATCTGGGGATCGCACAATGTCTACATCGGCGCTTACGTGTCCTTGGCCCAGAAGAACGAAGATGGCGGCTCGGAAGTCGCCGGGTACCTGAATTTCAGCAACACTTCGCCGGTCTCCACGGGCAACGCCTGGGCGGACTTCCTGGTTGGCCGCATCGCGAACTACTCTCAGGTCAACCAGCAGCTCAAGTATTACTACCGCGACAAAGTATTCGAACCGTATATCCAGGACGATTGGCACGTCAGCAAGAAACTGACGCTGAACCTGGGCCTGCGCATGAGCGGTTTCGGCGCGTATACGAATAGATACAACGAGTTCTACAATTTCTATCCGTCGCTCTACAATCCCGCGAACGCGCCCCAGATCGATGTCACCGGCAACATCACGGGCGTGCAAGGCGACCTGGTGCCGGGTGTGGGGAACCCCTACGATGGCGAGGCCGCGTGCGGCACGAACGGCACACCCAATAGCTGTTCCAAGGGGCACTTCGTGAATTGGGCGCCGCGTTTGGGCTTCGCGTTCGATCCCACCGGAGAGGGCAAATGGGCCATCCGCGGCGGTTACGGGATCTTTTACGAACACCTGAACGGGAACGAAGGCATCTCGGGGCTGGAAGGCGCACCTCCCGGCGTGCTGAATCCCACACTGTACAACATCGTTGGCTACACCAACATCGGCGGCAACGGCTTATCCGGCACCACCGGCATCGGCGACTACGGCGCTCAGATACACTATCCCCAAGTGCAGCAGTGGCACTTTGACCTACAGCACG
The DNA here is from genome assembly GCA_049520215.1 of Bryobacteraceae bacterium. Classification (GTDB taxonomy): domain Bacteria; phylum Acidobacteriota; class Terriglobia; order Bryobacterales; family Bryobacteraceae; genus Bog-159. The sequence goes on along the minus strand of JBEKPZ010000071.1, from coordinate 23,035 downwards.
ATATAGCCAAAGACACCGTGGCTACCATCGCTTACGTGGGCAGCAAGGGAACGCACCTGTCTTGGGAGCGGGATATCAATCAACTCCAGCCGGCGAGCAACAATCCGTTCCAGAAGGGGCAGCCGCTGTCGGCGACACAATGCAACACGGTAAACGGCGCGTGGACCCCGAACGTGACAGGCGTGATTAACGGCCAGACGGTGACCGGAGTCACGGCGCAGGATCTGGCCGTGGCTTGCGGCTTGAGTGCGGCCGATCCGTACCGGCCCTACACCGGCTATTCCAACATCACGCTCTACGAGGCGGAGGCCAATTCCTCATACAACGCACTGCAGGTCTCGGCGCATCGGAACGCGAAGTATGCCCAGTTCACGCTCGCTTATACCTGGAGCCATTCCCTCGACGACTCTTCCGACCATGGCGACGGCAACTTCCTCAACTCGTACAATATGGAGATGACGCGGGCCAGCTCGAATTTCGACCAGCGGCAAATCCTGAACATCGGGTACGTATTCGATGCCCCGTTCTTCGAAAATACGGCGAAGCTGACCGGCAAGGTGCTGGGAGGCTGGCACTGGTCGGGTCTCTTTACTGCGCAGACCGGAACGCCTTTTAGCGTGGTGGCCAACACGGGCAACGGCCTGATACCGGGCGCCGGCGTGGGCAACGGCACGGGCACCAACTCGTTTGCCGATCTGATCGGCAATCCGAAATCCGCGCCGCCCATTACGAATGCGGCCAATATCATTGGTCCGCTGCTGTTCAATCCCGGCGCTTTCTCCGCGCCCACCGGCCTCACCTTCGGCGATGCCGGCCGTAACCTCTTGAACCAGCCCGGTCGCTGGAACGTCGACATGGGTCTATTCAAGAACTTCTTCGTGAACGAGCGCGCCGGTTTCCAGTTCCGCGCTGAAGGCTTCAACGTCTTCAATCACACGCAATGGAACGGCATCAATAACGGAATCAGTTGCTACGGCGGCTCCAACAATTCGGCCGGCGACCCGAGTTGTCTCGACGAGAGCTTCTTGCATCCCAGCGGAGCGCACAACCCGCGCATCCTGCAATTGGCGCTGAAGTTCATCTTCTAATCCCGGTTGCAATGTAAACGCACACGGCGGGCGGCTCCGCAAGGAGCTTCCCGCCGTTTGTTTCCAGCTACACTGGAGTGTGAGTGCGATGGAATGCCGCTTCTTGCCATGCCACAGCCTCCTGATTCTGGCATTCCTTGTGCCGCTGGGGGCCGCGACCGAGCCGGACAGTGTCCGGGCAGCCTTCGAGCGGGGACAGCAGGCACTCACTCGCGGCGACCTCATCGCCGCGGAAAAGAACTTCCGTCAGGTTCTGGCCGCTGAGCCAAACAACGTGGGCGCCCATGGCAACCTGGCGGTAGTCTACATGCGCCGCCGAGAATGGGCGCCGGCCTTGGTGGAATTGCGCGCCGCTGAGCGGCTCGCGCCGAAAATGCCCGGTATCCGGCTCAACATCGGGTTGGTCTACTACCGGCAGGCCGACTACCGGCACGCCATCGCGCCCTTCGAATCCGTCCTGCGCGATGGGGAATCCAGGCAGGCACGCTACCTGCTGGGCCTGTGCTATTTCTTCACGGAGCGATACGCCGAAGCCGCTCGCACGCTCCAGCCGCTGTGGCCTCAGGAGTCCGAAAATCTGAATTATCTGTATGTGGTGTCAATCGCTGCGAATATGGCGGGACTCGTGGAACTCGACCAGCAGGCCACTGCGCGGCTGATCGAGGTGGGCCAGGACAAGGCTACATTTCACTTGATCATCGGGAAGGCCTACTTGGCGCACCAGGATTACAGCCGTGCCATCGACGAGTTTCAGCACGCCGCCCGCCTCGATCCGGCCCTGCCCTTCCTGCACTACTTCTTGGGAACGATATACCGGCGCAGCAATGATTTCGAGGCCGCCAAACAGGAGTTCCTGAGAGACGCGGCCATCGAGCCCGATGTGCCTTACGACTACGACCAACTGGGCGCCGTCTGTTATGCCCTTGACCAGATCCCCGCGGCGGAACGCTACTTCAAACAGGCGCTGCGCCTGGACCCGGGGATGGGCACCTCCCACTACGGGCTGGCGAAGATCTACAAGCAGCAGAACAGGTACACGGAGGCCCTGAAAGCGCTGCAGGCCGCTGGGACCACCGATCCGCAGAGCGCCAGCGTCCACTACCTGCGCGGCCAGGTGCTCTTCGCCATGGGCCGCCGTGCTGAAGCCAAGCCCGAATTCGACGAGGCTGCCCGTCTGAAACAGGCCATCCGCGACGAGTTGGAGCGCACGATTAGCGGCCAGCACCCGTCAGACCCGCAATTGGCGCGCGAAGACCACTAAAGCCAATGCTGTTCACTAATGATGTCTCGGTGGGGCAGGCGATCGTTTTATGTCGCCTGCCAACGCTCCCAGAAGGCGGCAGACCACAAAGTGCGATGGTCTGCCCCACCAAAGTGAACAGAATTGCCACTAAAGTCGACTACTGCCGCGCCTTCCGCCTTGCCGACAGCGCTGCGTGCATCGCCGAGCGCAAGGTGTCGTTGATGCGCGTCTGGTAACCCGCCCCCTGGCTCCTGTAGAACGCCAACACGTCCTTATCCAGACGGATCGAAACGATTTCCTTGACGGGCCGGTAGAACTTGCCCCGCACCGCCCGCGTGAACCATTCATCGGTCAATTCGGGAATGTCGGAGAAGTCGATGTCTTCATCCTTGATTTCGGCGATGCGCTTAAGGTTTTCCTTCTGCCGGCGCGTGAGCGGATCGCCGGGCTTTCGTTCATAGCGGACGATGGCCATGGTAGTAACGATTCCTTTCCTTGCGGTTCGCTTTTCGAGCCGAGACGATCCGAACGAAATCTTCCTGAGTCCACGTGTGGCAGACCAATAGGAGTTCCTTCACCCAACCGATGGTCTGCCAGCGCTCTTCGCCGTTCACGAAGCGGTCCTGCTCGCTGCGATGGTTCGGATCGTCGAACACCAGCGCCGCGACCTCGAAGTCCACACCGTGTTTGCGGCGGTTTTGGCGGTTTTTGGCTTCATCCCATTCGAAGCGCACTCATCTATACAATAGCGTAAATACACCCGCAAGGAAAGGGCGCCCGGAGCCGTGGCGCCGTGCCGGACACGCCCCCGAATGCGCTGCCCGCCGCCGCGTCGCTGTTCGAGATCGTGGCCGGCCGCGAGCGGCGCATCATCCTGGAGCGCCCGGAGCCGCATAACAGCCGCCAGACCCAGGCCGCCGCCAGCCTTGCGCCAGCCGCTGTCCACGCTGAGTCGGGAGATTAAGAGGCTGGGCCAATATTCCGAAGAAGCCGCAATATCCGGTTTTAGGATATAACTCGGGCAATCACACTAGATCGTCCAGATCGATCCTAAGCGCCGCAGCCAACTTCTTCAGCGTGCCCACCCCTCCCGTTTTATGTCCAGCCTCAATCGCGGCGATCATCGGCCGCGAAACCCCCGTCGCCTTTGCGAGAGCCTCTTGCGTCATTCCCCGATGCTCCCGCCATAGCTTGAGCGCACTTTCCCCGGCCAAGCGGCGCTCCGTCATCTCCAGCGGAATCAGTTCGTCCTCGCCGCGCTCCAGCCGCCCCTTCGCCGCGTCGTAAGCTCTCACGTCCGCCAGCATCTCCGCGTCGTCCATCAGTTTCTTGAGCCGGTCCATCGGCAGTACGGCGAACTCTTTGCCGCCACGGGTGATTTTTTCGATCCGCATCAGTACATTCCTCCTCTCGGTCCGACTTCCAAAACCAGCATCACCAGGCGATCGTCATGTAATTCGTAGATGACGCGCCAATCCCCAATCCTAAGTCTGTATCCGTCGCGGCCCTGCAGCTTTTTCAAGTTGTTGTTCGGGGCGTAAGGGTCTGCCGCAACCTCTTTGACCTTCGCCACGATCCGCCTCCGCCAATTCACCGGGAGCTTGGCCAGGGTGTTATCGAACGCCTTCGTCGTGACGACGTGGTACATGGCGGCTAATTGTTACCCATAGAAACAATTATACGCCCAGGCAACGCCCGTTTTCGTGAGCCGCTCGAAGACGCCGTCATCGAGGGAGAACGCCAGGGCGCACATCGTCGTGCCTCCCGCCGCTGCGTCGCTGTTTGAGATCGTGGCCTACCTCGAGCAGCGCATCATCCTGAAGCGCCTGGAGCGGCATAGCGGCAGCAAGGCCGCTGGCGCCGCCGCTTCGCACCTGCCCCAGGCAGTCGGAATAATCCCGGTTGCGAACCGGCTCCGCGACCGGCGGCCTCCCAGGCTGCCTGGCGCGCCCATTGTTGGCCCAAAAACTGCTAGCCTTCTCCTAATGCGCGTGGCCGCCGCTATCCTGCTGTTCACCTGCCTCGGCTGCGCCCAGTTCAGAAGCACCGCGCCGCTAGTAGTCGCACCCACCACCGTCACGGATTCCAAGGGCCGTTTCGTGGATGGCCTGGCGCCCGACGACCTGATTCTCTTCGACAACAATGTGCCGCAAACCATACAGATGGATTGGATGACTTATCCAATCGACTTGGTGGTCGCGGTCCAGACCAGTTCGAATTCCGGAGCCGTGATCGACAAGCTGGGCGGCAGCGGCATCCTGTTTACGCAGTTGCTGGCCGCGGATGCCGGAGAAACGGCGGTGATTTCGTTCAGCGACGAAGTGCAGCTCCACCAGGACTTCACCGGCAACCCGGATTCCGTGATTCACGCGCTGCGCATGTTGCGAATGGAAGGTGGCGGCGCGCACATGCTGGATGCCTTGCGCCAGGCGCTCCTGATGCTGGAACGCCGGCCGCCGGGGCGGCGCCGCATCATCCTCATGATTGCCGAGAGGCGCGATCGTTCGAGCCAGGCGAAGCTGCCCGAAGTGATGGAGCAAGTGGAGCGGCTGAATGCCGCGATCTATTGGCTGACCTATTCGCCCATGTTGCAGCCCTTCACCGTGAAGCCCAAGACGGCCGAGGATCTGAAACCCGAAGCCGAGCGGATCAAGGGCCCGCAATGCGCTGGTTGCCCGGCTCCCGACGACACACCGGTCCCGCCCGATTTGGGACCGGGCGGGTTCCTCTATACGATCGGCGAATTGATCCGGTTGCACCAGCCGGATCTTTCCAGCCTGTTCGCCAGGATCACCGGCGGGCGAACCCTGAATTTCCTGAAGAAGAATGCTTTGGAGCAGGCCATTCAACTGGTCGGCGAAGAGGTGCATCGCCAGTACATTCTCAGCTTCGAGCCGAAAGGGGGCGAGCCGGGCAAGTTTCACGCGATCCGCGTCGCGGTGAAGAACAGGCCGGAGCTCCAGGCGAAAACGCGCGAGGGATACTGGGCCCTGCAGTGACGCCGGCGCACCGAGCCGCGCGCGTAAGCAAGCGGTTCAATTCCCCGTGCTCAGGACCACCCGGAACCGCGCCTTGCCGCTCAGCATGCGCTCGTAACCCTCGGCAACTTGCTCCAGCGGCAAGACCTCATTCATCGACCGCACCCCCGCCAGCGCGCTGAACGAAAGGGTATCCTCCGAATCTATGGATGTGCCCGAATACCACCCTTTGATGGCGTGGCTTCCTCCGATGAGCCCGGCAGGTGACAGCTCCAGGGACATCGCGGCTCCAATGACCATCAGCGTTCCATGGATGCCCAAGCCGCCCAGGACTGCACCCATGGCATCGCCGGCCGTGACGGTGGCCAGGATGACCTTCGCGCCGCCCAACTTTTGCAGTTCCGCGGCAGGGTCCTGCGCCCGGCTGTCGATGTATCGCCAGGCGCCCAGGGAGTTCGCCAGCGGCTCTTTATCCGGCCCGCGTGCGATGGCTACCGTCTTGAAGCCCATCTTCGATGCAAACTGGACCCCCAGATGGCCGAGTCCGCCCAAGCCGAGCACCGCCACCAGATCGCCAGCCCGCGCGCCGCTGTTGCGGAGACAGTTGAACGTGGTGATGCCGGCGCACATCAGCGGCGCCGCCTCCACCGCAGACAATTCCTCCGGCACGCGCGCCAGCGCTTCGGCGCGCGCGATGGTGTAATCGGCATAGCCTCCGTCGGTGGTGACGCCGGTGATGTATGTGGCCGTCTGGCAGGCGAAGAACTGGCCCCGGCGGCAGTTACCGCAATACCCGCAATATCCGCCGTTCCAGCCGAGACCGGCGCGTTGGCCGGGCGTCCATCCGGCCACTCCGGCGCCGACTGCATCTACAATCCCTACGACCTCATGTCCTGGAACCCGCGGGTACGATAAACCCGGAAAGTGTCCTTCCTTGGTCAACGAATCGCTGTGACAGATTCCGCAAGCCTGCACTTTGATTCGTACCGCTCCCGCGCCGGGATCCGGGATCTCCCGTTCCACGATCTCAAAGGGCCCGCCTGGGCGGGAAACCTGCACCGCGCGCATTTTCGACATATGGCCTCCAATAACGATGTTGACACAACTCCGCAAGCGCCATGCGATCCCCGCAGCCACACTCGAGTGCGGTTAACTACAGTCAATATTTTCAGCTATTTACATCGCTCCCACAGCCCCAGCTCCGTAATGCTATAATTGCAGCTTATGCTTGAAGCAAACGCACGCCGCTGATTCGGGCCCCGGCGCCCTCACCCTGTATTTCCTCGGCCGCTCGCTTGGGCCGGTTCTTAGAAAACCAAATTTCAGAAATTGAGGTATTTTCGGTATGCGAAGACTGCTTTCGAACGGTTTGGCCGTTTTTGCCGGCGTGGTTTCCCTGCCGGTAGCCGGAACCCCCGCGGATTCCGCCAAGCCAGCCACCGCCGAACATCGCAACGAACCCGCCAAAGATCCCCGACTCGCCTTCCTCCGCACGTTCTTCGAGCAGGGCAATTGTCCCGCCGCAAGGCTCTCTCCTGTTTTTCTCGCCGCCTCCGACATGTACGCTCTGGACTGGCGCCTGCTACCCAGCCTCTCCTTCGTGGAAACTTCCGGTGGCAAAGCCGCCAGGAACAACAACCTTTTTGGGTGGGATTCCGGCCGTGCGGCATTTTCATCGGCGGCCGCTGGCATCCGCGCGGTAGCGGCCTCCTTGGCGAACTCCGCGCTATACAGAAACAAGGATGTCGACGGTATCCTGAAGACCTACAATCGAAGCGCCGGCTATGCCCGCAAGGTGAAAGATGTGATGCGCCGCATCTCCCCCGCGACGGACTGAGCGCGACAAGCGGTAGTGGGTCGATTCTTGCGTAGCGTAGCCGTGGGGGCGGCCAATCCTGGCCGCCCTCCAATTGCAAACTGACCCACTACCCGGCAAGCAGACGGCGCAGACCTTCCGATCTAAACAAGGTGGACTTCACGCAGTTGCCTCTGGAAGACCGAAAAGCCGCCCCCCTACCCTTCCGGCCGCTCCGTAGCTTTCCCGGCATCCGCGCTCAAATACATCCGCCGGTCATTGTGGAACGCCACGTTCGCCAGGTGCGGAGCCGACACCGCGCTCGCGCCCACTTCCACCGGCGCGTTCGGCTCCTTGCGCGACTTCACGCAATCCAGAAAGTTCTGGACATGCGACTCAATCGGCACCGGCGCTTCAAACGTCTGCACCGGTTGCTGGTTCTTCGGCCACGGCTCCTTCCACACGCGATAGCCTTCGTTATTGATTACCAGCGTGCCCTGATCGCCGCAGAACGTGATCGACCAGTCGTTTTCGTACGAGTTCGTGTAGTTCAGCGTCCACGTGGCCATGAACCCGGCGTACTCGAACACCGCGCAAAAAACGTCGGGAACCTCCGACCCGACGGTCTTGGCGATCTGCCCATAGCACACCGCCGATTTGGCCGTGCCCGCGTTGGTGAACCACTGCACCACGTCCATCAGATGCGTGCCCTGATCGGTCATGTTGCCGCCCGAATAATCCCAGAACAGGCGCCATGCGCGGAACCGCATCGGCTGCAGCTCGCGGTCCCTCGCCGGACCCAGGAAGCGCTTCCAATCCAGTTGGCCGGCCAGCGGCGTATTATCCAACTCGTGCGCCACGTTCCAGTTCCACATCGGCTTCACCAGCGTGATCTTGCCCAGAATCCCGCTGTCCACAAGCTGCTTCGCCTTGATGATGGATTCCGCGCTGCGCCGCTGCATCCCGATCTGCACAATCTGTTTATTCCTGCGCACCGCTTCGACCATCTGCCGGCTCTGCTCGAGGGAATGCGACATGGGCTTTTCCAGATACACGTCCTTGCGCGCGTCGAGCGCCGCCAACAGGCACGGGGCGTGCTGATGATCGGGCGTCGCCACCACCACGGCGTCGATCCCGCTCTGCGCCAGCAGGTCGTGATAATCCAGATGCGGCTTGGCGTCCGGCGCCTCCTTGAGCGCGGCCTGCATGTTCGGCTCGTAGACTTCGGCCACGGCCACACACGCCGCGCCCAGCTTCTGGAAATTGCGGTTCAGATAACGCCCGCGCCCGCCTGCGCCGATCAAGCCATACGCCAGGCGATCGTTCGCGCCCCATGCCCGGCGCGGAATAAACAGCGGCGCCGCCGCGAGAGCGGTGCCCAAGAATGTCCTGCGGTCCTGTTCCATGCAGTCTCTCCTTACGCGCTCACTGTATAACGATTAGGCCGCCATTGCAAAGCGGCCGTGTCTCCGCATAGCGGCCGGAAATGGACAAGCGGTTGAAGGTCGAGGGAGAGGCCGATTGACTATCGGCCTGCAGGTTGGCAACCTGCCCCACTCTTGCGCATCCACTCCACAAGGACCGCGGGGACGCTCATGGTGGACAGGCGGCAAGAAGGCCGCTTTCCTTGATCTCGCGTAGCTTGGCCAAGCCCGTCTTGGCCAGGAGGTAGTTCATACGGGGTATTCCTGGCCGCGTGCCATTATCCGACAGGATGGAGATCTGATGGAATTCGCTACAGGGGGCATTCTAATCTTGCGGGGGAAGTGGACATTTCCATTTTGCGTCGACATTTCGCCGATTCGCCTACGATTTAGTTGTTCGGCGAGGCAAAATAGGTGTAGAATTTCAGAAGAATAAGATCTAAATATCGGAAGTCTCGGGCTATGAAAGGAAAAAGCCATGAGGAAGTCTGCTGCGTTAATCCTGTATGCGACGTTTTCAGTCTGCATGAAAGCCCAATTACCAGTTAGCCTTGGATCCGCGGCCAGTTTCGGAATTCTCGCCGGGTCCACGGTTACCAGCACCGGCGCGACCGTGGTGAATGGGAATCTTGGAATAAGCCCCGGTTCTGCGTTGACTGGATTTCCGCCTGGAATCGTGACTGGCGGGTCGATATACCTAGCCGATGCTGTGGCCGCCCAAGCCGAAAGCGACTTGACGGCGGCGTATAATAACGCTGCCGGACGAGCATGTCCCGGTCCCCCTCTGCCTGGAGACATCGGCGGGACAAGCATCCTGCCGGGCGTTTACTGTAACGCGTCCTCGGTGGGCATTACAGGCACGGTGACCCTCAACGGTAATGGCAATCCAAATGCTGTCTTCATCTTCCAGATCGGGAGCACCCTGACGACCGCGGCCGGTAATAGTATGGTGAAGCTCATCGGCGGCGCGGTGGCTTCCAACGTTTTTTGGCAGGTGGGAAGTTCGGCTACTCTTGGAACCTACACCAACTTCAGCGGAACGATCATGGCCCAGGCATCCATCACGGCGAACACCGGAGCAGCGCTAAACGGCAGAGCGTTAGCGCGGACTGGCGCGGCCACGTTCGCCAATAACGCGGTTGCGGTGCCTGCCGCGCCCGACGCCGGGCCGTCGGTGACTTGCGCATACCCCAGCGGGCAGGTGGGCGTAGCCTACTCCTCATCCCTGGTGGCCACCGGCGGTACGCCGCCGTACAGCTACTCGATTTCCGCGGGCAGCTTGCCTTCGGGCTTGACCCTCAACCCGTCCACGGGCGCCATCACGGGGACGCCGACTGCCGCCGGGTCCTTTAACTACACGGCCAGGGTGGTAGATGCGGCGAGCGCCTCGGCGACGAGCAGTTGCGGGCCGTTGATAGTCGCGCCGGTGCAGATATCGGGCGTGCCCGCTCCGCCATCGCTGATTCTGGTCCTGACAGCTCTCGCGCTTACCTCGGTTTACCTGAACCGGGAACGGTTACGGAGGCGCTTGCGAAGGGGCTGAAGACCTGTCACAGGCCAGAGCCTGTGCCACCACGGCAGGCCAGAGCCTTCGCACCATGGCAGGCTAGAGCCTGTTCCACCATTGGCGGCATGACCAGAACACGACAGGCCGTTATTGTTTCGACCGCCGCGGCCCTGGCGGCGTGTTACGCGGCGACTCTGCGCGGGATGTTCCAGCAGTGGTCCAGTGACGCAGACATGTCGCACGGTTTGGTTGTGCCCGTGCTGGCCTTGTGGATCGTGTGGCGGGAGCGCGAACGCTGGCGCGCGCTCCCAGCGGAGCCGAACCGGTGGGGCTTTGCGGTGCTGGCGGCGGGCGCAGGGATGCAGTTGGCAGCGGCGCTAGGCGCGGGTCTGTTCGCCGGCTCCGTGGCGTTTCTGGTGTCGGTTTCGGGCGCGGTGCTTTGCCTGGGCGGCGTCGCGCTCCTGCGTGCGTGGGCTTTCCCCCTGCTGCTGACGCTTTTTATGCTGCCGAAATTGGCGATCGTCTACAATCAGGCGACGCTGCCCCTGCAACTGCTTGCCAGCCGGATCGCCGCGGGCATCTTGACCCTGGCTGGGATGGCGGTAATCCGGGAGGGGAATATCCTCGACGTGGCGGGCCGCCGGGTCTCGGTGCTGGAAGCCTGCAACGGCATGCGGTACCTGCTCTCGCTCGGTTTCGTGGCCGTGGTGTTGGCCTACCTGTCCGACCGGAAACCGTGGATGCGAGTGGCTCTTCTGGCGGCGGCCGTGCCGATCGCGATCCTGGCGAACGCGGTAAGAGTGGCGGCCGCCGGTTGGCTGCCATGGCTGGCCGAGGGCACCCCGCATGCGATCTCGGGCGGGTTCCTCTTTGTGCTTTGCCTGGCCATGCTGGTGCTGGTGCAACGGCTGTTCAACAAGGTGTATGCCCACTTCCAAGGCTGAGTGGCGCGTGGCTCTGGTGCCGATGTTCCTGGCCGCGCAAATTTTGTTGATTCGGGGCGCGGCCGGCGTCGAGCATCCGCCGGCGCCGCCGCCTCTCTCACATTTTCCGGTCGAGGCTGGCGGATGGACGGTGCTCCGCGAGGACCCGGTAGCCGCGGACATGGCTAGGGAACTGGGGGCCGACCGTTTGTGGAGCCAGACCTACGTGCGGACGTCCACGGGGTCTCTGGCCAGTTTGTTGGTGGCATGGTTCCAGACGCAGCGCGGCGGGGTTCGGCAGCCGCACTCGCCTAAGGTTTGCTTGCCGGCCTCCGGCTGGACGCCTGAGGTTACCGGCGAGGTGACGCTCGACACCGCGGCCGGCGCCATCACCGTCAACCGCTATGTCGTTGCCAACCGCAGGCAACGCGCCGTGGTCCTTTACTGGTATCAGACGCCGCGGCGGGCGATCGCGGGCGAGTGGGCGGCAAAACTTTGGCTGGTGGCGGACGCCCTGCGCGACAGGCGCACGGACACGGCACTGGTTCGCGTGGTGGCGTGGCCAGGTGAGGGCGGGGACGCGGCCGCGACCACCGTCGCCATGGGATTCGCGCGCGATCTGTACCCGCTGCTGCGCGAGTGCCTGTTTGCGCCGTCACGTTGAGTTTTCCTATCTTTGAGCAGATAGGCTAATTAAGCGTGGGGCGGGACTCCAGTCCTGCGGCCGACGTCCACGTCGGCCTGTCCGTACCGGAATGGCGCACGGGGAGAAAGGGCGGGTCTGGAGACCCGCCGCACGGCGTGGACGCCCGCCCCACTCTCAGATCTTCGACTTACCGTAGCGCTTGCGTACCCACTCCACAAAGGCCGCGGGGGCGCTCATGGTGGACAGGCGGCTCTGGCGGACCAGTGCCCAATCGGCAAAAAGGCCGCTTTCCTTGATCTCGCGCAAGGTGGTGGGTGGCTCCAGTTTATTCAGAAACTCGAATTCCACGACCGTCAGTTTGGCATTGGCGGGATCCGGCCGGGGCTCGGACGCCACTTTGGCCAGGCCGACGATACAGGGATCGCCCATGCTGTGATAAATGAACACCCGGTCGCCCGGCCGCATCTCCCGAATAGCGCGGAGCGCCTGAGCGTTGCGGACACCGTCCCAAACCGTCTGGCGGTCGCGCGCCAGGCTTTCGATGGAATATGTCTCCGGATCGGTCTTAGCCAGGAAGTAGTTCATGGGAGTATTCCCAGCATCGTACCATCACCACGATGTGCGCCGCCGCACAGCCGGCCGACCCAGATCCATAAGAACTTGTCAACGGTGGTTCGGATTGCTGTAAAATGGGTAGGAATGCGTCACGTTATAAGTGTGTCTGTGCTGCTGGCCCTGGCCTTCCGTGGCATGCCGGCCGCCCAGCAGCCCGCTCCCGGGCAGCAAACTCCAGCAACCCAGGCTGTCCCCGATAAACCCGAGCCGGCGAAAGCCGCCGCGGAAACTCCCGCGGATACCAAGCTCCCCCCTCCCGCCGTCCCGGTGGATCCCAAGGCCTACATCATCGGCGCGGAAGACGTCATTTCCATTCGCGTCTGGCACGAACCGGAAAACTCGGGCCAGTTTGTGGTGCGTCCCGATGGCAAAGTCTCCGTTCCCCTCATCGGGGAGATCCAGGCCGCGGGCATCACGCCGGAGAAGTTGAGCGCCAACATCGCCGAAGGTCTGCAGAAGATCATGGTGCATCCCGAAGTGACGGTGGGCGTGGAAAGGGTCAACAGCAAGAAGTATTATATCCAGGGCGAAGGGATCAACCGGCCGGGTTCTTATCCGCTGGTCATCGATACCACTATATTGGAAGCGTTGGTCAATGCGGGCGGCTTTCGCGAATTCGCCAACACCAAGAAAATCGTCATTCTGCGCGGGAGCGAAACTCTGAAGTTCAACTACCACGAGGTCACCAAGGGCAAGAAGATGGAGCAGAATATCCTGGTGAAGCCTGGCGACCAGATCATCGTGCATTGACGCCCGCCGTGTAGAAATCCGGGCCAGCCGCCGATTTTAAGAAAGAGAGTTTTCGCATTTATGGTACCGCAACAAGGATACGCCAATGCTTCCCGCCGCCCGCCGGATATCGAAGACTATATCGATATTCTGCGGCGCTACCGTTCCTGGATCGTTGGACCGACCTTTGCCGGGTTGGTGATCGCCGTGGTGGTAGCGTTTCTGTGGCCCGACACCTTCATTTCCACGGCCGTAATGCGCATCACGCCGCAACAGATTTCCGAGCGCCTGGTGCCCAGCAACATCAGTACGCAGATGGCGGAACGGCTGCTGGCTATGCAGCAACAGATCGAGAGCCGCACGCAACTGCAGGAGCTGATTCAGCGGCCCTCCCTCAATCTGTATCCCAAGGACCGCCAGAACAAGCCCATGGAAGACGTCATCGAGCAGATGCGCAAGGCCATCAAGATCACCATCTTGGACGCCGGCGCCGCACAGACGCAGCAAAAGTTCGCCTCGGCTTTCGAGATCAGCTTCCGCTATGCCGACCGGTACAAGGCGCAGGCCGTGGTGCGGGAACTGGTGTCCAAGTTCACCGAAGAAACCAACAATCAGCTTCGCACGCAATCGAACACCACTACGCAGTTTTTGAACGATCAGCTCAAGGAAGCCAAAGAAAAGATCGACCAGTTGGATGCGGAAATATCCAAGTTCAAGATGGAGAATGCCGGCCGCCTTCCCGACCAGTTGCAATCCAACCAGCAGGCCGTCAGCGTCCTGGAACTGCAACAGCAGAGCCTCAATGAAAGCATCAATCGGGACGCGCAGGACAAGATGATGCTCGAGACGCAGATGCAGAATCTGAAGCAGGAATCTACTTTCATCGCCTCCAACCTGGAACAGACGGCCAATCGGGAGGCGGTGAAGAACGGGCGGATCATCCAATTGAACAACATGATCCTGGATTTGGAGACGCAGTTATCCGGGGCGCGGCAGACCTACCGGGAGAACCATCCGGACGTTCGCAGCCTGGAGGCCAAGCTGGGCGTGCTCAAGAAGCAGCGGGACGAGCTCGAAAAGGAAGAGTCCAACGCCGCGTCCAAGGTCGCGCCCACCAAAGTGACGAATCCGCAGGTGGCCCAGTCCCTGGAGAACCTGAAGTTGCAGATGCAAAATGTGCAGGCCCAGATCCAGGCGCGCAACATGGAGATGGAAGAGCGGGCCAAACGGCTTAAAGAGATACAAGCGGAAATCGCCGTCTACCGGGGGCGCATCGAAACCATTCCCGTCAACGAGCAAAGATTCGCCGGGTTGCAGCGCGACTACAACATCGCCAAGGCCGACTACGACGACAAGGCCAAGAAGAAGGAGGCCTCGGAAACCTCCAGCAACCTGGAAGAGCGCAAAGCCGGCGAGAACCTGGAAACCCTGGACCCGGCTTCTCTGCCCGAGCAGGCCGCCGAGCCCAACCGTCTGTTGATTGCCGGCTCCGGCATCGGCCTGGGCCTGTTTTTCGGCGTGTTCATGGCGGGCGTCAAAGAGATGAAGGACACCTCCCTGAAGAACCTGAAAGACGTCCGCGCATATACCAACTTGCCGGTGCTGAGCAGCATCCCGCTGTTGGAGAACGCGCTGCTGGTGCGCCGCAAGCGCCGCCTGTTTTGGCTGGGCTGGTCCACCGCCATCATCGTAGGCACCATCGCCATGAGCAGCTCAATGTACTACTACTATTTCGGGAAGAGTTAAGGAACAAGATGAGCCGAGTACATGATGCCATGCGCCGCGCCGAACAGGCCGGTGTCGTGAATTTGGAACACGGAAACGCCCCGGCATCGCCGCAACCGGTCTCTGACCATCGCCATGATCAGCAGGGTCCACCGCAGGCGATAGAGAATGGGACGGCGCACGCAGCTATCGAGGACTCCACCATTGGCGGAATGTATCCGGCCATTCTGGAAAATGTGCCGGAAGTTGCCTTCCAACCCGCGCCCGAGTCGCACCTGCTCGATCTGCAACGCTCGCACGAGACCCCGGCCGAGGAATTTCGGACACTGCGCACGCGTCTGAATCACCTGCAGACGCTGCAACCGCTGCACACCATCGTAATCAGCAGCCCGTCGCCCGCCGAGGGCAAGACCTTCACTGCCGTGAACCTGGCGCTGGCCGAGTCGCACTTGACCGAGAACCGCGTGCTGCTCGGCGACTTCGACTTGCGCCGGCCGCTGATTCACAATCTCTTCCAAATAGATCGCGCCCCCGGGCTGACGGATTACCTGATGGGGCAAGTGCCGCTTTCCGGCGCGCTGCGCCGAGTCACCGGTATGAACCTGTATGTGCTGCCAGCCGGGTCGCCCGTGAAGAACCCGCTCGAGTTGCTCAATACCAGGCAGGCCAAAACACTGTTCGAAGAGGTGCCCAAGGTGTTCACGTGGGCCATCTTCGACACGCCGCCCTTGCTGTTTTCAGCCGATGCGAACCTGCTTTCGACGCTGGCCGACGGCACCATTCTGGTGGTCAAGATCGGCTCGACCACGTTCGACAATGTCACCCGCGCGATGCAGTCGCTGTGCGAGAACAACGTGCTTGGCATCGTGGCCAATGGCGCGCGCGCCTCGGAGTTGTACAGCAAATATACGTACTACTATTCGAAGGCCGAATAGGGCCGCAGAGCATCCGCTTGCTTACGCGCGCGGCTCGGCAACGACCGGCTCCTGAAATTCACCTAAGATTCACCTCTTAGTAACGAAAAAGACATACTCGGCTTGCTATATTCCCCTGAGGATCAGCGCCAGCACTTGGCGGCTTCGTCCGAATATTCTTGATGGAAAGGTGAATCCAAATGAAAACGAGAATCGTGTTGAGGAGTTTTCTGTCTCTTGTGGCGGCGGGATGCGCGCTCGCCGCGGAGGGTCCTGTTCCGACAGGTATCCCTAATCTGGACCACGTATGGGTAGTCATGATGGAGAATCACGGCTACGGCCAGGTGGTGAACAACCCCAACCTGCCATACATCAACGACCTTGTTAGTCTTGCGAATACGGCAACCAACTACTTCGCCATCGCTCATCCGAGTTTAACCAACTATCTCGAGGTAGTGGGCGGTTCGAACTTCGGCATACTGAGCGACAATTCTCCGGATTGGCACGACTACGACTGCACCACCAACCTCTCGTCCGGCACCGCCAACACCGACAACCCCGCATCCCCGAATATTTGCCCGATCTCCGGCACCGGGACGGATGCCGCGACGGTTGCAATCGATACCACCAATGAGACAAGCGGGCCTCCCGGTGTCAACAACATTGACGGAGTTCAGTCCATCGCGGCGGCCTCCAACACCATTGGCAAGACCATCGCCGATCAGCTCGCGGAAGCGGGACGCGCATGGAAAAGCTATCAGGAAAGCCTGCCGGCCGTGGGCGCCGATACCGTAGACACGAGCGACGGCGTCTACACCAACAACACCAATTTCAGTGCGATCACGCCGGCTCTCACGCCGCCCTTGACATCCAGCGACATCGTCGCCCTCTACGCGGTTAAGCACAACCCGTTCGCCTACTTCAGCAGCGTGCAAGAAGCGGTTCAGCCGGGCAGCGACCTCACCAACATGGTGGGTTTCGATGGCGCGGGGGGCCTGTACGCCGACTTAGCGTCCGGCTCCGTTCCAGTGTACTCTTTCATCGCGCCCAATCAGTGCAACGATCAGCACGGGCGCGGTAACGCCGGTCCGTTCTGCAACTACGATCCGAACGACAACGGCACTCAGGCAGGCCTCAACCCGGCCCTCATGCAGTTGGGTGACGTCGCCGTCAGGCGGATTGTCACTTCGATCAAGAAATCTCCGGTCTGGAACCAAGGCCGCAACGCCATCGTGGTCGTGTGGGATGAAGACGACTACAGCGTCTCGCCGACTACCAATAAGGTCCTCCTGATCGTGGATACGAACTACGGCACCCACGGTGTCGAGAGCGGGACCTTCTACACCCACTTCTCGTTGCTGAAATCGATCGAGGCGGGTCTAGGTCTGCCGTGCCTGAACCACGCATGCGACAGCAGCGTGAACGTGATGGCCGACCTTTTTGGCTTCGCATACCCCGCGCCGCAGTCCAACCAGCGCGCGATCGATCCCGGCGTTGAGAGGGCGATCCGACACTAAGATAGACCTGGCTAGGGCAGCAAACTTATTGAGTCTCGCATAATAGAGTGACAACCGGCTTGGATCTTGTGGGGCGGGCATTCTGCCCGCAGCCGGCTTTCAGCCGGCCTTGGCCGCCTGAAAAGGCGGCTGCGGCCAAGATTGGCCGCCCCACATCAGCCCGATGGAAAGTGCACATTTGGCACCGGAGTTGTCACTGTATTAAGCGAACATCAACAGCTGTGGGGCAGGCCATCGTTTTTCGTGGCCTGCCGAGTTCGAGAGCGGTGCGCGGACGACAAAGAACGATCGTCAGCGCCACGCCGCCTAGCGCTACATCTTCTCGATCGGCGCCAAGCAGCGCTGGCGCACTTTCTCGGCAGTGGCGTTGTCGGGCGCGATCACCAGGATGGTATCGTCTCCGGCCAGGGTGCCCACGACTTCGGGCCAGTCTTCGGAGTCCAGCGCCACGGCCACGGAGTTGGCATGGCCCGGCGAAGTCTTGAGCACTACGAGGTTTTGGGCGAGGCGCACATCGTGCAGGAATTCGGCGGCCAAAGTGACAAAGGACGGGCCGGTTTCTTCCGGCAGCAGTTCGCTATAGCCCTCCTGCGTCTTGACCAGCCGCAATTCGCGGATGTCGCGCGAAAGCGTCACCTGGGTGGCGGCGATGCCGGAATGCTGCAACTCCCGCGCCAGGTCCTCCTGGGTGTGAAGACGTTTGGCGCGGATGAGCTTGAGGATCTGGCCGTGGCGGTAAGCTTTGCTCATGCGGACATGCGCGCCAGGCGTCCGCGCGCCTCCCCGAGCGCCCGCGCCACGGCTTGCGGGCCGGTGCCGCCCAGGATCTCGCGCGAGCGCATTCCTTCGCGCGGGTCCAGCAAACGAGCCATGTCCGGCGTGAACTCGGGCGCGAATCGCTGTAGTTCGTCAGCGGTCCAATCGGCCGGCTTCTTGCCGCTGCGCACGCTTTCGAGCACCAACCGGCCCACCAGTTGATGCGCCTGGTGGAACGGTGTGCCGGCGCGCGCCAGTGCTTCGGCCAAGTCCGTGGCGATCACCCAGCTCTCCTCGGCCGCAGCCAGCGGGCGCGCAGGATTCAGCCGCGCCGACGCCACCACCGCGCGCGTCATCTCCAGCGAGCCGGCCACTTGATATGCCGCGTCGAATAGCGGCTCCTTGTCTTCCTGCATGTCCCGATTGTAGGTCAGCGGCAGCCCCTTCATGGTCACCATGAGGGAGTGCAGGCAGCCCAGCACGCGGCCGCTCTTGCCGCGGATGAGCTCGAGCGAATCCGGATTCTTCTTCTGCGGCATCAGGCTGGACCCACTGGTCACTTCGTCGCCCAACTCGAGCCAGCCGAACTCTTCGCTGGAGTACAGAATCCAATCTTCGGCCAGGCGGCTCAAGTGCAGCATGGTGGTGGAGGCCGCGTAGAGGAAATCCAGGGCGAAGTCGCGATCGGCCGATACGTCCATGCTGTTGGCGGTGAGCGTATCGAAGCCCATGTCGCGGGCCATGGCCGCGCGATCGAACGGGAACCCGCTGCCGGCCAGCGCGCCGGAGCCCAGCGGCATGGCGTTGACGCGCCGGCGAGCCTCGGCGAAGCGCTCGGCATCGCGAGCGAACATCTCGAAATAAGCCAGCAGGTAGTGCGGCCAGAGCACGGCCTGCGCGCGGCGCGTGTGGGTGTAGCCGGGAATGACCGCGTCCGGATAGCGCGCCGCCAGATCCAGCAGCGCCTGCATCGCGCCCGCCAGCAGCGCGCGGATGCGATCGCACTCGCCGCGAAGCCAGAGGCGCAGGTCGAGCGATACCTGTTCATTGCGGCTGCGGCCGGTATGGATCTTATCCGCCACGGCGCCGGCGCGCTCCTTCAGCTTGCGGATTACCAGCGTGTGGACGTCTTCGTCGGTGGCGTTTTCGAAGAATTCCGGCTCGGCGGCTTCTTCTTGAATCTGGTCGAGGGTTTCGACGATGAGAGCGCGCTCGCTGGCGGTGAGGATGCCGGCTTGTTCCAGCGCGCGCGCGAAGGCTTGCGAGCCGCGGATATCGGCGCCCATCAGGCAGCGGTCGAACGCCAGCGATCCGGAGAAGCGCTCGAAGATTTCCGACGGGCCTGTTTCGAACCTGCCGCCCCAGAGTTTCATGCGCCTCGCCTCGGGGCGGCCTGAGAGGCCGCCGCAGGCTGAGAGCCTGCCCCACATTGCTCGGGATTCATGCGGATTTCGCGGTGGCCAAGCCGGCACGCACTTTGATTGGCAGTCCGATCAGGTTGATGAAGCCCAAGGCGTCCTTCTGGTCGTAGGAAGCGCCCATGGTGAAGCTCGCGATATCCAGCGCGTATAACGAATTGGGCGACTTGCGGCACACCGGCTCCAGGTTCCCCTTGTACAGCCGCAGTGTGACTTCGCCGGTGGTCGCTGAGCTGACTGCGGTGAAGAACGCGTCGAGCGCCTCGCGCAACGGCGTAAACCACAGCCCGTTGTAAACCATCTCGGCGTAATCGAGCGCCAGCCTCTGCTTGTAGTGCAGAGTCTGCCGGTCGAGCGTGAGCGCTTCCAACTCGCGGTGCGCGGCATAGATCAGCGTGCCGCCGGGCGTTTCGTAGCAGCCGCGCGATTTCATGCCCACGAAGCGGTTCTCCACCAGGTCGATGCGCCCGATGCCATGCTCGGCGCCGATGCGGTTGAGCGCCTCCAGCAGCGCCACGCCGCTCAGCCGCTGGCCGTTGACGGAAACCGGCGTGCCCGCCTCGAAGCCGATGGTGACTTCGGCGGGCGTATCGGGCGCTTCCCTCGGACTGCGCGTCAGCATCCAGATGTCGTCCGGCGCCGCATTGGCGGGATCTTCCAGCGCGCCGCCTTCGTGCGAGATGTGCCAGATATTGCGGTCCCGGCTGTAGATCTTGGTGGTGGATTGCGCGATGGGCACGTTGTGCGCCTGCGCGTAGGCGATGGCGTCCTCACGCGAGACGATCGACCACTCCCGCCACGGGGCGATCACTGCAAGGTGCGGCGCCAGCGCCTTGTAGGTCAGCTCGAAACGCACCTGGTCGTTGCCCTTGCCCGTGCAGCCGTGCGCCAGGCCGTCGCAGCCGGTGCGCAGTGCCACCTCCACCTGCTTCTTCGCCAGCAGCGGCCGCGCTACAGAAGTGCCCAGCAAATACTTGTGCTCGTAGACGCCGCCGGAACGCACCAGCTTCCACAGATATTGGGTGACGAACTCCTCGCGCATGTCCTCGATGTAGACTTCCGAGGCGCCCGTGCGCAGGGCCTTGGCTTCCAGGCCGTTGAGCTCATCGGCGCCCTGGCCGATATCGCCGCAGACCGCGACCACGTCGCAGCCGTAGTTTTCCTTGAGCCAGGGGATGATGACAGAGGTATCCAAGCCGCCCGAGTAAGCCAGGGCGACCTTCTTCGGTTTGTTCATATAAGGCGATTATGCCATCATCATGAGCAGCAGCGCCTTCTGCGCGTGCAGGCGGTTTTCGGCTTGATCGAAAACCACCGAGCGGCTGTGCTCGATGACGGAATCGGTGACTTCCTCTTCGCGATGCGCGGGCAGGCAGTGCATGAAGACGGCGTCGGGCCGCGCCAGGCGAAACAGTTCGTCGTTGACCTGGTAGCCCGCGAAGGCTTTGCGCCGCCGGGCGGCTTCCTTTTCCTGCCCCATGCTGGTCCAGACATCGGTATAGACGGCGTGCGCGCCATCCACGGCTTCGGCCGGGTTGTCGGTGAGTAGCAGCGTGGAGCCGGAGACGGCGGCCAAGCCATCGGCTTGCGCCACGATTTCGGGATTCGGTTCGTAGCCGTGCGGCGTGGCGATGGCGAAATCGATGCCCAGCCGCGCACACGTCAGCATGAGCGAGTGCGCCACATTGTTGCCGTCGCCACAGAAGGCCAGCTTCAGGTCGGCGAAATCGCCGAAGCGCTCCTTCAGCGTCAGAACGTCCGCCAGCACCTGGCATGGATGGTACAAGTCGCTAAGCGCGTTGATGACCGGCACCGCCGACCAGCGCGCCAGTTCCTCAATGGTGTCTTGCGAAAAGGTGCGGGCCACGATGGCGTGTACCCAGCGATCCATGTTGCGGGCGACATCTTTGAGCGGCTCGCGCGCGCCGATGGGGCCTTCGCTGAACACCGAGTCGCCGCCGAGCTGCTTGATGGCCAGCTCGAAGGTCAGGCGGGTGCGCAGGGAAGCCTTTTCGAAGAGCAGGCCGATGGACTTGCCGTCCAGCGCGTGGGCATAGTCGCGGGGCGACTGCTTCATGTCGAGGGCGATGTCGAGCAGGCCGGCCAGTTCGTCGTCGGTGAGGTCGAGGTCGCGGCGGAGGTCGGGGGCCGAGATTCGGGTGGTTTGTTGTTGGGAGATGGGGAAAGCGGCCACGGCGGCACCTCGCTGTGAATGTTTATTCACTATAATGTATAATTACACAAATCGAGGTGGGTGTCAACACCCATGGGCCGCTACGAATGGCGGCCTGAGAGGCCGCTGCAGGCCGAGGGCCTGCCCCACAAGTAATGCGCATCGCCATCATATCCGACATCCACGGCAACCGCACCGCGTTTGAGGCGGTTCTGGCGGATCTGCGGCAAACCTCTCCCGACCTGATCCTTCACGGCGGCGATCTGGCCGATGCCGGGGCAAGCCCCGTGGAGATTGTGGATCGCATTCGCGATCTCGGCTGGCAGGGTGTAGTTGGCAACACGGATGAAATGCTTTTTAGTCCTGAGTCCCTGGCGGAGTTTGCGCCGCAATCGCCCGGGCTGCGACCCCTTTTCGCCCTGATCGAGGAGATAGCGGCGGCCACCCGGGCAACGCTGGGAGAAGAGCGGCTGGCTTGGCTGCGCGGCCTGCCGCGCGTTCAGATTCACGGTCCGATGGCGCTCGTGCACGCCAGTCCCGAGAGTTGCTGGCGCGCACCCGCGCCGGAAGCGAGCGATGCCGAACTGGAGTCGGTTTACTCGCCGCTCGGCCAGCCGATTGCTATCTATGGGCATATCCATCGCCCATACATTCGGAGCGTTGCAAGAATGATCGTCGCGAACACAGGCAGCGTTGGTCTCTCCTATGACGGCGATCGCCGCGCGGCGTACCTGGTGCTGGATGGGTCCACCCCGACGATCCGGCGTGTGGAGTATAACGTGGACAGCGAGCTTAAGGCGCTTTCCGGGTGCGGTCTCCCGCACGCCGATTGGGTTGCGAGAATTCTCGCCAGCGCCAGCCCCCAAATGCCGGTTGCAAGCGAGGGCGAAGCATGAGCAGGGGGCTCTGGCAGGATGTGCGCTATGGGCTGCGCGGGATGCTGCGCAGTCCTGGATTTACGGCCGTGGCGGTGCTGTCGCTGGCGATGGGGATCGGCGCCAACACCGCCATCTTCAGCCTCATTCACACCCTGATGCTGCGCAATCTACCGGTTCCGGAACCGGAGCAGCTTGTGGAATTCCTGAATCAATATCCGGGCGATCCGCCGCTGAACGTTTTCTCCCAGCAAAGCTACGAATACTTTCGGGAGCAGAGTCACGTCTTTACAGGACTTACCGGCGTGCGCCCCTCAAGTTTCCATGTGCGCGGCGAGGGCCTGGAACCGGAGACCGTGGATGGCGAAGTTGCGGTCGGGAACTTTTTCCGGACGCTGGGGGTGAAGCCCGCGATCGGCAGACTGATTGGCCCTGGGGACTCCGCTGCGGCCGTGGTGAGCTGGTCCTATTGGAAGAACAAGTTCAATCTGGACCCGGCCATTGTGGGCAGGCGGATGGTGGTGGAGGATGTGCCGGTCACGGTGGTGGGGGTGACTCCGCGCGAGTTCCTGGGAGTGCAGGTAGGGTTTCGGCCGGACATCTGGGTGCCGCTGGCCGCAGAGTCGACGACGCCCCGCCCCGGTCCGCTGCAGTTGATCGGGCGGTTGAAGCCTGGTGTTTCGATCGCGCAGGCGCGCGCGGAAATGGC
>JBEKPZ010000070.1:0-33989 GCA_049520215.1 Bryobacteraceae bacterium | reverse complement strand
GGCCAATCGAACGAGTCCTTCAAGCCAATAAGGAGCTTCTGACGGGGAGTGATCTCTTGAAACGGCACGTTGCCATCCGTGGTCCGGTAGTTGGGAAACACTCCGAAGACGCGCTTGTCCTGTTTTTCCCCTTGTACGCCATTGGTAGTGTCCGGCGGATTCTGGGCGGGAAGAACCGGCGGATCGCCGCCATCTGCACCGGCCGGCTTCACGGAACCACCGTCCTGGGTTTGCGCCCACGCCGGCATCAGCGCCGCCAGGGCTAAAACAAAAAAGCCGGACAGTAAGCGCCTTGGGCGGCGCAAGCATAATGGCATGAAAAAAGTATCCTGGTTAAACTCCGAACGCACACCCTAAGGGCTACTTCTTCTGATGCGATTGGTGGCCGGATGGTTACGGGTACTGCGCTCCAGGCGAAGGTACGGCGAAGAAAAGGCCTACGGGGTTGCCTTAGTGGCCAGGACCGCATCCACCAGCGCGCCGGTGCGGCGACCCTCCACCGAGTCGAAACCCGCCTCGCGCAGCAGCGCTCGATATTCGCTCGGCGTCCGCTCCCTCCCCTCGGTGCATACCAGCATGTTTAGCGATTGCATGTGCGCGGGCATGGGCCCCGATTTATCCTCGTCCAGCAACTTCTCGGCGATCAGTAGCGCGCCTCCCGCAGGCAGCGCTGCCGAGATCTTCGAAAGCAACAGCCGGATGCGGTCCTCCGGCCAGTCGTGCAGGATGCGGCCGAGAGCATATAGATCGGCCGGCGGCAGATCGTCGCGGAAGAAATCTCCTGCGATCGGCTCAATACGGTCGTGCGCGGCCGATGCAGCCACGTAATCCTGCGCCATCCCGACGACGACGGGAAGGTCGAAGACCGCAGCGCGCATTTGCGGATACCGTTCACACGCGGCAATGGCCAAATGTCCCGTCCCGCCGCCCAAATCCGCCAGGCGCCGGAACCGGGAGAGATCGAATGCCGCCACCACCGCCGGCGAGCTCAATAGTCCAAAGCCATGCATCCCGCGTAGAAAGCTGCGCCGGCGCGCATCGGTTTTGAAGAAGTGCTCGAACAGAGATCCCTGCCAGCCGAAGGTTTGCGTCCAGCGATGCGTACCCTCGCGGACGGCATCCTCCAGGTGCGCCCACATGGGGAACAGCGCCTCGTTGGAATAGAGCACGTAACCGGTCAGCGAGAGCGGGCTCCGGTCGCACAAGTAGGTCTCGGCGACCGGCTGATTGGCGTAGACGCCGTCCCACTTGTGGAGCAGCCCCATTCCCACGCAGGCATCCAGCAGGCGCTCCAGCGGGCCTGGGGCGGCGCCATCGCCCAGCAAGCGCACGGCGAGACTGGAGCAGTCCGCGGGGCTTTCGTCGAGCGCCTCGAAGACGCCCAGAGAGACGGCCGCGAACATGGTCTTCGAGCGGCGGAAGGCGTCGATCAATTCCAGTATGGGCGCCGCATCGGGGGCTTGATGGGGAACGCTCATCGGGAACCTCGGAAGTGGTCGTAGCCCAGCGCGAGCAGCGGTTTGCCGGACAGATATACCGCGCCCGGCCGGCCCCGGCGCATGACCCCGATGCGAGTCAACGGAATGCCTTCAAAGCGCGCCGGCACCGTAACGCGTGGCGCGACGGTGAAGAGCAGTTCGTAATCTTCGCCGCCGTGAAGAGCCTGCCCTGGACTGGCGCCTGGAAATCGGGGCGGTGGCTCGATGGCCGCCTCCAGGCCGGAAGCTAGAGCCATGCGGTGCAAGTCCAAGGAAATCCCGTCGCTCAAATCCATGGCCGCGGAGGCGCCGATGTGCTCCCGCAGAAAGACGCCTAGTGACAGCCTGGGCTGCGGGCGCAGATGCCGGGCCCACGCTTTGCCCGTTCCGGTCTCGAGACCCAGAGCGGACCCGCCCAGCCGCCCGGAGGCGTAGATCGCATGCCCGGCGCGGGCACCATCGCGCCGCAGCGCGGCGCCTCGCGGGACGGCGCCACAGACCACGATATCGCACGCCGTTTGGGCCGCGCGCGCCAGATCGCCGCCCGCCAGCGGCGTGCCCGTCGCGCGCGCCAGGCGCAACAATCCGTCATAGAAGCGATCCATCCAGCGCCGGTCCGCGCCCGCTCCGGCGGCGAGCGAAAGCAGGCAAAAGCGCGGTACGCCTCCCATGGCGGCGATATCGCTCAATCCGCGCGCCAGCGCTTTGTGACCGAGCGCCTCGGGAGGATGCGTGTGGTGGCGGAAATGCACGTCTTCCAGCAGCAGATCGGTGGTGAAAAGGAGGTCTTCGCGCGCGCCCCGCGGACGGTAGATCGCGCAATCGTCGCCGATTCCCAGCGCCAGGCCGCGTCCCACCGGCAATTGCGCCCGGCGGCGGACGGCTTCCAGGATTTCCGCCTCGCCGCCCGTCAGGAGCCTACCCTCCCATCGCGCATCTGGTTCCTCCGCAAGATTTTATACCACATTGGACTTGACCGCGGGATTGCCATCTGCGATAATCCAAGTGCAAAGTTAGAAATGGTTGTTTGTTCCGCGCCACCGAAAGTCCAGAGAGCTACGAGCTTCCGCTCGTAGCTTTTTCGTTTTTGGAGCCCTTTTTGGAGCCGGGGCGACAATGAATCAGGAGAAGAAGTAGTGAGAGAAAAAGGCATCGTGAAATGGTTTAACGCCGCCAAAGGCTATGGTTTCATCCAGAGAAGCAGCGGCGATGACGTGTTTGTACACTTTTCGGCCATCCAGGCAAACGGCTACCGTTCCCTGGATGAAGGCGCGGAGGTAGAGTTCGAGGTGAAGCAGGGGCCCAAGGGACTGCAGGCCGAGAACGTGGCCAGGGTCTAGATTCCAGATTTACCCAAATTTTTGTGGAACAAGGGCCCCCGCTTGTGGGGCCCTTTTCATTGTGGGGCAGGCCCTCGGCCTGCAGCGGCCTCTCAGGCCGCCCTGTCTACTACGGTTCCAATACCACCTGCACCCGATTGCTTTCCTGCCCGTCCGCGGCGATGTACAACTCCGCCGCGCCTGCATTGACCAGCGCCGGCAATTGCACCTCGATCAGATAGAACCCGATGTAACCCGGCGCCAGAGCCGCGCGCGTAACCTGCACCGGCATGTGGTCTAAATAGGCTTTGACTGTCGCCGCCACTTCCGGCGGATTCTCCAGCGGCGCGGCTACCCCCGTAGGCCAGTCCGGCCGCACCCTGCCCAACCCGGTGGCCAGGATCTGCAGGCGCGTGCCGGAATGCGCGGTATTGCGGGTATCCAGCATGAGACCGCTGTCTCCATCCAGGACCATCGGCGAGCCGTCGCGGTTCACGAAAATAGCCGGCGATACGGCTTGCACCGGTAGGCCCAGCGTGAAGCGTCCCGCACCGGTCGCCAGGGCCAGTGAGAAATTGGCGGCCGAAGCTTCAAACGGCACCTGAATCTGCGACTCCGTTTCCGAAGCGGCCAGCACCGGAAAGCTGAGTGTGCCGGCAGTGGCCGCGCTGACCCGCCCGCCGACCACGCTGATCAGCGATCCCGGCGCGGCGGCGCGCGTGCTGAAGTCCGCTGCGTTCACCAGGCGTAAAGCCCGCAAGCGGTGTGGGGCGGCCGTGGCGTAGACTCCGTAGCCATCCAAAGCGGCATAAAGTTGATAGCCGTTGGCATCCAGTTTCACGTCGGTCGCCGGAGCCGCCGGAAGCCCCTTGGAAATGGGTGTCCAGGTTACTGCGACCGGGCCTGCATTCTCCAGGTCGGCAGCGGCGAAGAAGACCCCCTTATCGGTGGCGACGTAGACCACACCGGCGCTTCGCTCGGCGGTCACTCCGTGGGCCGGTGCGTCCGGCAGGTCGGCAGTCAGGTCGTCCCAGAATCCACCGCCATTGGTGGTACGCAACACGTGGGCGCCAGTGCCGCCCACTGCCGCCAGAGCTACGCGCGGCTCGGCGGAATCGGTAAAGAATCGCTCGACAGGCCCGTTCGCGCCAGTCCGCGGCGAGGCGGTCCAGCTTCCGCCCGCGTCCAGCGAGACCCACATGCGGCCATCCGCCGCGCCCGCGTAAAATGTCTGACTTGCCAAAGCCACGGCGGTGATGGGGGTTCCAAGCGCTTGCGAGGCGCGGCGCATCGCATTTGCCTCTGCCGTGTCTTCGGCCTGAATCTGCGCATCGGATGTTGGCTGCCAGGCTTCCGCGCCGGGGGCCAACTCCATCGCGCCCAGTCCCCGCACGAGAATGCGCGTACCATGCATACCTCCGGGGGGTGCCAGAATACGGCTGGCCGGCAGGGCAGGCAAACGCAGATTCAACCCGGACCACGACAGGCCTCCATCCATCGAGCGCCAGACGCCAAAGTCGTTGGCTACCGCCAATTGGTCCGCGTCTTCCGGAGAGACCGCCACACTGCGCTGGGCCGGCCCGATAACCGATTGATTGTGGAAAGCTGTCAGGTTCACCCAGGCGCGGCCGCCATCGTCGGACCGGTAGAGTTGTGTTCCCATGGCGTAGAGGCGCCCCGGTGCGGCGGCGGCCAGGGCCACCTTTGCGCCGGGCTCGGGCATGCGATCCACGGCGGGCGGAGGCGGAGCGGCCGGTTCCGAAGCTCCCAGGGCAGGTGTCCAGCTTTCGAAATCAATGGTTTCGAAAACGCGTCCGGCGCGGGTCCGGGCATAGAGCCGTGCGCCGTCAGGCGAATACCAGACGGCCTCGACCGGTCCGGTAGCCGGCGAAGCCAACCCCACTTCCATGGACGGGTTGCCAATGCGGCGCCACTCTACCGGAGCGGTCTGCCCCGCCAGAATGCCGGCAGCCCCCACCGACAATACCACTGCCAAAAGATAACGCCACTGCGAAACTGTTCCTTTGTGACACACAGCCGAGTCCTATTTTAACCTATCCGCAGCCGAACGCCTATCCCAAAGAGTTGAATCGGCGGAATTTGTAGAGAATTTCAGTACGGCGCGCCAGTTGCTTTGCATCTTTGGTGCTAGACTAAGGTTTCAAAACGCACCATTACAGTAAGATGGTGCTGCTGGAACAAAGGTTGTTTCATGTTTTCGCGTAGATCGTACAGGACGGCGCGCTGGCTGCTGTGGGCGGTGGCGTGCATCTATCTTGTCCCGATCCACGCCGAAAGCGGCGCGGCCACAGTCATCACCCTGACCGGCCAGGTTTCCGTGCTGCGGGACGACGCTCCGTGGGTGCTGAATGTGGGCGATGCGGTGCAGCCGCGCCAAATCGTCATCACCGGACCAGACGGTTTCGCGGTCTTCCAGGTTTCCGACGGCAGTAACTTCGAAGTCTTCCCCAACGCGCGCGTGGTCTTCCGCGAGAATCTGGGCTCCTGGAGGGACTTGCTGGATGTCCTGCTGGGACGCGTGAAGGTCCACATTCAGAAGCTGGGTGGGCAGCCCAATTACAACCGCGTGCGCACGCCGACCGCGGTGATTTCGGTGCGCGGCACGATCTTCGACGTAGCCGTTGAAGACGAGGACGACACTACCCTGGTCAGCGTCGAGGAAGGCCAGGTTGGCGTGCAACACCTGCTGCGGCCCGGCCCCGAGCGTATCTTAAACAAGGGCGAATCGATCCGCGTCTTCCGCAACCAGCCGCTGGCTCAGGCCACCGTCGATAAGGATTCGATATTCCGCGAGGTCCTGCGCCGGGCCGAGCAAGCCGCGTATCAAATGGTGTACCGCGGACAGTTGCCGGGCACCGGCGTTGGCAGCACGGGTTGCCCGGTGGCTTCGAGCTGCGACACGAAGCATCCAACTCCGCCGGGGACTACGCCGCCCCCCACCGCGCCTACACCGCCCCACTAACACTTTCCTGTGGGGCAGGTTAGCAACCTTGCAGGCCGGCTTTGAGCCGTCCCTGGCCGCCTAAAAGGCGGCTGCGGGCAGGATTGCCCGCCCCACAGAGCTATTCGCCCGCTGCGCGGGACACCCGGGAAGCCCGGTTGGAGGCGCTGTGGGTAACCGCTGCCGGACGCTTGCGCTGACCCTTCGCGCGATGCGTGGCAACCACCCGCTTGGGAGCCGCCACGGTTGGCCGATATGCCACGGGAATCAGCAGCCGTTCGCCGGCCGCGGGCGACGCCTCCTTGAGTCCATTAGCCGCGGCGATGCTGCCCGGAGCCATGCCGTAGCGCCTGGCGATGGAGGCCAAGGTATCGCCGCCCGCCACCTTATGCATGCGCCACGAGGCGCGCCGGTCGGCTGGAATCATTTGCAGCGACGCCGAAAGCGCGCTGCCCGTTCCCTTGGGAACATGCAACACGTAACCAGCCGGCGCCACACCCTTCAGCAGCGCGGGATTCATGTCCAGCAGTTCCGGCATGGGCGCATCGGTCAAATCCGCCACCAGCCCCAGGTGTGTCGGCGCATCTACCTCGATGGTGTCGAACTCCAGCGGCGCTTCCGGAACCACCCCCTCCAACCCGTACTCCGCCGCATTTTTGGTCATGATGGTCATGGCCAGAATGATGGGCACATAGTTGGTGGTTTGCTCAGGCAAAGCATGGCGGCTGCGCAGCTCCCAGAAGTCCGCATATCCGGTGCGCTCCACCGCACGGGCCACGGCCACCGGCCCGCAATTGTAAGCGGCCATCGCCAGGTACCAATCGCCGAACATGTTGTACAGATCGTGCAGATGCTTGGCGGATGCGCGCGTGGCCTTCTCAGGATCGAAGCGGTCGTCCGTGTATCCGGTCCGCATCAGGCCGTATTCCTGGCCGCGCCACGCCATGAACTGCCACATGCCGCCGGCGGCCATGTACGAGATGGCCCGCGGGAAAAACCCCGATTCGGCCTGCGCCAGGTGGATCAACTCCTGCGGAACGCCCTCCTCCTGCAGAATGCGCGCGATCAGCGGGCGATAACGCCCGGCCCGCTCCAGCCCCGCGATCAGAGTCCTGCGCCCGCGTCCGGAGAAATAATTGATGTAGCCCAGCACGGCGTCGTTTACCGAGAGCGGAAGCTGGGAAACGGTCGCCTGGACCTGCTCTTTCACTTTGTCCTTCAGCTTGGGATCCACCGGAAAGGTCATCTGCAGGATGTCTTCGAGGGGCGCTTTATCGAATCGGGCTTCGTCGACTTCCGCGCCCGCTCCCAGCCTGGCCAGGTCGTAGCGATGGACGGCATCCACCATCTCGTCGAGCCGGGCTTCAAATGCCTGCCGGTCCGGGGGATTGTGTTCCGAAGCCTCCAGCATCAGGTCGACGGCTGCGTCGAACTCCCGGCGCGCCTGTTGGGTATCGTTGGCCTGGTAGGCTTTCTTGCCGCGCTGGAAAGCCTGGTCGGCGCGCAGCATCAGCAAGTCGGCTTCGGATGGCGCAACCGGCATTCTCTGCACAATCTGCCGCAAAGTGGCAGGTTGTGCATCGCTGAGGTAGGGATTCGGCTCCAGCGCGGGCGGCTCGGCCATCTCCACCGCCGCCGGGTGTGGCGTCGAGGGAAGGAACGCTGTTTGGAACTTGGATTGCTGATTATAGCTGCAACCCGAGATGCTCAGGGCCACGGAGGACGCGAAAACATAGACAAATCGCTTGGTTCGATTGGTCACTAAAACGATCCTTCGAACAGATTTTAAACAGCTTTACAAGCTGCGAGCGGAAGTTGTAGCCGAAATGAAACCTAGACTCTAGCGCATTGCCCGGCCAAGGTCAACCGGGCATACCGAAAGTATATGTGTGTCCCCACGACACACAACGTCTCACTCTATTCTACTCCTCTTCTTCCTCTTCTCCGGTTTTGGCCGCCTTGGCAGCCGCGATAATCTTATCGGCCTGTAGGCCCGGCACGTAATCGTAATGATCGAACTCCATGGTAAACGCGCCGCGCCCCTGCGTCATGGACGTCAGATCGTTCTGGTAGTTTAGCATTTCCGCCATGGGCGCCTGGGCACGAATAAATTGGGTATTACCTTTGGTATCCATGCCCGCGATGCGGCCGCGGCGGCCGTTGAGGTCGCCCATGAGGTCGCCCGCATACTCCACAGGCGCCTGGATTTCCACGTTCATGATGGGTTCCAGCAGCGCCGGCTTAGCCTCCTGCATGGCGTTTTTGAACGCTTTGCGCGCCGCCAGCTTGAAGGCCAACTCGGAGGAATCCACATCATGGTACGAGCCGTCGTACAGTATCACGCGGAAATCCACCATCGGGAATCCGGCCAGGAAGCCGCCGCCGGCCGCTTCCAGGATGCCCTTTTCCACCGCCGGGATATAGTTCTTGGGAATCGAGCCGCCGAAGATCTCGTTGACAAACTCGAAATTGCCGCCGTTGCGCAGCGCCCAGACACGGCGGCCATGCAGGTCATACAGCATCCCGTCGACTTCTTTCTTGGCTTCAAGGTCCTCCGATCCTCCTGCCGCGCGGACCAGTTCAGCGGCGCTGAGGGCCCGCGCCAGCGGCTCCATCTTGATCCGGCAATCGCCGAACTGGCCGTGACCGCCGGTTTGCTTCTTGTGGCGGCCCTGCACGTCGGCGTGGCCCCGTATCGTTTCGCGATACGGAATCTTCGGCGCTCTTAAGATGACTTCCACGCCGTAACGCCTTTTCAGCCGGCTTGCGACCACTTCCACATGTTGCTGCCCGCTGCCGCCCAGCAGAAACTCCTTGGTCTGTGGATCGCGGAAAAACCGCAGCGATTGGTCTTCTTCCAGGATGCGGTGCACCGCGCTGCCCATGCGGTCCTCATCCTGCCGCGACTTGGCCTCGATGGCGAAGGCGATGGACGGCTCCGGAAGCTGCACCGGCGGATAGGTGAACGCCACGCCCTTGTCGGCCAGGGTATCGCCCGTGAGCGTATCCTTCAGCTTGGCGACCGCGCCGATATCCCCCGCGTGCACTTCCGTGACCGGCACGATGGTCTTTCCCACCGGCACGCCGATGTGCGCCAGCCGTTCCGCCGTGCCCTTCTGGTTGTAAAGGTTGGCGTCGTTCCGCAGCACGCCGGAGTAGACCTTGAAATAGGTGATGCGGCCGGCGAACGGATCGGCCGTGGTCTTGAACACGTAGGCCGAGCAATGCCCGGCATCGGCGATCTTGCGCGCGGTCTCTTCGCCGTTGGTCTTGGTGGCAACTTCGCGCTCGGTGGGCGCGGGCAGATTGTCCACCACGAAATTGAGGATCAGGTCCGTGCCAATGTTGTGCAGCGCCGAGCAGCACAGCACCGGGAACATGCGCATCTCCTTGGTGCCGGCCTGGACGCCGTCCAAGATGTGTTCCGCCGGCAGCGTGCCCTTCTCGAAGAACTCTTCCATGAGGGCGTCGTTGCCCTCGGCAACCAGTTCCACCAGCGCCTCGTGGGCGGCCTGCGCGGCGTCCGCCAAGTCCGCCGGGATGTCGCTCTCCTTGCCCTTGCCGTCCCCATCCGGCGTATAGGTGTAGGCTTTCATGCGAATCAGATCGACGACACCCTTGAAATCGCGCTCGGCACCGATGGGGATCTGGACCGGTATGGCGGTGCGGCCGAAGGTTTCCTGCACGCTGGTCAGGGCGCGCTCGAACGACGAGCGCTCGCGGTCCAGCTTGTTGATCACCACGGCGCGCGGCAGCTTATAGTCGTTCGCGTAGCTCCAGACCTTTTCGGTCTGCACCTCTACGCCGGCGACGCCATCCACCACCACCAGCGCGCCATCGGCCGCCACCAGCGCGCCGCGCGTGTCGTTGATAAAGATGTTGTAGCCGGGCGTGTCCAGGATGTTGATCTTGGCCTTCTTCCACTCGGCTACGGCGATGGCGGTGGAGATGCTGACCTTGCGCTGGACCTCCTCCTCGTCGAAGTCCGTGATAGTGTTGCCTTCATCCACCCGCAACAGCCTGCTGGTGGCCCCGGCGGTGAACAGCAGCCCGGCGGTGAGCGTCGTCTTGCCGGAATCGCCGTGGCCCACCACACCGGCGTTCCGGATGTCCTTGCCTTCGTAGGTCTTCACAAAAGCTCCCGTTTGAAACAGGATGGTAACACAGTCTTGTGGGGCAGGCTCTCAGCCTGCGGCGGCCTCTCAGGCCGCCCGGCGCGCGCCCCCCGCATTTGACAACCCTTCCCCGGCCTATTTAGAATGATGGTTCACACGCTCATCCGGATCTGGTTGTGCGCGTCCTTCAATGACAACCGTATTTGTCTTGTCTGGAATCAAACTATGATCAAAGTACAGGGCTTGACCAAGCGATACGCCCGCACCGTCGCTGTCGACAACATTTCTTTCGAGGTCGAAAAGGGCCAAATCGTCGGTTTTCTGGGGCCTAACGGGGCCGGCAAGACCACCACCATGCGGGTCCTCACCTGCTTCCTCCCCCCCACTGCCGGCACCGCGACCGTGGCCGGGTTCGATGTTCTGGAGAATCCCCACGAGGTCAAGAAACACATCGGGTACCTGCCCGAAACCCCTCCGCTTTACCCCGAAATGGAAGTCTCCGAGTACCTGACCTTCGTGGGCAGGCTCAAGGGCATCTCCACCGCCGATATCGGTCGCCGCGTCGCCGAAGTGACCGAACGTTGCGCGGTCGGCGATGTGCGCTCCAAGCTGATCGGCAAGCTCTCCAAAGGCTACCGCCAGCGCGTGGGCCTGGCCCAAGCCATCATTCATAACCCCGACGTGCTGGTTCTCGACGAACCCACCGCCGGTCTCGACCCCAAACAGATCATCGAAACCCGCGAATTGATCAAGCACCTGGCGGGCGACCACACCATCATTCTGAGCACCCACATCCTGCCCGAAGTCGAACACTCGTGTCAGCGCGTGGTCATCATCAATAAGGGCAAGCTGGTGGCGACGGACTCGGTCGAGAACCTGACCAACCGCTTGCGCGGCGCCGAAGCCGTGGCGCTGGAGGTGGCATCGTCCAATGGACCGCTCGATCCGGCTATGGTCCAGCAGCGGCTGGAACAGGTGGCCGGCGTCAGCCGCGTACTCCCGCGCGAAATGAAGGAAGGACGCCTGGCCTTCGAGGTGGAAAGCCTCCAGGGCAGCCACATTCGCGCCGACCTTGCCCGCGCCGTGGTCAACGCCGGCTGGAATCTCAATGAACTGCGCACCGTCGGCCTTAGCCTGGAAGACATCTTCCTGCAACTGACCGGCGCCGAAAAGAACCCGGCACCCGCCACCCAGCACCCGGAACCCAAAGAGGCATAACCATGACCAACGTTTGGATTATCTGCCGTAAAGAACTCAAGAGTTACTTCGCCTCGCCGATCGCCTATCTCCTGATGGCGTTTTTCGCGCTGATTTTCGGATTCGGCTTCTTCACCGCCACCCGCGATTTCGTGCGCTTCGGTTTCATGGCTCAGATGCAGGGCCGTAACATGCCCATGAACGTCAACGAGCAAGTCATCCGGCCGTTGCTGGGATTCGCCAGCACGGTGGCGCTCTTCCTCATCCCCATGATCACCATGCGCCTCTTCGCCGAAGAGAAGAAGACCGGCACCATCGAGTTGTTGATGACTTCGCCCATCTACGATTGGGAAATTATCCTGGGCAAGTGGCTGGGCGCGCTCTTGCTTTACATGTGCGTGCTGGGTATGTCGGCCATCAACATCGCCCTGCTCTTCGCCTTCGGCAAGCCCGACTGGAAGCCTATCTTGATCGGCTATCTTGGCTTGATCCTGCAAGGCGGGACGCTGCTGGCCATCGGCGCGTTCATCTCCACCACCACCAAGAACCAGATCATCGCCGGCGGCGTCACCTTCTTTGTGTGCCTGCTGCTCTGGCTGCTGAGCTGGTTTACCGCCTACGATTCGACGGGCTACGCGTCGGTGGTGAATTACTTGTCCATCGTGACGCACTTTGAAGGCTTCGCCAAAGGGGTACTCGACTCAAAGGATGTGATCTTCTACATCTCCATGATATTCTTTGCACTATTCATGACGTCCCGTTCCATGGAGTCGCTGCGCTGGAGAGCATAAATGAAAGCAGACTGGATTAAAACAAGACAAACGAAGTACGGGGCCTATGTCGCCGTTTACATTCTGGTGATTATAGCCGTGCTGGGTGTGGCTAACTTCCTGGCCAATCGCTACGACAAATCTTACGACGCCACCGCCAACAAGCAGTTCAGCCTTTCCGACCAGACCGTCAAGGCCGTGAAAGGGTTGAAGAAGGATGTAACCGTTACCTACTTCGGTGAGACCACCCAGTTCCCGCAAGCTCGCGACCTGTTGGGACGCTATGCCAGCCTGTCTCCCAAGCTGAAGGTCGATTACATCGATCCCGTGAAGAAGCCGCAATTGGCGCGCGCCGCCGGTGTCCGGCAGGAAGGCACCATCGTGGTGAATGCCGGAGAACGCAAAGAAGACGCCAAGAGCCTCACGGAAGAAGAAATCACCGGCGCGCTGGTCCGCTCTCTCAAGGGCGGCGAGCGCAACGTCTGCTTCCTCTCGGGCAGCGGCGAGCACAGTCTCGATGACACGGCCGGCGGCGGCTTCTCTACCTTGAAAGAGTCCCTGGAACACAACAATTACAAGACGCGCGCCGTCAACCTGGGGCAGCCGGCCGCGCCTTTGGGGGCCGGCGCAGCTCCGGTAATCGGCCAGCCGCAGCAGGCCAATGTGGAGATCCCCAAGGATTGCACGGTGCTGGTCTCCGGCGGTCCCAAGCTGGCCTACTCTCCCGCGGAGGCCGCCGCGATCAAAGCATTCGTCGAGGGCGGCGGCAGCGTGCTGTTCCTCATGGATACGCCGCTGCGCATCGGCCCGCAGGAGGGTTCGGAAAACCCCGAACTGGTGAAGATGCTGGCCGAGTGGGGCGTCACCATGAATACCGACTTGGCGCTCGATACCAGCGGCGTCGGCCAGATCTTTGGCCTGGGGCCGGAAGTCGCCATGGTGACCAATTACGAATCGCAAGCCATTGTGCGCGATTTCAAAGAAGGCGTCCCTACAGCCATCCCGCTTTCCCGCACATTGAAGATCGAAGGGAACACCAAGGTAACCGACGACAAACTGATCTCCACCACTGACAATAGCTTTGCCGCATCCAGTGTAGCCGGACCGATCGATCCCAAGAAAGGCGTCAAGGGACCGTTGGTGCTGGCCGCCGCGGGAACTTACAATACAGGCAAACCCGGCAGCTCTGGCCGCTTTGTGGTTTTCGGCTCGTCGCAATGGGCGGCCAATAACTTCCTCGGTTCACGTCAAGTTGCCAACCGCGACCTCGCGCTGAATACCTTCAACTGGCTCTCGGCCGACGAAGACTTGATCTCCATCCGTCCGAAAGAGACCGAAGACCGGCGTCTGGAGATCAGCGGCAACCGCATGAACCTGATTTTCTGGTGGAGCGTGGTGCTGCTCCCGCTGGCCGTAGTCGGCGGCGGGCTGATGGTTTGGTGGCGCAGGAGATAGCCCATGAAACCACGCGGACTGCTTGCGGCGGTGATCGTGCTGGCGGCCTTGGGCGGCGGGCTCTGGTGGTCCAATCGGAAACAGAAGACCGATGCCGCCAAGCCCGTCGCCGATACTACAACGAAGATCCTCTCGATCCCCGAGGATCAAATCAAGGAAGTCACAATTAAGAAAACCGGCGCGGAAACTACCGTTCTGCGCAAAGGCGACGACGGCAAATGGCAGATCGCCGAACCCAAGCCGCAGCGCGCCGATCAGGACACGGCTAAGTCGCTGATCAGCTCGCTCGGGACGCTGAATGCCGACAAAGTCGTGGAAGACAAAGCCGCGGATCTGGCGCCCTACGGTCTGACCGCGCCCACGCTGGACGTCACCGTTCTGAAGAAAGACGGCAAGTCACAGGATTTCCTGGTGGGCGACGACACGCCCAC
Source organism: Bryobacteraceae bacterium (assembly GCA_049520215.1). GTDB lineage: Bacteria > Acidobacteriota > Terriglobia > Bryobacterales > Bryobacteraceae > Bog-159. Next base: position 20,262 of record JBEKPZ010000070.1, on the reverse strand, counting down.
TGGCAGCGGCGCTTATGCCAAACTGGCCGGCGATGCGCACGTCTATACCATCGCCAGTTACGTCAAAACCGGCATCGACAAGACTCCCAACGACCTGCGCGACAAGCGCCTGCTGACCTTCGATCAGGACAAGCTGACTCGCGTGGATCTGCAGCCGGCGAAAGGCGAGGCCGTCGAATTCGGCAAGAACAATCAGAACGACTGGCAGATCCTGAAGCCTAAACCGCTGCGCGCCGACGGCTCCCAGGTCGAGGAATTGATCCGCAAGCTGAAGGACGCCAAGATGGACGCCACCGTCTCCGATGAGGACGCCAAGAAAGCCGCGGCTGGGTTCGCCTCCGGAACCAAGGTCGCCGTGGCCAGTGTGACGGACTCGAGCGGCACCGAAACATTGGACGTCCGCAAAGACAAAGACAAGAATTACTACGCCAAGAGTAGCGCGGTGGACGGCATATATAAAGTCACCGCCGACCTGGGCGACGGCCTGGACAAGAAGGTAGACGATTTCCGCAACAAGAAGCTCTTCGATTTCGGCTGGACCGATCCCAACAAGGTGGAAATCGGCAAAGTCACTTTCGAAAAGAGCGGCGACAAATGGATGAGCGGCGCAAAGCAAATGGACGCGCCTTCGGTGCAGAGCGCGGTCGATAAGCTGCGCGACCTGGCATCCACGAAGTTCCTGGACACCGGCGGCGGTGCGCCCGTGCTGGACATCACGGTCAGCTCCAACAGCGGCAAGCGTGTGGAAAAGCTCTCCATTACCAAGCAAGGCGATACATATTTCGCGAAGCGTGAGAACGAGCCGAGCATCTATCAATTAGACAGCAAGGCGGTGGAAGACCTGCAAAAGGCCGCAAACGAGGTCAAGGAATTCCAGCCGCCCAAAAAGAAGTAGGCAGCACAGGCTTCAGCTTGTGTGGTGGGACAGGCTTCAGCCTGTCGTGAGCACTTCGTGAATGGCCTTCTAACCGACCTCTACGAACTAACCATGGCCGCCGGCTACCACGACGCCGGCAAGGTCAATCAGAAAGCCACCTTCGAGCTCACCATCCGCCGCCTCCCCGCGAATCGCAATTACGTCATTGCCGCGGGCCTCGCACAGGCCATCGACTACCTGCTGAACCTCAACTTCGCCGCCGAGGAAATCGACTACCTCCGCACCCTCCCCGCCTTCGCCAGCGCCTCCGCCGGCTTCTTCGATTACCTGCGCGGATTCCGTTTCACGGGCGATGTTTTCGCCGTCCCCGAAGGCACGCCGCTATTCGCCGGTGAGCCGATGATGGTGGTGCGCGCGCCCATCGTCGAAGCGCAAATCCCGGAAACCTATCTGCTGTCCGCGCTCACCTTCCAGACCCTCATCGCCAGCAAGGCCGCGCGCATGGTGGACGCCGCCGCCGGCCGCGCGGTAGTCGAGTTCGGTACCCGCCGCGCCCACACTCCCGAAGCCGGCGTACTGGGCGGCCGTGCGGCTTACCTGGGCGGCTGCGTGGGCACCAGCAACACGCTGGCCGGATTCCGCTACGGCGTGCCCGTGTATGGCACGGCGGCGCATTCCTGGGTGCTGTCATTCTGTGGCGAGACCGAAGCCTTCCGCAAATTGCAGCAGATTCTGGGCGCCTCCACCGTGCAGCTCGTGGATACCTACAACACCATCGAAGGCGTCAAGAAAGTCGCTGCCCTGGGCCAGCCTTTGTGGGGCATCCGGCTCGACAGTGGCGACTTCCAGAGTCTCTCGCGGGAAGCGCGCGCCATTCTCGACCAGGCCGGGCTGCCGGAAGCCAAGATCATGCTGAGCGGCGATCTCGACGAGTATGCCATCCGGGACCTGGTCTCCTCCGGCGCGCCGGTGGACGCCTTCGGCGTCGGCACCCAACTGGCCACCTCCGCCGACTCCCCCGCCATGGGTACGATTTACAAGCTCGTCGAACTTGACGTGGGTTGCGGCATCAAGCGCTTCACCGCCAAACTGAGCCCCGATAAGGCCACCCTTCCCGGCGCCAAGCAACTCTTCCGTTTCGAAGGGCACGATATCCTGGCGCGTTCCGGCGAATGCAGCAACGGCCAGGCCATGCTCCGTCCAGTGCTGCTCGAAGGAAAGCTGGTTGAACCGCTGCCGGACTTGAACGCCGCGCGTGCCCACGCCGCCGCATCGCTGGCCAAGCTGCCCGCATCGCTGCACAGCCTCGATCCGGCCGAACCGTGGCCCGTCAGACACAGCAAGGACTTGGCCGCCCTCATCGAGCGGAGCCGGAGCAATGTCGTATGAAGACCGTGTTCGTGGACGTGGACACCCAGATCGATTTTCTGTTTCCCGCCGGCGCCTTGTACGTGCCTGGCGCCGCGCGGTTGCTGCCCGCCATCGCCCGCCTGAACCATTTCGCCGCGGCGCAGGGTATCCCGCTGATCTCCACGACTGACGCGCACCGCGAAGACGATCCCGAATTCCGCCAATGGCCGCCGCATTGCGTCGCCGGCACTACCGGTCAGTTGAAGCCCGCCGAAACACTGGTTGGCGCGGGTCAAATCGTCGTCGAAAAGCAGGCTTTGGATGTCTTCAGCAATCCGGATTTTCCTGCCCTGCTCGACTCTCTCGGAGCCGATCGCTATGTGGTCTATGGCGTGGCTGCCGAATACTGCGTGCGTTGCGCGATCACGGGGCTGCTCGCCACGGGCAAACAGGTCGCTCTGGTTACTGACGCCATCGCCGCCGTCAATTCGGAGGACGGCGCCCGCGCTCTCGCCGAATTCACCGCCCGCGGCGGCTCACTCACAACCTTAGGCGAAGTAACCGAGTTGTAGGGCGGGCAATCTTGCCCGCAGCCGGCTTTCAGCCGGCTTGGCCGCCTAAAAGGCGGCTGCGGCCAAGATTGGCCGCCCCACGATTTACACACTGACTACTGGACACGGCGACTGCCGGATAATCGCGTACGCGTTGGTCCGCAGCCTGCCAAAAACTCCCGCCGCCGATCCGCGCCCGATCACCAGCAACCCCGCATGCCGTTTCTCCGCCATCTCGCAAACCACCTTGGGCGGATCGCCCGGCTCGATCGCCAGTTCCGCCTCCGTGCCGAAGCGTTGCTGCAGACGGGCGAGGTCGTCCCGCACCGCCAGTTCCATCTCCCGCGCGCGTGCATCATCCTGGCCAGCCGCCGAAGAGACGGCCATCGCATGCACCACCGTGAGCCGCGCGCCAAACTCCTTCTGCATGGCCGTGGCCCACTCCAGAGCCTTGCAACTCTGCGGCCCCAGATCGATCGCGCACAGGATGTGGCGGAACGCCACCGTCTCGGTCTGCGGCGCCTCTTCCAAGTGCACGCCGGTCCACACCGGACAATCCGCGTCGTGCAGCACCTTGGCGGTGATGGATCCCAGAATGAATTGCCGGAAGGGCCCGTACCCATGCGTCGGCATCACGATCAACCCCGCATTCTCCTCGTGCGCGTATTCCACGATCTGCCGCGCCGGATCGCCCTCCAGCACCACCCGCTTGGCTTCGGTGCCCGCCAACTCGCCGGCCAGAAACGTCTCCAGCTCTTTCTCCACCTGCACCGCGCGATTGGTGTACAACTCGGTCAACATCGAACCGCCGATCTCCAGCGCGCCAAACTCGTAGTGCGGCGGAGTCAAAACATGCAACAAAGTCAGCTCAGAGTGGAAACGATCCGCCAGCGTCTTGGCATACCGCGCCGCGCCCAGCGACCGCTCCGAAAAATCCACCGGCAAAAGGATCTTAGCTAACGATTTCATGACAACCTCCACATCGCCGCGTCACCGCGTCTCCGCGTCTCCGCGTCGGTTTTACTTCCGTCCCTTGCTCTCCACGACGCCCAACTCCGTGAGTATCTTAGGCGCCGCCTCTTCCAGCGCCAGCAGGTTATGACAGGCGCCGCAGTCCTGTGTCACCTTCCGCCCATCGGCGCTGGCATGGCTGTCGTCGTGACACCGGAAACACCCCGGAAAATCCGTGTGCCCGATGTTATTCGGATACGAGCCCCAGGTGACTTTCATCGCCGGAAACACATTCCGGTTGTAAATCGCGAGTAAGCCCTGTGCGGACTTGACCACTTCCGCCTGGCGCTCCCGGTAAACAGCGGGATAAGTCTCGCGATAATAAGCCTCCCATGCCGCCGGTATCCGGGCCGCCGCCGCTTCCCGGCTGGCATACTCTTTCTTCAGGATCTCCACGCTCTTCTTCCGCGCGAACGGCAAGCTGGCGGAAAGATCTCCCGCAGACATAGCCTCATCCACCGCCCGTTCCGGCAGCTTATAGCTGTGGGCCGGCCGGTTGTGACAGTCGATGCAATCCATCTCCCGTATGGTTAATCCCTTGCCATCCGCAGCCGCGCCCTCGGCCCGGTATACGGTCTTTCCATCCGGTCCGTCGTACTCGATCCACGGGATGATCTGGCGCTGGGCGTCGGAATGGCCGTAGCGGATGCGCACCCCCGGTCCCAGGTGCGTGCCGTGGATCCCGATGCCCTTGTTGCCGCCGCCGATCTTCATCAGCAGCACGGTCTTGACCGGCGAATTGTTCTCGTCGTCGCCGAACTTGTTGATCACCTGCAGCCGGTCTTCGCCGTACTTCTGCGGCCAGTGGCACGCTTCGCACGTCTCGCGCGCCGGGCGCAGATTGTGTACCGGCGTGGGGATGGGCGTCTCGTAAGTGTGGAACGCCACCGCGAACACCTGCCGGATTCCGGAGAGCTTGCTGCGCACAAACCAGGACTCCCCCGGCCCGATATGGCACTGCACGCATTCCACGCGCGAATGCGGCGAACTCTGGTAAGCCGTGAATTCCGGCTGCATCACCGTATGGCAGGTTTGCCCGCAGAACGAAACTGTCTCCATGTAGGAGACCGCGCCGTACGCCAACTGGCTGGCGATCACGATGTTCGCGAACGTGGTGACTCCTACAAATGTCAGCAGCCGCCGGAATTCCATGTTCTTCAGGTTCAACGGCGGAAAGGTGGCCGGATACAGCCCGCGCCGCCTCTCGCCCTTATTCTGCCTGTAAATCCCCAGCGGAATCAGGAGCAGTCCGAAAATGAACAACCCTGGAAGCAGCAGAAACGCGAGAATCCCGTTATAGGGGTTGTGTATCTCCCCGCGCATGGTGGTGGGCAGCAAGAACAGCCAGAACACGGTAGCCGTGGTGACTACCACCACTCCGATCAGGCTGATCCAGTTATTGGAAAGATGGATTAGTGGAGAAAGTTGGGCGGGTACTCTGCCCGTGCGTGCTTCGCTCATTTGGGTATTGTCCCGCTACCGGCGGCGATTTCGGCGGGATGGTCCTCTTCCCGCGGCTTGGGCTGCTGCGCTGGGCCGGGTTCCGGCTCCTTCACGCTCACGCCCGTCAGCCACGCCGTATCCATCGGGTAAACGTCCGGATCGAAGATTACCGTATAGAAGTGCCAGACCACGATCGCCAGCGTAGCAAGCAGCGCTTCATAGAAGTGTACCGAGGTGGCCACGTCCAGCCACAACTTGGGAAACAGGGCCAGCATCAGGTTGTTACCCCAAAGCATGAACCCGGTCACGATCATTACCCCCGCGCCCCAAACCACGGCCCAGTATTCCGCCTTCTCGATGTAGCTGTGCGCGGAGCGGCCTGGCGGCGCCGATCGCAGTCCCACATTGTAACTGAAATTAGCCAGCGCTTCCCGCGCGTCCTGGACCTTGGGGAACAGTTCCTTCCAGTGCCGGCGCAGCCGCCGGTTGGCTATCAGCGATATCGCGTGGGCCAGCGTGACCGCCACGAAAACCACGGCCGCGATGCGATGCACGATACTGCGCAGGTTGCCGTCCCGCAACATTGAAGGGCGCGCCCACCACTGGTCCGAGAACTTTAGCGCGAATCCGGTCCAGGCCAGGGTTACGAACGAAAGGACCAGTAACGCGTGTTCCACGCGCTCGAACGGCAGCATGCGCACATTGGGGCGTCCCGGCAGCCCGTCGCCGCGCGGCCTATGCGCCGCGCTCCCGCTGCCCCGCAACCGCAATAACTTACGCACCCAATCGCCGCCATTATGCAGCAACATCAACCCGATGGTCAGCGGGATCGCCAGCAGATAGAACTGCTGCACCCAGCGCATCGCGGGCGCTTCTTTGCCGCCCTCCGCGATGTGCACCTGGCTGATCGCAAAGCGCCTTCCGGCGCCCTGGTGGCACTTGCCGCAGGTCGCCGCCAGATTCTTCGGATTGGTGGTGGAATGCGGATCGGACGACGGCAGAATGTTGTGTACCCCGTGGCAGCTCGCGCAATTAGCCACGGTCTGGTTGCCCTCTTTCGCCGCCAGCCCGTGGAAGGAAGCGTCGAAGCTTACCACGCGGTCCGCGGGAAGGTTGAACCGCCGCGACAACTCCACGTTCCCGTGGCAATTCCCGCAGGTGTCCCGGATGTTGCCGGCGTTTACCGACGAAGCTGCGTTGCTGGGCGCCAATATGGAGTGTTCGCCGTGACAGTCGGTGCAGATGGGCGCCTGTGTAATACCCTTGGCCAGCGCCTGCCCGTGTACGCTCTTGGCGAATTGAGCGGCCACCTCGCTGTGGCACATCCCGCAAGTCTCCGGTACCTTCTCGCGGAACTCCGCCGATTTGGGCCGCTGTAATTCGTGCGCGGTCCCGTGGCACATACCGCAATCCGGCGCGGCCGCGTTGCCGTTCTTGATGGCCTGCCCGTGTACGCCGCGCTCATAATCCGCCTCCTGCCCTTGGTGGCACTGGCTGCAGACCGGCTTGGGCACGTTCGCCGGATGCGGATATTCGTCGTGTTTCACATGGCAGGAAGCGCAGGCCACCGTTGCGTGGGCGCTCTTCCCCAGCTTGGCCCCCTGATCGTCGTGGCAGGCCGTGCATACCGAGTTATCCGCCCCGCGCGCTGGAGACGCGGCCGCGGCCGTCCATAACATCAGACCGGCCGCAGCCGCAACAATCCCCCGAGCGCTTCGTGTTGCCCTGTGCATTTGTCTCTCTTGAAAGCGGAAGTCAGAAGTCAGAAGTCAGAATTCAGAAGTCAGAAGACAGAAGCCTCGATTTCAGGACTTCTGACTTCTGTCTTCTGTCTTCTGTCTCCTTCTTAGTACGTGGGGACGGCGTTCCAGACCTGGTACAGGTAGATGGCGGCCAGCGCCACGCCGTACACCGCTACCACGATAGTCAGAGTCTTGCCCCATTTATCGATGGATGCCAGCCTGTGGGCCAGCGCCACCTGTTGCGTCGGCACGCTGCCTTCCAGGTGGATCGAATCGTCTTCGTGGCTCGCAATCTGCTTGCGGTAGATGATCAGGAATACTACAACGATCGCCAGCACGCCCCAGAATATGGCGTATGGCATTAAGTTGATGTTCATAGGTGACCTCCTCTTAGAGTTGAACGGAAATGGGCCGGTCGATCGGCCGGTTCGGCAGCGGCCTCCCGAAATCCTTGCCCGTGGCTTCTTCGATGGCCTCCACCACCAGCATCAGATACGCGTCCAGCGCGCACTGCACCTCCTGGCGGAGACCGCAACTGCCGTCGCTATCCTGCGCCGTACACACCGTGCATACGTGCCGCCGGATGGCGTCGATGTAATCCTGAATGTCGTTGCTTTGGGTAGTCTGGATGGCTTCGGCCACTTGGGGAAACAGCCGGAACAACGCGCACTGGCCCGGCTCCTCCAGCCCGCACGTCCCGTCCATCTTGCGGTCCGTACACACTCCGCAAATCCGGTTACGCACCAAAGCCTCTAGCTCAGCCAACGTGCGGTCCATATTGAATACCTCCTGAAGACCCCACTAGTGCACGTAGCAGTCCAAGCTCCAGGTTCTATAACTATTGTGTTTTGTATCGTTTTGCGCCCACCAGGGGAAGTTCTGGGGATATTGGCGCAGCCGCGGCAGGCTTGTTGGGGGAAATACCACCCAAAGACGCGGCCGTCTGCGGCTTGGGAACTCGCAGAGCGGCCGCCATGATCGCCAGCAGAACCGTGCTCGGGGGATCGTCTGGAGACACTAACGACACGATCCCCGCATCCCAGGCGTGCGATAGGTGCGCGGGATCCTTCCGCGTGAGCAGGACTACCCGCTCCGGATACGGCAGCGGTAGCGATACCCGGCTGAGACACACCTCATCCATCACCAGCACGCACCTTTCACCCGGCCTCGGCGTCTCGACACTTTCCACGTGCCAGGGGCCGCTGCGGACCAGTGCGTCGCGCAGGGCCACCTCATACACCGAGTCGTTGATCGCGAGCTGTATCGTTTGCATGATGCTCGCTCCGCCCGGAGCCTTCGTCTACTTCTTCTCCACGTAGCCATCCAAAGAGCTGTTATGCTCTTTGAAATACTTTCCGGCTTCGGTTAGTTCCTTGGCCTTTTCTTTGGTCGTGGAATCCACGTGGCAGTATTTGCACGCCTTTTTGGTCGTCTTCACGTATTCCGGCTTGCCAAAGGACAACGTCGAGCTCACCAGGAAACCTCCTAGCAGGATCGTGGCGGGAACGACGTATTTGATCTTGAACATGAAACCTCCGTTCCGGCATTGTGCAATTGGATCGCCACCCGTGGGAAGCCTGATTTGCCGTTGCAGTGTGAGGTTTGCGCGTCCCCCCGTCCACATCTTCGGGTGAATTGCCCCCTCTATCTTCAAGCCTTTTGGGCCAATTAACGCACAGCCGCCGCCGTAATCGCTATAATGGATTATTACCCAAACGATGTCCAAGCTGACGCCCGAGTGGCAACAATCTCGCATCCTCGAAGCCGTCTTCGACCAATTATCGGATGCGCTGGTCCTATATTCGCCGGATTTCACCATAACCGGAGTTAACCGCGCTGCCGAAAAGCTCTTCGGTATGGCCTCTGAGGACATGATCGGCCGCCACTGCCAGGAGGTCTTCCGCTGCGGTGTGTGTGAACCCGGCTGCGGCGTCCTGGTGGGGATCAATCAGGCGCCCAACGGGCCGCACTCCACCATCCGCCTGCACACCGATAACGGCATGGAGCGCCTGGTGGTCATGCGCACCACCCAGATGTTCGATAGCGAGGGCCACCTCGAAGGCGTGGTGGCTACCATCAAGGACGTGACCGAAGAGTCCGCCCCGCAGAAGCGCGAGGTCATCGCCGAATCGCCCCTCATGCGCGAAGCCCTCAATTTCGTGCGCCGGGTGGCCGCCAGCGAAGCCACCACCATACTGCTGGAAGGCGAGAACGGCACCGGCAAGGACCTCATCGCCAAGACCCTGCACTACCAGAGCCTGCGCCAGGCCGAGCCGTTTATCGCCATCAACTGCGCTGCTATCCCGGAAACCTTGCTCGAAAGCGAGTTGTTCGGCTACGAAAAGGGCGCCTTCACCGATGCCCGCCAGCAGAAACGCGGCATCTTCGAACTGGCCGACAAAGGCACCCTCTTCCTCGACGAAGTCGGCGAGATCCCCCTCATGCTCCAGGCCAAGCTCCTGCGCGTGCTCGAGGACCAAAGCTTCCGCCGCCTGGGCGGCCTCAAGGACATCCAGCTCGATCTGCGGGTGGTCGCCGCCACCAACAAGAACTTGCGCGAAGCCGTCAAGGAAGGCGCATTCCGCCAGGACCTCTACTTCCGGCTCAACGTCATCCAGATCGTGCTGCCTCCCATGCGCGAACGCCCCGAGGACATCCTGCCCTTGGCGCGATTCTTCATCGAGCACTACAACCGAAAGTTCCGCCGCGGCATCGAGGGCGTCTCGCCCGCGGCCGGACAGTTGCTGCTCTCCCACGATTGGCCCGGCAACGTGCGCGAATTGCGCAACGCTATCGAGCGCGCCATGATCCTGGAGGAATCCACCTACATCACGCCGCCCAGCCTGCCTATCGCCATCACCCGGCCGGACGGCCACCCGGCAGCGGCCGCCCCGCGCACGGAGATTCCCACCGAGGGCCTCTCGCTCGAAGACAACGAGCGCATGCTGCTGGCCCGCGCGCTGGAGAAGACCGGCGGCAATCAGACACAGGCCGCCAGGCTGCTGCGGATTACACGGGATACGCTGCGGTATAAGATGAAGAAATTCAACCTGCGGTAAGGGAAGTCACTTCTCAGGACCACCGATTCCGCCACGAATTGTGGGGCGGGCAATTCTGCCCGCAGCCGGCTCTTAGCCGGCTTGGCCGCCTGAAAGGCGGCTGCGGCCAAGATTGGCCGCCCCACAGCCTACTGCCATCACAGCCCAAAGCACAGAATATTCGGACCCGCCGCTACCGCCACATACTGCTTCCCCCGCACGCTGAACGTCATCGGCGAAGCCTTCATGCGCACGTTCGTCGGAAAGTGCCACAGCGTTTCGCCGGAGCGCTCGTCAACCGCGTCGAACCCGCCGTTAGGCTTGCCGTAGAACACCAGACCGCCAGCCGTTGCCAGCACGCCCGACCATGACTTCGCCTTCGCCGCGCCCGGCTGCGCAATCTCCCAAACGATGGCGCCCGTCTCGATGTTCACCGCCCGCAGATACCGCTGGCCGGTCTGATCCGGATATCCCATCTGCTGTCCCACGCATTCTTCGAGCGCCAGGAAGTAGTAGAGCCGCGTCACTGGACTGTAGGCCGTCGAGCTCCAATTGGCCGCATCGTCCGGACATCCCGCCGGGTCTTTCACCTGTGGACGCCCATCGGCCCCGGGCCCGGTGGGCACTCCCGCCGCCCAATCCACGCGGCGCAGGAATGGTTTGGCCAGTAATAACTCGCCTGTCACCCGGTCCAGCACATAGAAGAATCCGTTGCGGTCCGCATGCAGCAGTAACTTGCGCGGCTTGCCCAGATACTCCGCATCGACTAACACCGGCGGTTCGGTCGCATCCCGGTCCCTCACATCGTGCGGCGTAAACTGATAGTGCCACTTGAGCGCGCCATCCGCCGGATTCATCGCCAGGATCGAATCCGTGTAGAGGTTGTCGCCGCCGCGCCCCGCGTCCTGGGAATCGGGAAACGGATTCCCCGTAGGCCAGAACAACATGTCCGTCTCCGGATCGTACGAACCAGTGAGCCAGGTGGACCCGCCTCCCACGACCGGCTCGCGCCCTTTCCAGGTCTGGGATCCTGGCTCGCCGCGACGCGGAACCGTCCAGTGGCGCCACACCAATTCCCCCGTCGCCGCCTTGTAGCATGCCACGAATCCGCGAATTCCCTCGTCGGCGCCCGCGACCCCCGCGATCACCGTGTCCTTCACCACCAGCGGAGCCAGCGTGCCGCCGTAATGCTGCGGATCGTCGGACATCGGGGGCATCGCCGTTTCCCAAACCAGACTCCCCGTGGCCCGGTCGAGCGCGATCAGATGGGCGTTGTCCGTCACGAAAAAGACCCGATCGCCCCGGATCGCCACGCCCCGGTTAGTCCCCAGCGAGGCGTCGCCCACCATGCCGCGAGTCTGCGGGCGCGAGTACTTCCAGATTTCCGTACCCGTCAGGGCGTCAAGGGCATACACCTGGTTCGGACCCGTGACATACATCACCCCATCGGCTTCGAGCGGTGTGACCTCCAGACCGAAATGCGGAATCGGGAAAAGCCACTTCAACTGCAACCCGCGCACATTGGCGGTGTCGATCTGTTTCAACTCGCTGTAGCGGTTGGCGCTGAGATTGCCGTTGTATGTCAACCAGTCGCCGGGTTGCGGATCGCGCCAGGTAACCCGACGGCTACCGGGCGCGGCGACCGGCTGTGCGCCTGCGTTGAGTTCGCAGACATACGTGGCGACGGCATCCAGTTCGGCCGCGGGCAGATCGAAGGACGGCATGCCCGAATCCGGAAAGCCGCGCTGGATCAGCGCCCGCAACTCCGCCGCGGATCGGCCTGCCAGCCGCGGATTCGCCGCCAGCCCAGGCCCCTTCCCGCTGCCGCGCGCGTCGCTGCCGTGACAACCCGCGCAGTGCCCCGCAAAGACTGCAGGGCCGCTGTTGCCCGCCAGCAATGGAGCTAACAGCAATCCGATAGCGAGGCGTGTCATGGTCGCATGCACCGACGGCAAGGCCGATTGACAATCGGCCTGCAGGTTGTCAACCTGCCCCACATGGCCTCAGACGAACTGATACTTCTGTCCCTGTTCGTCCCAGAGAATCTTCCGATTCTGCTTGAACGAAAGCGTTGCCATGTGGCCGGAAATAGCCGCCTGCTGGCCGACCTCCGGAGACGCGATCACCTGCTCGTTGCCGCGTATCGCTTCCACCCAGTTCCGGAAATGATTGATGGCCCCGTCCCGCTCGCCGAAGTCCTTGGGACCGTTCAGGTGGACCAGTTGGCGCGCCTTCACGCGGTCCGGCGCTTTGCCGCCCAGCAACTGCGGCGTAAAGTACAGGTCCAACTGCTCGCCATAACCGTATTGATCGTTGCCGAAATAGCTGGAATAGTTGATCTGCAGTTTGCCCGCGTATTCGTAGATGGCGCTGAAGGTGTCCGGGGTGTCGCGGTCGTCGCCGGCGCCAGTCCAGCGGTAGATACCTCCCGACGCCATGCACGACAGCGGCACGGTGCGATCCAGCATGAAGTTGACGATGTCGGTCTGGTGCACCAGCAGGTCGGTGGAGATGCCGCCCGAGTAATCCCAGTACAACCGCCATTGATAATAACGGTGCGCATCCCACGCCCGTTGCGGCGCCGGCCCCAGGAACTTGGGCCAGTCCGTATTCTGCTCGTTGGCGTCCGGAGGAATCACGTAGCGCCACGCGGGGTTGTCGTCGGTCGAGTTGCGGTACCAGAACGCGCGCACGAAATGCACGTCGCCGATCATGCCCTGCTTCACCATCTCCTTGGCTTTCTTGTAAAGCGACGAGCTGCGGTTCTGCGTGCCCACCTGCACGATCTTGCCGGACTTCTTCCACTCGCGCACGATGTCGAAGCCCTCTTCGATGGTGTGGGCCAGAGGTTTCTCCAGGTAAACGTGCTTGCCCGCGCGCAGGGCGGCAATGGCCATGTCGTGATGCAGGTGTTCCGGAGTCATGATGAAGACCGCATCGATGGAACGGTCCGCCAGCAGGTCGTGATAGTTGTTGTAAGTTGCCGGCGTGTTGCCCCAGATGGTCTGCACGCGGTCCTTGCCGCGCGCCAGGTAGCCCTGGAACGTATCGCAGATGGCGGTGATGGTGACGGTGTCAGGAGCGGCCTTCTTCAGCCAGTCGATGCCCGCGTTTCCGCGCGTGCCCACACCGATCCAGCCGATGTTGATCTTGTCGTTGGCGCCGCGCGCGCCAATCACAGCAGGCCCGGCCAGCACCGCTGCCGTAGCCGTAGTTTTCAAAAAGTCCCGACGATCCATTTCGCCCTTATGATATCAGATTGGCGGGTCCGGACCTCTTCCGCCCGCCGCCGCGCACCGCGCTACAGTAATGGGCATGCATCGCAAGCTGATCCTCTTCTGTCTGGCGGCGGCCGTGTCGCCGGCTGCCGTCCGCGACCGCGTAAAAGTGGAAACCGGCGTGGTGAAGGGCGCGGTCGACAATGGCGTAGCCGCGTTCAAAGGCATTCCCTTCGCCGCGCCGCCGGTGGGAGCGCTCCGCTGGAAGGCGCCCCAACCCGCCTCACATTGGAAAGGCGTCCGCGAAGCCGTGGAGTTCGGCCCGCGCTGCATGCAGGGGCCGATTTATAACGACATGGTTTTCCGCGACAAAGGGCCCAGCGAAGACTGCCTCTACCTCAACGTGTGGACCGCCGCCGCATCCGCCAAGGCGCGCCTGCCCGTGATGGTGTGGATCTATGGCGGCGGCTACGCGGCGGGCGCCACCTCCGAGCCCCGGCAGGATGGCGAGAACCTGGCGCACAAGGGCGTGGTCGTGGTCAGCATGAACTACCGCCTGAATGTATTTGGATTCTTCTCGCACCCCGAACTGGCCCAGGAATCCGGCCACGATTCCGCCGGCAACTACGGTCTCCTCGACCAGGTGGCGGCCCTCCAATGGGTGCGCAAAAACATCGCCCGTTTCGGCGGCGATCCCGCCAAGGTCACCATCTTCGGGGAATCCGCCGGTTCCTTCTCGGTGAGCGCGCTCATGGCGTCGCCGCTGGCGCAGGGCCTGTTCCACCGCGCCATCGGCGAGAGCGGCTCCTTCTGCGGCGACGTGCTCGATTTGAAGCCGCTGTCCGAGAGCGAAGCGGCGGACGCCAAATTCGCCGAGTCCATCGGTGCGCATTCGCTGGCGGACTTGAGGGCCAAGCCTGCCGCTGAACTCCTTGACGCGGCCGTCAAGCAGAAGGACCTTTGGTTCTCGCCCAACGTCGATGGATATTTCCTGCCGCAGACTGTGCGCGAGATCTACGCCAGCGGCAAACAGAGTCGCGTGCCGCTGCTGGCTGGATGGAATCGCGATGAAGGAGGCTACGGGAGCATCTTCGAGAAAGACGCCCCGACCGCGGCGAATTTCGTGGCGTTTGCGCACAAGCGTTTCGGTGACAAGGCCGATGAGTTCCTGAAACTCTACCCGGCGGACACCGACGAACAAGCCAAACGATCCGCGCAAGATCTGGCGGGCGACCAGTTCATCGCATTCTCCACCTGGAAGTGGCTCGAGATGCAAGGTCCCACGGGAAACTCGACCCTCTATCGCTATGAGTTCGACGATGCTCCGCCCGCGCCAGTGAATGCCGAGGCAACCGGTGGCGACGCCGCTCCACGCGGCGCGTATCACTCGGCTGAGATCGAGTTTGTGTTCGGCGTGCTGGCATCGAAGAACCTGCCTTGGCGGCCGGAAGATAAGGCGCTGTCCGACCTGATGTCTTCCTATTGGTCTAACTTCGCCAGGAACGGCGATCCCAACGGCGCGGGCTTGCCGCCGTGGCCCGCTTACAACAGTCAGGGGCGCTACGCCGTAATGCATCTGGACGCGAGCTCGCACGAGGCTCCCGACGATCACCGGGAGCGTTACGAGTTTCTGGACAAACTGAAGTAGACAATTCTATGCGGCGCCGGCTGGCTGGTAAGGTCTATTTCGGGATGCTGGCTGTCTCGCTCACAGGCCCTCTGTCAGCGCAGTACGACGAATCCAAGGTGCCCAAATACACCTTGCCGGATCCGCTCACGCTGCTGAACGGCAAGAAGGTTACCGACTCCCAAACCTGGATGCAAAAGCGCCGGCCGGAGGTGATCCAACTTTTCGAGACTTACGTCTACGGCCGCGCCATGGTGGGCCGGCCCAAAGAAATGACCTGGGAGGTTGTCGCCGAAGACCGGCATGGCATGGGCGGCAAGGCGGTCACCAAGACCGTCAAATTGTACTTCGCCGGCAAGAAAGACGGGCCCTCCATGGAGATCGTTTTCACGCTTCCCAATACCGGGAAGCCCGTGCCTGCCTTCCTGCTCGCTGGCAACGCCCGATTGAACCCCAAGGCGGTCCTGGATCGCGGCTATGGCGTCATCGCCTGCCGCATCGATCAGATTCAGGCCGACGCCCCTACCGGCTATGCGAAAAGCATTCGCGGGTATTTCGCGCCGCCCGGCCAGACCGAGCCAGCCTCGGACGAGTGGGGCGCCATCGGCGCGTGGGCCTGGGCCCTGAGACGCGCCATGGACTACATCGAGACTGACAAGGACATCGACGCCGGGCAGGTCAGCCTCAACGGCTTTTCGCGATACGCCAAGGTCGCCCTGTGGGCAGGCGCGCAGGACCGGCGTTTCGCGATGACCTTCTCGGGAGAAGCCGGCTGCGGCGGCGCAGTCATCGTTCGCCGCGGCTACGGCGAGACACTTGCCGCCCTCACTGACAGGTTCGGCTACTGGTTTGACAGGACGCTGAAGGATTACGCGGGTAATGTGAACAGCCTGCCAGTCGACTGGCACGAACTCATCGCTCTATATGCCCCGCGACCCGTCTATATCGCTACAGCGGAAGAAGATCAGTGGGGCGATCCGCGAGGCTCGTTTCTGGCCGCTAAAGGCGCCGATCCGGTCTATAAATTGTTCGGAGAGGTGGGCCTGGGCGTCGATAACATGCCGCCTTTGGAAACATCGGTGGGTGACTTCATCGGCTACCACAATCGGACCGGAGAACACGGCCAAAACCAATACGATTGGACCCAGTATCTAAACTTCGCAGACCGGCACTTCAAGAAACAATGAAATCCTTCAAACCATTCCTGTTCCTCCTCCTGCCAACCGCTGCCCTGGCGCTCGGCCAACCTCGTTACGTGGAAACTCTAGCGCGGCCGGACAGCTTTCCCATCGCACAAGCCCAAACCTGTGCCGCGATCTATGTCGATCCAGCCGACTACCCTGGAGTCATCCGCGCGGCCGGCGATCTACAGACGGATATAGCTCGTGTCACTAACTGCACGCCAGCCATAACACACGACACCGGCGCGCTAGGCGCTCACGCAATCGTCGTCGGCTCGCTGGAGCGCAGCCCACTGGTCAAGCGCCTGACCGATACGACCGCAATCGCAGGTAAGTGGGAATCGTTCCTGATTCAGGCTGTAGCCAAGCCGCTGCCAGGTGTCGTCAGCGCGCTGGTCATCGCGGGAAGCGACAAGCGCGGCACTATTTACGGCATCTACGATCTCTCCGAACAAATCGGCGTTTCCCCGTGGTATTGGTGGGCCGACGTTCCCGTGGCGCACAAAGACGCTCTCTTCGTGAAGCCGGGCAGATTCATCGAAGGCGAGCCAGCCGTCAAATATCGCGGCATCTTTCTCAACGACGAAGCGCCCTCCCTTTCCGGTTGGACCCGTGAGAAGTTCGGTGGCTACAACCATAACTTCTATGTGAAGGTCTTCGAGCTGATCCTCCGCCTGAAGGGTAACTATCTCTGGCCCGCCATGTGGGGCAGCGCTTTCAACGAGGACGATCCGCTCAATCCCAAACTGGCGGATGAGTACGGCATCGTCATGGGAACGTCCCATCATGAGCCTATGCTCCGCGCGCAGCAGGAGTGGAAACGGCATGGCAAAGGTCCGTGGAACTACGCCACCAACTCCGAAGTGCTGCGCGCCTTCTGGGACGAAGGCATCGAGCGCAACAAAGCCTACGAGAGTATTGTGACGTTGGGCATGCGCGGCGATGGCGATGTGCCCATGGCTGCGAATGGGGATATCGCGGCCAACAAGGCGCTGCTGGAACAGATCGTGGCCGACCAGCGGGCGATCATTGCCAGGCGCATCGGACCGGATTTGACTCGCGTGCCGCAGGATTGGGCGC
This sequence comes from Bryobacteraceae bacterium, assembly GCA_049520215.1. Classification (GTDB taxonomy): domain Bacteria; phylum Acidobacteriota; class Terriglobia; order Bryobacterales; family Bryobacteraceae; genus Bog-159. Next base: position 3,144 of record JBEKPZ010000070.1, on the reverse strand, counting down.
TCTATAAGGAGGTGCAGGCGTATTACGAAGCCGGAATGCGCGTCCCCGACGATGTAACTCTACTCTGGTGCGACGATAATTGGGGCAACATTCGCCGCCTCCCGACCGCCGAAGAGCGCAAGAGAAGCGGCGGCGCCGGCATTTATTATCACTTCGACTATGTGGGCGGCCCACGCAACTATAAGTGGCTGAATACGAATCCCATTACGAAAGTGTGGGAACAGATGAATTTGGCGTACCAGTACGATGCCAGGCGCATCTGGATCGTCAATGTGGGCGATCTAAAGCCCATGGAGTTTCCCATCGAGTACTTCCTGAGCCTTGCCTGGAACCCGCAACGATGGCCGCACGATAAGATCGCGGAATTCGGCCGGCTGTGGGCGGAGCGCGAGTTCGGCCCAACTTATGCCACCGAGATCGCGGATATCGTCGCCAAATACACGAAATACAACGGCAGGCGCAAGCCCGAGCTTCTTGAACCCGGCACCTTCAGTTTGGAGAACTATGGGGAAGCGGATTCCGTGCTCGCCGAGTGGCACACTCTCACGACCCGTGCGGAGCGGATCTACCGGCGGCTGCCCGAGAGCGCCAAGGACGCCTTCTTCGAGCTGGTTCTATATCCCACCAAAGCGTGCGCCCAGGTGAATGAGCTGTATATCGCCGCCGCCAGAAACCGGCTCTATGCCGCGCAGGGTCGCGCTAGCGCCAACGATTACGCGGCGCGCGTCCGCGAGCTGTTTCAGGCGGACGCGGATCTGTCCGCCACTTACAACCACACGTTGGCAGGTGGTAAGTGGGACCACATGATGGATCAGACCCACATTGGTTACACGGGCTGGCAGCAGCCGGATGCCAATGTTATGCCGACAGTAACTGAGATCCACGTGGACCAGGCGGCTAAGATGGGGGTATCGCCGGTAGCGCTACAGTTCGATGCGTTCAATCAACCCCGTCGGTGTCTGGAAATATTCAATCGAGGCCGCGCGCCGTTTAAATTCTCAGCCTCCGCCAGCGCGCCCTGGATCGAATTGAGCAAGACACGCGGCACGGTGCAGACGGACGAGCGCCTGGAGGTGAGCGTGGATTGGAGCAAAGCGCCGTGGGGCGCGGCCGACGGATCCGTGAAGATCTCGGGCGCGGGCGCCGATCCTTTCATCGTGAAAGTGACCTCGCTCCATCCGAGTGAAGTTACCAGTGACACTCTGCGCGGTTTCGTGGAGGCGGATGGCTACGTTTCGATGGAAGCCGCGCACTACACGAAAAAGACCGATGCCGGCCCGGTTCACTGGGAAGAGATCGCCGACTACGGTCGGACTCTATCGTCGATGACTATCCTGCCCTGTACCGCGGCCAGCGTTACTCCGCCGCATGACTCTCCGTCGCTCGAATACCGTATGTATGTGTTCGATCCGCACACCGTGCAGGTCCACACCATCATAGGGCCGTCGCTGGATTTCGTGCCGGGCCGCGGGCTAAGATTCGCCGTCGCATTCGACGACCAGCCCCCGCAGATCGTCGATGCCCTGGAGCATAATACGCTGCGGGACTGGGAGGGGTCGGTGAAAGACAACGTCCGCACGATCGTATCGACTCACTCGCTGGCAGGCTCCGGCTATCATATTTTGAAATATTGGATGGTAGATCCAGGAGTCGTGTTAGAGAAGATCGTTGTCGACCTAGGCGGCCTCAAACCGAGTTATCTAGGGCCGCCCGAAAGTTTTTGGAGGGCGGACAGTCCGCGCGGGGCTTTAGCCCCGCTTCCTGTTCCTTCATATAGGTGAGTATTCGCTCTTGGCGGAGGAATGGATCCGGACGCCACACATTTCGGCGAACTTCGCTTCCGTAGCTTTGATGCGGCCGGCGGCCACCTGCAACGTGCGCAGAAGCATTTCCACGCCCAGTTCGCCGTCGTCGCGGCACGCTTGGGTGAGGTCCGGGCCGGCTATGCGCAGCGCGGTCGTCCGCTCCCGCGCGCGAACCTGGAAAACCGTGTCCTGATGGTCCAACAGGGCGGACCAGCCAAATGCCTGGCCGGGACCCACCGTCAGGACGGATACGGTCAGGATGGAGGTGTGCAACTCCACATTGACGCTGCCGGAAGTAACCAGGTAGAAGTACCGGGACTGCTGGCGGTCTACCAGGATCACCTCGTTCTCGGCGAAAGTGACTTCCGTGGCCAGCGCGGCCAACTTGGCAGTGTGTCGATGCGCCAGGCCGTGCATGAAAGCGTGGTTGCGAAGGGTCTCCTCGTGCGTCAAATGCCCCTCCAGTGCGTAAAATGCCGCTAGCGACGCCGTTTTCAGTGCGTATTTCGCAGCGGTAGCCCTGCGGAAGCAATTACCGTGCCATGGCAGCCGACTGCTTTTTCGTCAGCAGTCTTTCAAGGCGGGCGCCGGCTGGCCTCCTCATGCGTCAAGACTTCGCTGGATTTCACTTTGTAGCAGCGTATCGCGCCTGGCGCGCCGGCTTCTGACGGTATGATCACATCTTCGGGTCGAGAGACAATTTCTCAAACGGAATCGGGTCTTGGGTCTTCATCTGCTCGATCCACGCCAGGACCTTGTCGCTTGGATTGAACAGCTTGACGATCGGCAGCGTGACATCCACGGTCTCGACGGCGGTGGCTTGGAATTGCACTTCCCATTTCGATACGATCAGCGAGACCCCCGCCTGGGCGGCGATCGCCGGCAGCTTGTCTCTCACTTTCGAGAGGATGCCGCCAACAGGACCGGTCGAAAACGTTTGTTGGTGCAGCCGGACCTGCGACCACTGGCCTTCCGTCTCCAGTTCCTGCGCACGGCTGTCGTTGTTGGCGGCCTTCGCGGTGTCGTAATCGGCACGCATGCCATGTACGATCCGTCGGAACTCGTCCGAGTTTCCATAGGCCAGTGCCACGGCTCGCGAATCGAAGACGCCGATGCGCAACGGCTTGGCGTCTTGAGCGGCGGCCAGCGGCCGGCCGCAGGAAACAACAGCCGCGAGCATCGCGGCCATCGCCAATTTTCTCTTCACAGATACCTCGTAACGACCGTTTACTTACGAGCGCGGTGCGCGCCAGTTGATTGTGAAGCTTCATCCCTCGTGTTGTCAGTGGCTTGCCGGAATGCAATAGACTGGCGGCTGGCGCAGGCCATGCATTCGATG
>JBEKPZ010000069.1:0-27480 GCA_049520215.1 Bryobacteraceae bacterium | reverse complement strand
CATCGATCCATTCTCCAGGCATTGTCTGTTGGAGGGTGTCGACGAACTGGGCTACATCCTTAAGAACGAAGCCGCTATTGCGGCGTATGAGGCGGGGCGGGTGGGTTCGATCGACACGCTGGCATGATCCATCCAGAACGCCTAAAAGAGTTGCTTCGCCGATTTCAAACGACTCGGTCCGCCAGTCCCGATGAGATCGCAGCATTTGAACGGAGGCTGGCGTTACTCTTCCGGGAGTATCAGGCACATGAATATGCACCGGGGTTGTTGCTCTTCGGATCGAGCGGTGGTGGAGAGGACTTCGCTTTCGATCAACGTGGTAGCGGAAAAACGCCGGTGGGGTTCAGTGCCAGCCGCGCCGAGCCCCTGGCTCGGCTGTCGGACCGGGGGTCCGACGCGGGCGAGGGCGCCCGCCCCACGGTTGGCGTGCTATGGTCGGGATTTCGATGCGCGCAACCCGGAGAGCGTGGCCGTTACTCGTGCTGCTGGCGGAAGTGCTGGCGTTCTTCCGGCACGTACTGGTCTACGGCCATTACGCCATCCCGTGGGACTTCCGCTACTACCATCTGTCACAGGCCTGGTTTATCGCGCGGTCGTTCGCGCGCGGGGAGTTGCCGCTTTGGGATCCTTATACCTACTGCGGCATGCCGTTCTACGCCAATCTCACGGCGCAGCTTTTTTATCCACCGGCACTGGCCGCGATCCTGCTGAGTAACTTCGGCGGCGGCGGACATTTGCTCTATTGGCTGGAACTGCAAATGGCCGCGCACGTGTTTCTGGCGGGCGTGTTCACTTACTGGCTGCTGCGCCGGTTGGGCCTGGGACGCGCGGCCGCGGTGGCGGGCGCGACTGTCTACCAGCTTGGCGCTTACACGGCTTCGCAGGCGGAGCATCTGGGCGCGGTGGATGCGGCGGCGTGGCTGCCGCTGGCGTGGCTGTGCGTGATTGTGCTCAGCGAGCGGTTCAGGTGGCGGTGGTTGGCAGGGCTGGCATGCGCGCTGGCGATGTCGCTGCTGGCTGGATTCCCGGCCACCACGGCGGTGGTGTTCATTTCGTGCTTTCTGCTGGCCTGCGCCGGGCCTCGCCGCTGGTGCTGGTGCGCACGACGATCGCGGCAGCGTGGGCGGTGCTGCTGGCCGCCATCCAAGTCTTCCCGACGCTTCAGCTTTCGCGCCTGAGCGTAGCGCAATACCGAAGTCAATTTCTGAAGACCGGCGGCGGCATGCCGCTGCAGGCTTTGACCTCGCTGGTGGTGCCCAATCATTACGGGATGCTCACCTTCGACGGCGGAGTTTGGAAGCATCCCTGGGAAGTGACCTTCCTTTATACCTACTGCGGAATTCCGGCGCTGGTCTTTGCGGTGTTAGCGGTGCTTTCCCGCAGGAACCGGTACGCGGCCGGCGTCGCCTTGCTGACGCTGTCGGCCGCGCTGTGGATGCTGGGCGACTCTACACCGGTTGGCAAGACCATCTTCGTGTTGCTGCCGGATGCCCTGAAGGGTTCGTTGTACGCCCAGTTCGCACTGTGCGCGTTTTCGCTCGGCATGGCCGTGCTGGCGGGGTTGGGTGCGGAGCAAGTGCTCAGTGGACGCCGGCCTTGGGTGCAGGCAGCGGTGGTCGCGATCGTGGCGGCGGACCTGATCGCAGTCAGTTCCGGACGGCCCTTTAACACTGTGGATGAACGGCGCGATCCGGGGATCGGCTACGACCACTATGCCACCGTCCCGCGGATCCCGGCGGAAATACGGCGGTTGGCGAACCAGAATGTGCCGCCGTGGCGGATGGATTCGATGGAGGGCTACATGGACATGGCGACGCACGGTCCGCTCTTCGAATACCCGTCGGCCAATGGCAACGATCCGTTTGCGCTGGTCAGGCTGATGCAGGTGCGGCTGTCGTTTTGCCAGGGTGTGATCTGGGGCCGTTATTACGAGATCGCAGACCCCGATTCGCCGGTGCTCAAACTGATGAATGTGCGGTATGTGATGGCGGCGCATGTGCTCGGCAAACCCGGCGCGATGCAACAGGTGCTCGAACTGCCTGGGACGCACATCTACGAGAATCCGGGTGTGCTGCCGCGGTTCTTTCTGGTTAACCGGGTGCGTAGTGCCGCGAACAGGGACGAGGCGCTCGCCATGCTGCGGTCGCGGGATTTCGATGTTGGGTCGGAAGCAGTGGTGGAGGGACCGCTCCAGGGACCGCTCCCTTACGGTCGCGGCTCGGTAACATTGCGCGGCGCAGGAACATTGCTCGCGGGAGACGTGCGGGTGCTCGAATATGGGGCGCGGCAATTCATGCTGGAGACGGACGCGGCGGCGCCCGCATTTCTGGTGACTTCGGAAACCGCGTATCCGGGATGGCACGCTTGGGTGGACGGCCAGGAGCGCGCGCCGCTCATGACGGACGTGGCATTTCGCGGTCTGCCAGTCCCCGCGGGCAAACATCTGGTAAAGATGCGCTTCGATCCGGAAATCCTGTGGCGCTCCGCGTGGCTGACCCTGGCTGCGTCGGTCGCGCTGGTTCTCGCCGTGTGGTTCGGCGATAATCGAAGCACAGGGTCATGGACTTCAAAGAGCAACTGAAATCCTCCGTAGACATCGTCAAGGTGATCGGGGAATACGTGCGCTTGCGCAAGTCCGGGGTGGTCCGGTATACCGGGCTCTGCCCATTTCACAGCGAGAAGACGCCGTCGTTTTCCGTGCATGCCGGGCATCAGTTCTATAAGTGCTTTGGCTGCGGCGCATCCGGCGACGTGCTGAAGTTCGTCATGGAATTCGAGCACGTCAGTTTTCCGGAAGCGCTGAAGCTGCTGGCGGAGCGCAACGGCATTCCCATGCCCAAGCGCGCGGAGTATGCCGACGCGGACACGCGCCTGCGGGCCGCTGTATTTCAGATCCAGGAACTGGCCGAGGAGGCCTTTCGCGAGCAGCTTGCCGGGCCGGCGGGCGCCGAGGCGCGCCGCTATCTGGAGAAGCGCGGCGTAGCGCCGGAGGTGAGCGCGCAATTCGGGCTGGGATACGCCGAACGCTCGGGCCGTTCGCTGCTGCGCCTGTTGGAAAAACAGGGGTTCACCGCCGAGCAAATGGAGAACTCCGGCCTGATGGGCAGGCGGGACGACGGCAGCTTTTACGACCGCTTTCGCAACCGGCTGATGTTTCCCATCCACAGCGAATCGGGGAAGGCGATCGGGTTCGGCGGGCGCGCGCTCGATCCGGCCGACGAGGCGAAGTACTTGAATTCCGCGGAATCGCCGATATATAAGAAGAGCGCCGTGCTCTACAACCTGCATCGGGCCAAGGAAGGCATCCGGCGAGCGGACCGGTCGGTGCTGGTGGAAGGCTACATGGACGCCATCGGCGTCTCCGCGGCGGGTGTGCGCGAGGTGGTAGCCAGTTGCGGAACGGCGCTGACGGCGCAGCAAGTGCAGGCGTTGCGGCGGCATTCCGACAAGATCGTGGTGAATTTCGATCCGGATGCGGCGGGGGCCAACGCCGCGGAGCGGTCCATCAACCTGTTGTTGGACGAGAGCATGCATGTGCGGATCGTGGAGTTGGAGGACGGTCTCGATCCGGACGAATACTGCAAGGAGCGCGGCGCGGACGCCTATCGCGGCAAGCTGGATAAGGCGCAGACCTATTTTTACTGGCTGGCCGATCGGGCGCGGGCGAAGTTCGACCTGCGCACGGCGGAAGGGCGGGTGGCGGGATTCCAATTCCTGCTGCCGGCTATCCAGCGGCTGCCGGATAAGATTGAGCGGGTAGCGGTGGTCAACGACGTGGCGGGATACCTGGGCGTGGACGCGGGGCTGGTGTTGGAAAACTTTCGCAAAGCCGCCATGGACCGGCGCGACAAGAAGGTCGCGCCCGCGCGCGAGCCGCTGCGCGCGGACGAGAAGATTCTGCTGAACCTGTTGGTTTCCGACGCCGAGGCGCGTCAGGAGCTGATTCCGGAACTCGAGCAACTGCCGGGAGTGGAGCAATTCGCCACGCGGCGCATCTTCAGGGCGCTGTTCACCCTGCATTCCGGCGGCACGGTGACTTACGAGGAGTTGCACGCGCGGCTGGAGGAAAGCGATCAGGAGTTGTTGGCGTCCGCGGTGCTGCAGGATGAAACGAATGGCGCTGCCGTCTCACTATCTCTTGGTGTGGAATGTCTGCGCAGTCTTGAGCGCTCCAGCCTCAAGACCCAGGTGGCTGCGTTAAAGGCCCAGGTGAAAGCGGCTGAGCGGAGCGGAGATTTGCACGAGGCACTGCGGCTGGCGGAGGAACTGCGCCATCTCGAAAGGGCCGGATAAAATGCGCCGCAACAAACGCGGGTGTACAATGTGGGAAATAGTCTCGCAACTGGTAGGGCGCTTCAGTGGCACCGGAAGATAAACTCGATCGTTTGCAGCAGTTAGTCGAAAAGGGCAAGGATGAGGGCTATGTGGCCTATGAAGACCTGAGCGAAGCCTTGCCCGCTGGTCTCGGCAATGGAACCGAGCTTGGCAGCCTGCTGGCCGACCTGGATGGGTCCGGCATCGAGATCCTGGAAGATCCCAAACTCGAATTCGACCAGAAGTTGGAGGAAGCCGAAGAGCTGCTGGATCTGGATTTGGTTCCAGCGGGCGGAGAGAAGGTCGACGATCCGGTACGCACCTATCTGCGCGAGATGGGCACTGTCCCGCTGCTGTCGCGCGAAGGCGAGACGGAGATCGCGCGGCGCATCGAACGCGGCCAGAATACGGTGATGAAGGCGCTCTCGCGCTCGCCGCTGGTGATCCAGGAGATTCTGGACCGGGCGGAGGAGGTGCGGCGCGGCGCGATTGCCGCGCGCGATGTGGTGTTGGTGGCCGACCCGCTCAGCATGGACGAAGCCCCGGAAGATGGCGGCGAGAGCGGTGAGAGCGGCCAGGAATTGATCGTGATGGCCGAAGAGGCCGCGCGGCATTTCAAGAAATTCCAACAGTTGCGGCAGAAACTGAACGCCATTCCGCGCGGGCTGAAGCCCAAGCAGCACGCGCATCTGCTTTGGGAAACGCATCGCGCGCGGGTGCGGGTTTCGCGGCGCATCCGGACGGTCCGCTTCCAGGGATCCATGCTGCGGCGCTTCGCCGCGCGGATCCGGGCTGCTGTGGAGGAACTCGCGCCGGTGGAGCGGGAGATGGCGCGCATCCAGCGCCGCATCGAGACCTCGCCGGCGCGGGCGGAAGGCATCAAGGAATTGCGCAGGGAACAGCGCGGCTATGCGCAAAGAGTGCAGCAGATCGAGGAGCGCTGCGGCTCCCCGGCGGCGGAGTTGCGGCGTGCGCTGGCAATCATTACCAAAGCCGGCCAGGAAGCCGAAACCGCCAAACGCGAATTGATCGAGGCCAACTTGCGGCTGGTGGTGAGCATTGCCAAGCGCTACACCAATCGCGGGCTGCAGTTCCTGGACCTGATCCAGGAGGGCAACATCGGCCTGATGCGGGCGGTGGACAAGTTCGAGTACCGCCGCGGATACAAGTTCTCGACCTACGCCACGTGGTGGGTGCGACAAGCCATCACGCGCGCCATTGCGGACCAGGCGCGCACCATCCGCATTCCGGTGCACATGATCGAGACGATCAACAAGCTGATCCGCGCCTCCCGCCAGTTGATTCAGGAATTGGGGCGCGAGCCCACCAGCGAGGAACTGGCCAAACGCCTGGACCTGCCGGTATCCAAGGTGCGTAAGGTACTGCGCGTGGCGCAAGAGCCGATCTCGCTGGAGACTCCCGTGGGCGAAGAGGACGAGTCGCACCTGGGAGATTTTCTGGTAGACCAGGCGGGCCTGTCGCCTTCCGACGCGGTGATCAATCTAAACCTGCGCGAGCAGACCGCCCAGGTGCTGAAGACCCTCACGCCGCGGGAGGAGAAGATCGTCAAGATGCGCTTCGGGCTGGAGGACGGCAGCGAGCACACGCTGGAAGAGGTTGGTCAAAACTTCGCGGTGACGCGCGAGAGAATCCGGCAGATCGAGGCCAAGGCGCTGCGCAAGCTGCGGCATCCCAGCCGGAGCCACCGGCTGCGGGCGTTTCTCGAAGATGGCGCCGGCAACGGCAACGGGTAACGCTGCCGCCCGCGCGCTCACCCGGACGGTAGATCTAAACCGTGCGTGTCGAGGGTTGCGAGCCGCGATCGAAGAACCCAGCACATTGCTGAAAAAGGCATAAACATCGCTCTTTCGGGGCCCCAGGCTAAAGTCTGTGCCACCGATTCAAATTGGGATTGGCCTCGCAGTAGCGCCTAAAATCGGTATCGCTCCGCGGGGCTGCTGAAAAAGGCCCTCACAGGCTGAAGCCTGTGCCACCATCTGCCGCTAAGTCATTGATAACCAGGTTCACCACCAACTGCACTGCGTCCATGATATACGATTGTCTTTAGCCGGGAGGCATTATGGAACGACGAACCTTTCTACTAGGCGCCGGTCTGGTTTCGATGGGCGCGCGGGCGGCCAACGACACCGTCGGCATTGGAGTGATCGGCCTGGGCGGACGCGGGCGGGATCACCTCAAGTATTACAGCAAACTACCGGATGCGCGCGTGGTGGCCGTCTGCGATGTGAATCAGGCGCAGACCGAGCGCGCCGCGCAGATCGTCGGTAAGCTCGGAGGCAGCCAGCCGCACGTTCACCAGGACCTGCGCAAGCTCTTCGAGGACAAAGACGTGGACGCGGTGTCCATCGCCACGCCCAATCATTGGCACGCGCTGGCCACCATATGGGCCTGTCAGGCCGGCAAAGACGTCTATTGCGAGAAGCCCGCCTGCTACAACATTTTCGAAGGCCGCGCCATGGAGGCGGCGGCGCGCAAATCCAAACGCATGGTGCAGATCGGGATGCAGGGCCGCACCATCGCGCACAAGCAGCACGCCATGGACCTGCTGCACTCGGGCGCTATCGGGCAGGTCTATATGGCGCGCGGCATCTGCTTCAAGCGCCGGGCGTCGATCGGCCAGACGCCCGCGGAGCCGGTTCCGCCGGGCCTCGACTGGGACCTCTTCCTGGGTCCCGCGCCCATGCGCGAATACACCAAGAATCGCTATTTGTACAATTGGCACTGGTTCTGGGACACCGGCAACGGCGACATCGGCAACCAGGGCATCCATGAAATGGACCTGGCCCGGCGGGGCCTCGGCCGGGACTTGCCCAAGAGCGTGGTCTCGACCGGCGGGAAGTACGTTTATGAGGACGACCAGGAAACGCCCAACACCCAGATCGCCACGTTCGACTACGGGGACGCCGAAATCGTCTTCGAAGTGCGCGGCCTGAACACCGGCGGGGAGCCTGGCATCCCGGCGTCGGGTCCGAATTTCGTCGGCGTGACCTTTTTTGGCAGCCAGGGCTTCATGGCGGTGGACGAACACGGGTTTCAGATTTTCCTGGGCGACAAACGCGAACCGGGCGAGTCGATGAAGCACGCCGAGGGGGAGATCGACGACACCATCCCGCACATGGCTAACTTCCTCAAAGCGGTGAAGAGCAGAAACCCCGCTGACCTTACCGCCGATGTATCTGTCGGTGTAACTTCCGCCGCTCTGGTGCACATGGCGAACATCAGCTACCGGGTGGGGCGCAAGCTGAATTACGACTCCGGGTCCGGAAACTTCGCGGGCGATGCCCAAGCCGATGCGATGATGACGCGCCCCGTGTATCGCAGCCCGTATCTAGTGACGTAGCATGGTGGGCGGGCTTCAGCCCGCGCGGGGCTTGAGCCCCGCCCCTTTTTCCCAATGGGTTACGGTGGTTTTTCGACCGTTGCGCGGGTCCTCCAGCGGGGCTGAAGCCCCGCGCGGGATAAATCCCGCCCCCCAGAAGTCCCCACGAACAAGCTACTGACTAAGTAGCCCAAACGCCGCCACCCCATTCGGCGTCCCGACGTACACTTTGCCGTTGACGATGGTCGGCACCATAAACTTGTTGCCCGCGCCGAACTGGTCGCGTCCGTTCGCCGCCTGACTGGTGTTGTATAGCTCCTGCGCCAGATTACCGGCCGCGTATGCGTGCAGCACCGCAAGTGTGTTGTTCTCCACTGCCCACAGGATGCCGTTTGCCGTTCCGTTCGCCGAGATGCTCGGTGTCGCTCCGGGATAAGGAAACTGAGTGCCTGTGGTCGAAACCGGAGTCAATGAGAGCATCGCCTTGCTGAACTGAAACGCCCGGATAGGACCGCCCACCGCGCCAAAATACACCTGCCCGTGATAGTAAGCCGGCATCGACCAGATGCCACCAGGCAGCGCACCGTCCAGCTCCTGATAAATGGCGCTGTCGTCCGTTGGACTGAACTTACCCATATTGTCGCGGTTCACTAAGTAGATATTACTATCCTTGCCCGCACCGATTGCCAGGTGCTGCACCTGGCCGTTGGCGTCGGTCATGTCCGGCAAGATCAGCGCTCCGCCAGAGCCTAAGTCTTCATCCGCATCGGATTCGCTGGTCGTGTTGTACATGGTGAAATAGTCCGACACGGTCAGTTGGCCGCTCGCGGTGGAAAGCTTGATGAAGGCGTTGCCGTAGTCGCCGCCGGTGGGGAAGCCCTGCGCGTTAAGAGTTGTGTCGAAAGTGCCATTGGCGTCCAGAAAGTAGATGTATCCGCTGGAGTCCGCCGCTAAACCGGCGCCGGCGCCCCAGATGGCTCCTTCGGCGCCATTTGGAGTCACGTCGATCACACTGGTTTGCGCCAGCGTCGTGGCGTTGTAGCCCATGATCCATCCGGTGTACGGAGCGTCGTCGCAATGCGACGCCCACCCCAGGTACACCACCCCACCCAGCAGCAACAATCCCGATCGTTCCTTATATTGCTTGGGGTCGAACAAAGCGTAACCGCCGCTGCTGTCCTCGCCGGTTCCCGGGTAACTTGCGGCGATATCCACGGCGGCGACGAGTGCTTTACCCGTAGTCAGACTCACTTTGTGCAGCCGTTGATGATAATTCCCCGACGCGTCTTTGCTCATGGCCACGGCGAAGATGACGCCCTCCGAGGTGCCGGTCTTAAGCCAGATGACGGGCGTAGAGGTGATGCCGATCTGCGGAGTCACCTGCCCACAACCGCGGTCGTCGGAAGCCGTCTCGCCGCTCGCGAGGAGCGTGACCTTCCAGAGTTGGGCGCCGGTGCTCGCGTCCAGCGCGTACAGGCTGTCGTTCTCCGTGGCCACGATCAGCACGTTATGAATTCCCTGGCTCGGGATGGAGACGCCGGAAACGTAGAGCGGTTGCGCGTCCACCACACCGTCGAGGGTCGACTGGAAGAGCTTGCCGAATGTGACCGAATTCACATTGCTCGTGGTTAGGATCGTTTCCGCCAGGTTTTGTCCCGTGCGGTGCACATCATTATGAGATGTCAGCACGTTGGGCTGCGCCGCCAGGGGCAACAGCCGAGCCGCAAATAGAGACCACAAAAGCAGACCGGAATGTAAGTGCATGTTAGCCTCACTTATAGTCTGCCACTGCACCGGCTGCCCCATCTACTACCGCGCCGGCGTCTTTGTGCGTATTCACACGGCCGGAAGGGATCTGTGGAGGCTGGCTGTCTGCTCCAGCTCATTCGCGCCACAGACTAAAGTCTGTGCCACTAGGATGGTGAAAAAAAAAGGCTCTCACAGGATGGGGCTTGTGCCACCAACTGCCGCTGATCACTGCTAGAGCGCCAGTTCGTTGTGATACATCATGTCCTTCAGGTTGAACTTGCTCTTAACCTCGAGCTGTCCCAGCTTTGTGGTGAACAGGACCTCCCGGTCGTCGGCCGTGAGCTGCAGCGCCTCGCGCGGAAAGCCAAATAACAAGGTGGGCATTCCGGAACTGCTGATCGGCCCTTTCTGCACCGCGCTGGGCTGCGCCGGGGACTTTCCCTTCGGCTCCAGATACGTCAGGTTCTTGATACGTTCGAGCACCTCATCGCTCAAACCCTTCGATACCGCGGTGTCGCTGTCGGGGTCGTCGGAGTGTTGCCGGCTGGAGGACAGAATGGGAACGCCGCTCACGCTGATGACATACGCGCCGGCAAGGCCCTCCGGCAGCGGCGTCTTCAAGGCCTCTTGGACGGGCTTGGCGCTCTCCCAACGGACCGTGGCCGTGTACGACACGGGCATCGGACCGCCCCCGCGTCTGCCACCGCCACCCGTGCTGCGGCCCCCCATGCCGCCGCCACCCGGATAACCTCCGCCTCCGCCACCGGGGTAACCTCCGCCTCCACCCGGGTAACCTCCACCTCCACCGCCGCCAACACCGGGGTCGCCCATGCCGCCGCCGTTGCCTCCGCTCCCTCCATACTGGCGGCTCATCGCGGGCGAGGAGGCGGTGACTTGCCTGGCCCAAGGCGATTTCGTCACCAGCTTATCGATTTCGTCGGAAGACCATTCCGCTGGCTCCTTTTTGTTCCAGAAGTCCGAGCTGCCGGCATACAGCCGCAGCGAGGCTTGAACGCCGGCGCCGGTCGCCAGCATGAGCAGTCCGCGGCGCGTAAGTCCGAGTTGTTGAAGCACAGTTATCTCCTAATAAGCTTCAGACGTTAGAAACGGCGCCTGAGGTTGCAGTAGAAATTCCGCCGGATTCTGCGAGAATGGAGTCATGCGGCACATTGCGATCTTCCTCGTGATCCTCGCGCTTTTGCTGCCGGCGCGGTTGCCGGCGCAGTATTCCCGCCGGCGAGGGCCGTCCTCGGCCACCGCGAACTCGGGTCCCTATGGCGGCCCCGCGGTCACTTTCAATGGGACGGTGAAGGCGCTCACCAAGAAGGAACTTGTCGTGGACCTGGATCGCCCCGACCCCGACGCCGAGCAGCAGAGCCTCACCTTCCGCTTGTCCAAGAAAACCAGGTTTCTGAAAGGCGATCAGCCGATCAAACTAGCCGATATCGAGGCCGGTACGCACATCTCGCTGGATGCCACCAGAGACGGCGACCTGAAGTTCTCGGCGCTCAACGTGATGGTCGCTCCACCGGGCAAACCCGCCGAGAAACCCGCCGAGAAACCGGGCGATAACGCCGAAAAGTAGGACGCCGCAATGCACATTCTATACCTCGTGATTACCGTGGCGTTCGCGCTCATGGTGACGTATTCCGGCGTCGGCAAAATCCGGCGCGACCCGCTTCCGGTGAGAGTGGTCCACGAAACGATCGGCCTGCCACTGAAGTACTTTCCGCTGTTGGCCGCGTGCGAGTTTGCTGGAGCAGTGGGACTCGTGGCTGGAATCTGGTGGCCACCAATCGGAATTGCCGCAGGAATCGGTCTGGTCCTGTATTTCGTGGGCGCCATCGTGTCCCATCTGCGTGTCGGCGATGTCAAAGGCATCGGCTCCGCCGCATTCATGCTGGCGCTTGCCGCGATAGCGCTAGCCCTGCGCGCCGAGGCATTCTGACTTCTGTCTTCTGACTTCTGTCTTCTAACTTCTGTCTTCTGACTTCTGACTTCTTCCTAACGCCCCTTCGCCCTCTCCACCTCGCCATACACCTCGCGCTTCGACAAACCGCGGCGATGCGCCACCGTCTTGATGGCCTCCATGCGCCCCATTCCTTGGGCCACCAACGCCTCCACGGCCTCGGCGAGCGGCGTGTCGTCCTCCGCCGCGCCCATACGCTTGCCGATCAACAACGTGATCTCGCCTTTCACCGATTCGCGCGCTATCAGTGTGGCCCGGATCTGGGCCGCCGTGCCGCGCAGGAACTCCTCGTGCATCTTGGTGAGCTCCCGCGCCACCACCACCGGGCGATCCCCCAACGCCTCCTCTACCGCCGCCAGCGCATCCACAATGCGATGCGGAGCTTCGTAGAAGATCAGGGTGGCCGTCTCGTCTTTGAGAGCCTCCAGGGCGCGCAGCCGCTGGCCGGACTTGGCTGGCAGGAATCCGCCGAAATAGAAGCTGTCGTTGGCCAGACCGGATGCCGCCAGCGCGGTCAGCACCGCGGACGCGCCGGGTACCGCCTCCACGCGGATACCGCTATCGATCGCCGCACGCACCAGCCGGTAGCCTGGGTCGGAGATCAGCGGCATGCCCGCGTCGGAGACCAACGCTACCGTCGTGCCGTCGAGCAGCTTCGCGGTCAACTCCTGGCTGCGCTCCGCCTCGTTGTGCTCGTGATAACTGACCGCAGGCGTGCCGATTCCGTAACGATCCAGCAGCTTGCGTGTCTGCCGCGTGTCCTCGCACGCGATCAGGTCCGCTTCTTTCAGCACGCGCACCGCGCGGAAGGTGATGTCTTCCAGGTTGCCGATGGGCGTTGCCACCAGGTACAGCGTGCCGCTCAGCGCTTTTCCTCCTGGCAGGGCGGGGCGGGCAGCTTCACCGATGGCATGTGGTCGATGTTATCCGGGTCGGCGCGTGGGCGCAAGGCCGGCATGCGCTCCGCGTTCTTCTCCACCCGCGCTTCAAGCAATGGAATGGAGCACACGGGCGTTTCTTCCTGGCTGGAACTCTTCAGCAGTTGGCGCAGCGTGCGGGGGGCTTCTTGACGAGCGGCTTCCGCCGGCGGGGTCTGGGCAGACACAGCCATCGCCCAAATGCCCGCCGCGATGGTGCCGATTGCTCGACGATACATTAGGCCTCCTTCCTGACTGCATGTCCCGACGGGACGTTTCCTTTCACAGGCTAAAGCCTGTGCCACCGTTTCCTTTCACGGGCTAAAGCCTGCGCACGACTTCGGCAACCCGTGGCTCGCGGTATCGTAGGCGAACAGGCTCACCGGACCATTGCGATCGGAAAGGAAGTAGACCTTGCGGCCCACCCACATGGGATTGAAGTCGTTCGAGTTGTTGCGGGGAATCTTCTCCACGTGCGAGTCGGAGAGGCGCGCGATCCAGATGGCCATGGTCTGGCCGCCGCGGTAGCGCTTCCAGGCGGCCTGCCATTGGATTTTCGGCGCGTAGGCTAGTAATTGAACCATCCGGCGAGAAAGCGCCGCTGGAACCCATGGGCAGCGGCAGTTCCGCCGGGTATCCGCCCTCCAGCGGTACTGTGAAAAGCTTGGGCGGGTCGGTGCTGCTGCTGCGTCCGGAGACAAAGAGAATGCTCTTGCCGTCGGGAGTCCATCCAGCGGGGCTATCGTACGACGGGTGATAGGTGAGGCGCCGCAGTTCACCGCCCGCGGCCGGGATGACGAAGACATCGTCGTTGCCGTAGTAGTCGGCGGTGTAGGCGATCCATTTGCCATCGGGGGAGAAGTAGGGGTCGCATTTGGATCCGACGCCGGCGGTGAGGCGCTGCGCGTCGCCACCCTGGCGGCCGACGGTCCAGATATCGCCCGCATAGCAGAATGCGATCTGGTCGCGGCTGATGGTGGGGTGCCGGATCAGCAACGGCTTGGGAGCCTGGGCGCAGCAGAGCGCGGCAAGGAGAATGGCACAAAGCGGCAGTGTAATATGGCGATTCATGGCGGTCCAGGAGACAGTATACATCCAAGCGGCGGCCGAGCCAGGGGGCTCGGCGCGGGTCCGGGGGACCCGCCCCACATTACTTACTTCAATAGCGGTGCTACGGCTCAATCCTGACCATCACCACACCGTGGCTCGGCACCGATGCCGAAAAGCTGCCGCTCGTCTCGCCGAGATCCTTCTTCGCCCAGAGATCGCGCACCTTCGCCGGGACATGGTCCGGATACCCGAGGTCGGTCCACGAGGCGGTGATCTTCGCTTCCGCGCCAGTCCGGTTCAGCAATGCCACAGCACGGCCGCCGTCCGCAAGCTGCTTCGCCCACACTTCCAGGCCGTCCGCCCGCTTCACTCGGCGTCCCTCGCGGCCCAGCGGGTCCTGGTCGATGGCGATCACTTCCTTATTAGTGAGAATGTCGTGGATGTCGGCGCTCATGCTGCGAATGTCGTTACCGGCCAATAAGGGAGCCGCCAGCAGACACCACATGCTGAAGTGCGCGCGATACTCGGTCAGGCTCATCCCGCCATTGCCGACTTCCAGCATGTCCGGATCGTTCCAGTGGCCCGGTCCGGCGTACGATTGCAGACCGTCCTGCAGATCGAGGATCTGTACCACACCCAAGCCGTCCCGCTTCTCGCCGGTGTCCCATTTGTCGGAGATGTCGCCCGTGCTGCGCCACAGGTTGCCGACTTCGCCCGCCCACAGCCAGGGCTTGGTGGATCCCCATTCGCACAGGCTGAACACGATCGGCCGGCCCGACTTCTTCAACGCGTCGCGCATGATCGAATAGGACGCCTGCGAATCCTGTGTGCTGTGGTTGCACCAGTCGTACTTCAGATAATCGACGCCCCACGCAGCGTATTGGCGGGCATCCTGAAACTCGTAGCCGCGCCCGCCGGGGCGGTTCTGGCACGTGCCCGTGCCAGCGTCGGAATATATGCCGAACTTCAACCCCTTGGCGTGTACGTAATCCGCCACCGCCTTGATGCCCGCAGGGAAGCGCTTGGCGTCGGGAACGATGTTGCCCTGGGCGTCGCGATCCACCTGCCAGCAATCGTCGATCACCACGTACTGATAGCCGGCGTCCTGCATGCCGCTGGAAACCATGGCGTCGGCGGCCTGCTTGATCAAGTCCTCGCTCACGTTGCAGGCGAACTTGTTCCAACTGTTCCAGCCCATGGGCGGCGTGCGCGCCAGTCCATTGTCAAGCGCCTGCAATTGACCGGCTGCCGCCAGGAAGCCAAGGGCCGCGATCCCCAGGGCAACGCGGCCGATTCGAACTTTTGTATCCATGAGTCTTAATTACCACATTTCGAGCGAGCTGCTCGTGGGGCAGGACTTCAATCCTGCGGCCGGCGTCCACGCCGGGCTGTTCGTGCTCGGATAGGGCTGATTTCGTTGTGCGCGAAGAGCGGGTCCTGGAGGACCCGGCCCATAGGGCACCCCGACCTGGAGGTCCGCCCCACAACTGCCGTGCATTTCCAGGTGCGAAGCTCGGCTACCCCTTTGTCTTCGGCGGCACGAAATCCGGCGGCAAGGCCGCGCCTTCGCCAAAGAAGTAGTCGTCCATCTGCTTGATGAGAAACTCCTGCGCCTCCTGCGTCCCCAGGTTCAGCCGGTACTCGTTCATCAGCATCTTCATATGCTCCACCCACATCTTCCAGGCTTCCTTCGAGACGTTCTCGTATATCTTCTGGCCCAGCGGGTGTCCCTCAAACGGAACTTCGTCCAGCCCCGGCAGTTCTCTTTGCAGCTTGACGCAATGCACCATGCGCGCGCCGGCCGGCACTTCGATATTGACCGGGTTCACCGGTCCGCTACCACATCCCATTCCTGTCTCCTCGCCTTTCCAGGATACCAAGAAGCTACTTGACAGCCACTTTGCGGCGGCTGACGGACGGTTCCGGCTGCCCATTGGCATACGCGGACGCCTTCAGGATCGACGCGCCGGCGGTCTGCGGCACGTGAAACTCGATGGCGTACGTCTGCTGTCCCAGGCCCGGCACTCGAAACGGCATTTCCTGGCGCGCCAGTCGCTCACCGCCGTCGCGCTCCAGCGTGAGGGTCAGCTTGCCCTCCGCCGCATCGTACGCGTCGTTCTCCATCATCACCGCGATTCGCCGGGTCGAGCCGGGCTCCAGCGTGGGCTGCCAGAAGTTCAGATATATGCCCAGCGGCTTGAAGGCTTCGCGCATGTAGTCGGCGAAGTGCGGCTCCAGTTTCAGCGCTGCCACGTCCTCGAAGTTATCGCAGGTGTAAGCGCCCGGATAGCACGCCGTCAGATACACGAAATGCAGCACGCCGGCATAGTTACGGTAGGCGCGCCAGTATTCGGTCAGCCCTCCGAGCAGATACGCGTCCAGCGCCAGCCTGTCTTGCGGGCTGGCATTCGCGCCCAGCAAGTGCTCGTATACCTTGCCCGTCAGTTCCGTGGGCGTGCCGTCGCGCAGCAGCCACAGCCAGCCATATTCGTTATTTATCTGCGCGTGCCCAGTCGGCGTCGAACCCGCGCGGCCCTTCCCGGACATGCCCTCCAGTTCCGCAACCTCGAAAGGCTTCTCATCCTTCTCGCTGCCTTTCTGGAATAAGTAAGGATGGTCTTCCACCGGATCGTCCGGCCCCACGGATGTGTTGTAACTGTTCTCCCACGGCCGCGCGGAAAGGTCCAGACCGCGTACGGCGGGGATGATCTTCTCCGCAAACACGGCATCCAGCGATTCGTTATTGGCGTCCCAGATGGCTACGCTCGGATGGTTCCAGTTGTCGCGCATCCACTCGCCATACTGGCGGACCATCTCGTCCGCGTTCCAGTTCCGCTTGTAACGATTGTGGAACCAGTCCGGCGCGCCGGTCCAGACGGCAAACTCGTTCTGGATGAGAAGCCCGGCTTCATCGGCGATGTCCAGCCACTTGTCCGGCACCGGTCCGATGCAGAAGCGGAAGCTGTTCCAGTTCATCCGCTTGGGGATGTCGATGAGCAGCTTGCGCACCCAGGCTTCGTTCCACGGGAGCGCGCCCGCCAGCGGATCTTCGAAGAACCGGTGCAGCGTGATGTTCGATCCGCGCAGGAAATAGACGCGGCCGTTGAGATAGGCGCGCCGGGTCGCTGTGTCAAAGCGAAACTCGCGCATGCCGAAGCGCGTGGTGGTGCTGTCGCCGCCCGTCGAAGTTTCCAGCAAGTAGAGGAACGGATGCTCGGGCGTCCACAGTTCCGCCGCGGGCACGGCCACCGTCTGTGTCACCGTCTTCTCTTCGCCCGGCCCCAGGTCGATGCGCAGCGGCGCCGCGTGGCTGGCCTGGCGCACGCTCTGTTTCAGCACGAACCGCACACCCGCCGCGCCGTAGTTCTTGATTTTCGTTTGCACGGTGATTTGGGACGTCGCAATCCGCGGGGCCGCCTGCACGCTCTCGATCACCGGGTTGTCGCTCAACAACACCGACACGCTGTCGTAGATTCCCGGCGTCCACCAGTTCTTTTCGAAGTCGGTGCCGGTAGGATAATTCACCGGAAGCACGCCCGGATGCGCGCCGATCCGCACCACCAGCCGGTTTTCGCCCTCCCAGTCGATCGCGTGGGTGACATCGAAGTAGCCCGCCGAAAAGCAGCCGGCGTGCTCTCCGATCTTCTGCCCGTTCAGCCACGCCGCCGTGCCGAACTGCGCCTTATTGATGCGCAGGATCGCGACCTGCTTGCGCGCGGTCACCCGAAACGTTTTGGAATACCAGAAGTAGTTCCGGCTCTGATGCGGAATGCCGGGGCCCTCCACCAGCGCGGACTCGGGCAGCTTGCCCTTGTTCACGCGGTTCACAATTACTTCTTTGCTGTCGAACTGGTCGACATCCGCAAAGCCCGGCTGCGCCAAGTGCGCGAGGCCAGGTACGGGCACGCGGTGATGCCACTCCCGCGGCATCGCGTCCGCCGTTACACTGTCTTCAATCTGCCATTCCCCATCGAGAGAGAGCGTGACGCGCTCCCCGCCCCAGGCGCCGGCTGCCAATGCCAGACCGGCCCAGGCCAGCGCCCAACGCGCTTGTGCCGCCATACGGCCATCAAGGTAGCACGTTCCATCGCGCGATCACGCGCGTCTCGCGCTCGTAGCCCAGCACGCTGACCGACGCGGTGCCCAGCGCGAAGAACCTGCCGGCGTCGGGAGGCAGTCCCAGCCAGCAGGCGGTCAAGATGCGCAGCAGGTGGCCGTGGGCGAACAGTGCCACGTGGCCGCCGGCCTTTACCGCGCGCTCGATGACGCGACTGGCGCGCGTGGCCACCTGCTGGATGGTCTCGCCCTGCGGCACCGGCGACGTCCAGATGGTCCAGCCCGGCACGCTTTCCTGGATCTGGGCGCTGGTGCGGCCTTCGTAGGCGCCGTAGTTCCATTCGCTCAGATCCGGCTCGATCTGGGCCGCGCCGCCATAGCCCGCCAGCTTGCAGGTTTCGTGGGCGCGCTGCAGCGGACTGGTCAGCACCAGGGCGAAGGGCCGCTTCGCGAGGTAGCGTCCGAGTTCCTTCGCTTCCCGCACCCCGGCCGCGGTGAGCGGGAGGTCCGTGCGTCCGGTGTGCTGCCCCGAGAGGCTCCACTCGGTCTCCCCGTGACGAATCAGCCAGATTTCGGGATCGGAATTGGGCGAAGGCGTGATGGGCATGATAATGATAAAGCATACCCGATGGAGCGAGAATAAAGGAACATGTCCCTCGACCCGAACGCGGGCAAACCCGCGACCCCCGCCATGCTGGTGAATGTTCCTCGCCTGATCACCGCCTATTACACGGGCCGGCCCGATCCCGCCGTGCGCGCGCAGCGGGTGGCGTTCGGCACTTCCGGGCATCGCGGTTCGTCGTTCGCGCTCTCGTTCAATGAGGCCCATATCCTGGCCATCACGCAAGCGATTTGCCAATACCGCAAGCAGGAGCGCATCACTGGACCGCTCTTCCTGGCGATGGACACGCACGCGCTCTCCGACCCGGCCTGGGTCAGCGCCTTGGAAGTGCTGGCCGCCAACGGCGTGGACACCATGATCGACAGCGCGGGCGGCTATACGCCCACCCCGGCGCTCTCGCACGCCATCCTGACGTACAATCGCGGGCGCGCCGACGGCCTGGCCGATGGCATCGTGATCACGCCTTCGCACAATCCGCCGGAAGATGGCGGCTTCAAATACAATCCGCCCAACGGAGGGCCGGCGGACACCGGCGCCACGAGTTGGATCGAAGACCGCGCCAATGAATTGCTCGAGGGCGGGCTGCGCCAGATCCTGCGCATGCCTTACGAGGGCGCGCGGAACGTGTCCACGACACACCGGCACGATTATGTTTCAGCGTACGTGAACGACCTCGGCAGCGTGCTGGATATGGAGGCCATCCGCGGCGCGCGGCTCAACGTCGGCGCGGACCCGCTGGGCGGGGCCGGGGTGGCCTACTGGAGCCGCATCAGCGAGCGCTACGGCGTGCCGCTCACGGTGCTGAACGACGCGGTGGACCCCACCTTCCGCTTCATGTCCGTCGATTGGGACGGCAAGATCCGTATGGACTGCTCCTCGCCCTACGCCATGGCCGGACTGATCGCGCTGAAGGACCGCTTCGATGTGGCCTTCGGCTGCGATACCGATCACGACCGGCACGGCGTGGTGACGCGCAGCGCGGGCCTGCTGAATCCGAATCATTACCTGGCGGTGGCGATTTCGTACCTGTTCCAGCATCGGCCCGGATGGCCCGCCGGGGCCGCAGTGGGCAAGACGCTGGTGTCGAGCAGCATGATCGATCGCGTGGCCGGCAGTCTGAAGCTGAAGATGGTGGAAGTGCCGGTGGGATTCAAATGGATGGTGGACGGCCTGGTGACTGGCGAGTTTGGCTTTGGCGGCGAGGAGAGCGCCGGCGCGTCGTTCCTGCGGCGCGATGGCACGGTGTGGACCACGGACAAGGACGGCATCATCATGGGGCTGCTGGCGGCCGAGATCCTGGCGCGCACCGGCCGCGATCCCGGCGAATTGTACCGGGAACTGACGGAGAAGTTCGGCGCTCCGGTCTATGAGCGCATCGACGCGCCGGCCACGCCCGAGCAGAAAGCGATCTTGCTGAAGCTCTCGCCGGCTGATTTGCACGCCGCGGAATTCGCGGGCGAAAAGATCGAGGCGACGTTGACCACCGCGCCCGGAAACGGAGCGCCCATCGGCGGGTTGAAGGTGGTGACGGCGAATGGCTGGTTCGCCGCGCGCCCATCGGGCACCGAAAGCGTGTATAAGCTCTACGCGGAGAGCTTCCTAGGCGAGGAGCATTTGCGGAGGATACAGAAGGAAGCGCGCGAACTGATCGCCCAAACGTTCGCCGGCGTGTAAGTGGGGCCGGCCCCTCGGCCTGGTGGGGCGGACCTCCAGGTCTGCACGGGTCCTCCAGGACCCGCTCCGCAGGCCGACGTGGACGTCGGCCGCAGGACTGGAGTCCTGCCCCACGAATATTGCAGCTTGATTGGAGGCGCGCGAATGGCGAAAACGCATCACTACTCAGTCGTCGTCGAATGGACCGGTAACACTGGGACAGGCACATCCGGCTATCGAAACTACGAGCGGCGGCACGAAATCTCCGCAAGGACCGAAAAACCCGTTATCCCAGGTTCCTCCGATCCGGCATTTCGCGGTGATCCAACGCGCTGGAATCCCGAGGAATTGCTGGTTGCTTCCTTATCGGCATGCCATCAACTCTGGTATCTCCATTTGTGCGCGGACGCAGGGATTGTGGTGCTTGATTACGTTGACCATGCCGAAGGCTGGATGGAGGAAACGCCTGACGGTGCGGGACGCTTCACGCGTGTGATCCTGCATCCTCAGGTCACCGTCGCGGCCGGCTCCGATATTGTAAAGGCGCGCGAGTTACATGCCGCCGCACACGCCAAATGCTTCATCGCACGGTCCGTGAACTTTCCGGTTGAACACGAACCGGAGATTTCCCTCGCTTAAACGAAAATGGCGACCGCACAACTGACTAGCTTGATCGTGGCGAAACGGAACCCCCTCGTCTGTGGTGCATGCGGCGCGAACCGCGGCTGCGGCGATTGTGTCTTACGCCGCCGCCCGCTTATTCCGCCTGCCCGAAGCTTACTGGGCTCCCATCTCGGCGCTGGTCGTGATGCAGTCGACGTTGGGCGCCGCGCTCCCGATTTCCGCGCAGCGCTTCGCGGGGACGGCGATGGGGGCCGTGGTTGGGGCGGTAGCTGCCATCTACTTCCGCCAAAGCCTCTGGGCATTCGGCATAGCCGTCTTCTTAATTGGAATACTCTGCGCGGTCTTGCGCGTGGAGAGAAACGCTTACCGATATGCAAGCATCACTCTGGCGATTGTAATGCTCGTGCCGCGATCTAACAGCGCGTGGTTGATCGCGACTCACCGGTTCTTCGAAGTTTCACTCGGGATTGCAGTCGGCCTTATGCTCTCGGCTTTCTGGCCCGAGCGGCTGTTCAGCGCACCCGCCGCGCCAGCGCCCGCACCACCATCCGCAAACGGTCCGGCCACGGCAGACGGGCAAGATTCACGCGCACCACGCCGTTAGTGAAGTAAGTCTTGCGCGAATAGTCGATGGCCACCTCCACCACCACGGGACGCTTGGCTTCTGTCAGCTTGCAAGCTTGCCGCAAGACCGACTCTATCTCTGCATTCCTGGCTAACATGAGATACTCAGCGCCTACCGCCCGGCAGAATGCCGGTAAGTCGTAGTCCGGCAATTCGCTGCAACTCTTGCGTCCCAGCGCGGTCTGCTGGAACTGGGCGATTTGTGCCAACTCGCGGTCGCGCAGCAACAGCACCATCACCGGCAACTGCAACTGCGCCGCGGTCAATAGTTCCAGGCCGGTCATCAGGAATGCGCCGTCGCCCGCCAGCGATACCACGGGCCGGCCGGGACAAGCCAGCGCCGCTCCCAAAGCCGCCGGTACGGCGTAGCCCATGCAAGAGTAATCGAGGGGCGCCAGGAACGAACGTGGCCGGTCGAGCCGCAGGCACTCCACGGCCAGAAAGGTTCCATTGCCGCTGTCGGTGGTATAAATGGCCGCGGGACCTACTAACGCCTGCACCGCCTTGAGTAACTGGGGCGGCGTCACCTTATCTGCGTCCGCCGGAGCGTCCCAGCCCGACCATACCTTCGCATGGCCCGTGCGGATGGATTCCCTGAGTGCCGGATCCGTCGGGCGCGCCGGAAGGTTAGTCAGCAGCGCCGTGATGAATGGAGCAGCGTCGGCAACCACGGGTAAGTCGGCGCGATAATTCTTATCCAGCACCGAAGGATCGATATCTACGTGGACTAACTTGCCGGGCACCTCCAGGCCGTAGCTCCCGGTGCCCACCTCGGAGAAACGGCAGCCAATGGCCAGCGTCAAGTCGCAGCCCGCGGCGATCTTCTGTACAAACGGAGGCGCGGCCGCGCCGAAGCCGCACCACAGCCACAGAGGATGGCTCTCGGGATAGATGCCCTTGGCTGCGAAGGTGGTCGAAACGGGAGCTTCCAGCCGCTCGGCCAGCGCGATGAGATCGGCGCCCGCGCCGGCGGCTCCCAGTCCCAAATACAAGAGCGGACGGCGGGAGGCGGCCAGCAGGCCGCGGGCCTGTTCGAGGTCCGCCGCGCGAAACGTTGGCTGTGCATCCGGCTGTTCGGCGTAGGCGTCCAGGTCCACATCGTGGCGAAAGATGTAGTGCTCCGCCGGGACCTCCACGAACACAGGACCCGCAGGCGCCGCGCGTGCCATGCGGCAGGCCCGGCGGATCGTGCCGTAGAGATCCGCGCCCTTTTCGATCAGGAATTGCGCCTTGGTCACGGGGCGCGCGATCGCCAGTTGATCCACGGCGTGCAGTTGATATGACTTGCCGGTGTCGCGCCGGATGCCGCAGGCCAGCACCAGCATGGGGATGCCATCCAGATACGCCTCGGCGATTCCCGAGAGCGCGTGCGTCAGTCCCGCGCCCGGTACCACGTTGGCCGCCGCCAGCATTCCCGAGGAGCGGGCCACGCCGTCGGCCATGAAGGAAGCGCTCTGCTCGTCGGTGACCAGGATCGGGCGAACCTTGGTGGAGCGCGCGAGCGAGTCATACAGTTCGATGTTATGCGTGCCGGGAATGCCGAAGGTGAACGGAATGCCTTCGTCTTCCAGGGCGCGCACCACGATATCTGCGCCGGTCATCTTCATAGCATCCTCATAGCAGGGCGGGGACCTCCTCGCGAATGCGCTGGGCCACGCGGTCGGCCAGCGCCATGATAGTGACGTAGGGATTGATTTCGAGCGAATTGGGGAACAGGCTGGCGTCCGCCACGAACAGCCAGGGCAGGCCATGCACGCGGCCGTACGAATCGGTGACGGAGTTGGCGGGGCCGCTGCCCATGCCGCAGCCGCCTTGCGGATGTGCGGCCGATACAGGCGTTTTCCCCGGCCGGAATTCCGCGGCGGCGGCGATCTCTTCCAGACGCGCGGCGTCGCCGGCCTCGATGGTCGTGTCGCGCGCGACGGGCATGTGGACACGCACGGCTCCCGCCGCGAAGAGAATCTTCGCCGAGGCGATGGCGCCGCGAATCAATCCGCGGATGGCGTCGTGCTGGAATCGGTACTCGACCACCGGCCGGCCGGCTTTGTCGATGGCGACGCGGTTGTACTCGTCCGCTTCGTCGCAAGCCAGCACCAGGATCATCTGCAGCCGCGGGAAAGCTCGCATAAAAGCGCTATGCGACTCGCCGAAGCCCACCATGCTCTTGGCCGTGATAAACGGAAAGTACATGCAGGTTTCCAGAACGAAATGATCGCTCTCGGCGAATTGATCGACGTAGTAGCTCTTGGGATGGCCCACGAAATTGGTGATCGGCCGCGCATGTTCGCCCACGATGATGAACGCGGGATGGCTGGTGAAACCATAACCCAGCCGCGGCAGACTCCGTCCCATGCCCGAGCGCAGCAGCAGCGCCGGCGTATTCACGGCGCCCGCCGAAAGCACCACGATCTTCGCGTCGATCTGGTAATCGCCCGGCTCCCACGGCGAAGGATCGCCCTTCCCGCCCGCGGGCTTGGCGGCGACGCGCGCGGCCAGTGTCTTCTCGCCGACCGTCAGCACCTGGCAGCGCGTGACCACTTCCACGCCATTCTGTTCGGCGCGCGGCAACTGCACGCGGTCCGTGCCCTGCTTGGCTTGATTGGGACAGCCCAGGTTGCAGAGGCTGGATCCGCGGCAACCTTTGATGTTCACCGGGAACTGTTGCACGTCGTAGTTCAGCTTGCGGCAGCCTTCCACGAACAGCTTGTTGTTTTCGTTGATGAGGCCGTCTTCCACCAGGTGCGCGTTGTTTTCGGCCATGAACTTCCGCGCGCGGCAATCCAGATCGGCATGCGTGAGGCCCGGCACATCCCATCGGCGGATGACGCGCTCCGGCGGCAGCATGGAAGTGCCGGTATAGACCACCGTGGAACCGCCGTAGGCGCAGCCGAACGCAATGGTCATCGTGCCGTCGGCGGTGAGAAAGCCGCCACCGTCTTCGTAGAGCGCGCCGGCCATCTCTAGCTCGCGGCCGGTGAACTCATCGTCGCGCAGGCGGGGTCCTTTCTCCAGAACGGCGATGCGCCAGCCTTGCCGGCAAAGAGGCGAGAGTTCCTGCGCCACCGTGCCGCCGCCCGCGCCGGAGCCTACGATCACGATGTCGTAACTGACCCGCTTCACGGGAGCGCCTCCCAGCCGCGGGCGCTGGCGGCGTAGCCGATCGCCTGGGCCGCCTGCGGCCTGCCGTAATAACCGGCCAGCACGATAGTGCGCAGTCCCCAGAAGCCCACGCGCACCTTTTGAATCCGATCGTTTTCGAGGTGCGCCAGGACGCGCGTGCGGGCAGTTGGATGCAATCGCGTGAAAGGCCGGCCGTAGCGCACGACGGGGAGCCACTGAATCGCGCCCAGGAACATGCGGATCTGGCGCATGAGCGATTCCGGACGGTCGCGCAGCAGCGCTTCGACAACCTGATGAAGGTCATGCCATCCTTGCTCATCCAGAGCCGCGGCTTCCGGAACGATGGTCGAAACCACCGCACGGAAGATGGCAAGGTCGGGATTAAGCGGCATTCCACCTCACGGTATCACGGGTCACGTGGGGCAGCCCGGCCTGGTGTGTTCGGTGTGACTTGTATTCAAGGGGTGGAAGTCCCCCAATGGACTGTAATGACCGGAACCATTCGTCCGGTGTCCGCCGCGAGGCGGAATCTGAAGAAAGCCGATGACGAGATCGGATTCGACGTAGACGTACAGGAAGCGGATATCAGGCCTTTGCAGCTTGGGTCACCCGGTCAGGACGGGGAAGCCCTATGGTCATGCGGAAGCTGTGGGGTAGATCCGACGGGTCTGCGAGAAGAAAGACAAGCCTTACTGGTCAGTGGATTCGGCGCAAACTGCGTGGTTACCGCCTCAAGACTGCGGTCGCTGGGCGTCTCGGCGGCATCGGCAAGCAAAGTGGGCAGTTCGGGCAATGGGCCGTGGCGGTTGGCCAGTTGTCCCCCGGGTTCCCCGCGCTTTGTCGACCCGGTGGTTCCACACTCAGGGACTCGTGTCCTTGGTCACCAAATATGACTCGTTCCACCGGGTCGGCGGATTGGCAGGCTCTGGAGTTCCACTTTCATGGGATGGATTTCTAGCAGGAGACTAGCCTAGAAGGGCTCTCACAGGCTGAAGCCTGTGCCACCAACTGCCGCTACGTCATTGATAACCGGTGGCACAGACTTTAGTTGCCTGACAATGCCGCGCGGCGGGCCAGCCTCGCGCCGATGGAGCAAGCGATGCCCAGACGTCGGCCGGCCCCCCGATCTGGCACCCTACGACGCTCTTGCCGTTAGCTCGCGTTGCCGATTGCGCAAATACGCTCCCAGCATGCGGTCTGTGACCCGGATGTGATCGTTGAGCCAGCCATGCAAGAATGCCAATAATTCGCAAACAGCGTCGCGATCGCCGGAGCGTATGCGAACTTCCAAGACAGTCATTTTGGAGCGGACAGTATGATGCTGCTGCTTATGCCAGGCATAGAACGAATATCCGGTGGCGCGCATCTGCCGTTCCTCGTGCCAGAAATGTTCCGAGCTGTGGACCGCCAGTTCGTTCACCAGGGAACGAACCTGTTCAGTTGGAGCAGGCCCTCGCAAAGCACGCTGCAGGTTGCGGCACAACGTGAATATCAACTGGTGTTCGCGGTCAATTTCAGGAATGAAAACACCGTGCTGTTGTTCCGTCCATTCGAATGTTCGCATACGAATATCCGCATTATATCGTCTCGCGCGTCATCCCGCTGAGGACCGCTGGCTGTTATTGGTGATACGGGATGGCTCAGACATTTCTTCCTCCACAAAATCTGGCGGTGCTCGTCCAGGAGAGGCTGTACCGTGGGCTAGATCGAGCGAACAGGTCAAGGCGAAATTCGGGACGCGGGGATACGGTCACTGCCTGTATAGGTCCTCAAACTGCCGTAGTTCGCCGGCGTTCAAATCCGATACGGCCCACCAACTCATCCCGTTTGTGTTCCAATGGACGACGTGATAGCCGTTGCGCTCAAGCTCCGGGCTGCCGTCCGTCGCAGCCGAGGGCCACGTGAACACATTAATAATGTGTTTACGCCGCTGGTACACGAGGGCCGCCACCGTACGGCCGCTCACGTAATCGATCCGCCCGCCAATTAAGGGAAAGCCTTGAGCCGCGAAGTCTCTGACGTCCGGTGAGAAGTCCAGCTTGCCATTGAACCACGGCTTTACCGTGTGCTGGTCGGAGGAGGGCACGTCCAAGAGATGTGCGCCCATCAGCGATCGCACGTGGCTCGACAGAACGTCCCGCGCGATCAGATCCACGCGAGAACTTCGGGAAGGGAACAGAGCGATATTCCAGGCGGCCGAAACCGCCAGCAGGATGGCGGCCGCAATCGCCATCCAGCGCCAAAATCCGGTGGCTGGTCGGTCGGCGCGCCGATCGGCTTGGCGCACGGAAACCTGAATGCGCTCGCGCAGGCCAGCGGGTGCACGATAATACGGCGCATGGGCCCGGATGCCGGCGCGCAGTTCCAGAAGTTGCGCGTGCACCCCGGCGCAAGAACTGCAACTCGCCAGATGCTCCGCGACCTGGACTCTTTGGGCCGCATCCAGTTCATCGTCCAGATACGACTCCAGCAGACTCTTTGCCGGCACGCAGGTCATTTGGAATCCTCCTTCATCCGCGCCGCCACACAATCCCGCAGGCTTTGGCGCGCGCGCGATAGCCGGGACATGACGGTGCCGATCGGCGCACTTGCGGCCTCCGCGATTTCCAGGTAAGACATTTCCTCCATCTCCCGCATCACCACGACCTCGCGGAACTCAACGGGAAGTAAGTCCAGACAATTCCGTAACGCCGCGAACCTGGCGCCTTCTACCAACTTAGCCTCGACAGTCGCAGCCTCGGACCCGGGGCCGTGCATTTCTTCATCGAAAGACACTTGAGGTGCGGTCTTTTCGCGGTGCAGCCAGGTCAGTGCGGTGTTGCGGACCACCGCCAGGAGCCAGGACCGTCCGTCTCCGCCTCGAAAACCGTCGAAAAACCTAAAGGCGCGCAGGTAGGACTCCTGGACTATGTCCTCCGCATCGTGCTCGTTCCGCGTGAGCCAACGCGCCAAGTTATAAGCCGCATCCAAATGCGGAAGCATCGTTTTTTCGAAGAGGGCCACTCTTGGCGCGGCTTCCATCAGGCCGGCCTCTCGTCGCGCGTAGCCTGCGAGTTGCGCGGCAGAGCCGCCACTGGAAACGATCCAGGTCGGGAGTGCGAAATCATTTGTCACTATATGGTACACCGCAGTGCCTCGCCCATTACCGGGCTACGCCTGCATCTGCGGGAGTGGCACTGTGAGCCGAGGCCAACGACCTCAGACGCCGCCGCTCGGCACGCGTCCACTGATAAATTCGTTCGAATTCGTCCGGAGATGGTTTTGCTCCAGGATGCATGAGAGTATAGCGGGGGAGCGGCATTCTGCGGTTTCGCACGACCGCGGCGAGCTCAGCCAGGAGGTCATGTTGCTTCTGGGCGTCATACTCGCCCCAGCGGGATAGGTTCAGATGGCTGCGGGCCTCATGGACATCCTTCTCGATCAGCCAGGACATTGGGGCAAC
>JBEKPZ010000068.1:0-26749 GCA_049520215.1 Bryobacteraceae bacterium | reverse complement strand
CGGTTCTCACAACCGCCAGGACCAGTGTCCATCAACTGAATCAGCTAGGCAAAGCAGCATGACCAGAATCGTCGCGGCGCGCAAAGATTTCAGAGTTTAGTAATACAGGCTTCAGCCTGTGATCGCGCGCCTGACCGTCGCACCAATTGACAAACAATTGATCCGGGCGGAGTGAACCTCGGGGCGGCACTTTCGTCTTAACGTGTAGACAAACAAAAACCGCCTCGTGGCGGCGCATGAAAGGAAGAACTTGTGAACTTACAAAAACGATCCGCACTCACTCTGGCGCTTGTCGCTCTCCTCGGCCTGACCGCCGCGGGAGCCAGCGCCCAAACGATAACCAAAGGGACTTTCACCCTGCCCGCACAGGCATACTGGAACGACATTCTGTTGCAGCCTGGCGAGTACACCTTGTCGCTGGACCGCGGCATCTCTGGCGCCGAACTGGTCTCCATCCGCGGCGAAGGCTTCGCCGCCATGCTTCTCGCGCCCGCCGGTACCGACGAATCCTCCGGGCACAGTTGTCTCCGGTTGGACGCCGTCAATGGAACCTATGTCATCCGGGAACTCGATGCCGGCCGGCTCGCCGGCTCGTTTAAGTTCGGCGTGTCCAAGAAGGCCAGCAACCGGACGCTTCGCGGTTCCGCCACGCAGCCGGTCACGGTTCCAGTTGCCGGCATGTAAGGAACCATCAACGGTCGCGCCTCGGTAGCACTACCGACATAACACTACCGAGCCGCGACCGTGAGGGAGCGGTTGCCGCTATTCTGACTTCTACCTACCTCAGCCCGATCCTCCGCAGCAATTCCTGCAATCGCGGCTCGCCGCGCAACGCATCGAAGCGCGGATCCACTCCCAGCCAAGTCAGCCAGACGTCCCGTTCCTCATACGCCCGGCTCAGCAATTCCAAAGCGCGCGAGCGCTCCCCCAGTCCGGCATAGACCAACGCCAGCCAATACGGCGAGACATACCGTTGCTCGGACAAATTCTCCAGCTCGCATAGCATCACGGCAGCCTCGCTCAATTCCCCAGCGCAGGCATATGTGTGCGCCAGCGCCGCCAGCACCGCCGGTTGATCGCCTGCACAGGTTCGCGCGTTCTGCAACTCCACGACGGCATCCTCGGTCAGACCCATCTGCGCGTACGCCAGGCCCAGCGTATATTGCGCCGCGCCGAACTTAGGCTCCATCGCCAGCACTTTCCAGGACTGTTCCGAGGCACCCTGAAAATCCCGCGCCACATAAAGGCCCCAGGCAACCCCCACATTCACCATGGGCGACAGAGGGTCGATTTCCTCCGAGCGGCGCAGTTCGCGCAGCGCTTCCTCGGCCTTGCCGGTGGCCGCCAGATGCGCGCCATACTGCTGATGAGTCATCGCGCAGTTGGAGCTCAAAACCAAAGCGGTGAGATACTCCGCCTCCGCGCCGGCCCAATCCCATTCAAACAGCCTCTTCACGCTGGCGAGCGATGCGTGCGCGTCACCCAGATCCTGCCGCGCGCGCAGAGCGTTCAACGCCATATCTCTTGCGCGCGGATAGATCTCGCCCGGAGGCGCCATGTTCAGCAGTGCGGCCAGGCAATACGCGTCCGCCAGGCCTGCGTAAGCGAAGGCGCAATTCGGATCCTGCGCCAAGGCGGCGTTGAAATGCGCCACACCCTTGTGCAGATCCTCTTCAGTCAGCTTGTGGCAGAAATAGCGCCC
This sequence comes from Bryobacteraceae bacterium, assembly GCA_049520215.1. GTDB lineage: Bacteria > Acidobacteriota > Terriglobia > Bryobacterales > Bryobacteraceae > Bog-159. The sequence goes on along the minus strand of JBEKPZ010000068.1, from coordinate 25,047 downwards.
CTTCAGACAGTCCTGCGGCGCCTCCGCACTGCCAGTCGAGCGAACCAGTTGGATGCCAGCCCCCGGCTGCGCACTCCCCGCACCGTGCAACACTTCCACGGAAGCCAGGAACAGATATCCGAGTCCCGTCCGCGTTTCGATGAAGCGCGCATTGCGTGAGGTATCGCCCAGCGCGCGCCGCAGGGCGTTCACCGCGGTATTCAGGCTGCGGTCGAAACTCACGTGCATGCCCGGCCAAAGAAGTTGCGCCAGATCGCTGCGCAGCACGAGTTGGCCTGGTCTCTGCAACAGGAATTCGAGAATCTGAAACGGCTTGCGCTGCAGTTTGATGCGAATCCCGTGTTTGCGCAGTTCGCGATTTTCGAAATCCACCTCGAAGGATCCAAAACACAGCTTCCCTGTGACACTTATGGGTTTTGGCGCGGGAAATGACATGATCGATTAAACCCTTTCAAATCCGCTGCTTGCGTCATCACAAACAATTGACGCCCTGCTGATAAACTTCGCCTGCGATTCGCCCATCTATGACATAGACGAAGCAAGCACCTCAAAGGGTTCACTCGGAGAGGTCCATTAAAGGAGAATAACCATGAACGTACGGAAACACTTAACCATCGGCCTGGCGCTCGTCGGCTTAGCGCTTGGCTTAACCACTGTACAGGCCAACGCCCAACCGGTACTGAAGGGCACTTTCGAGCTGCCCGCAGCCGCATATTGGGGAAACACGCTGTTGCAGCCCGGCCAGTACAGCATCTGGATGAGCACGGAAATGCGGGATCTGGCGCACGTGCCGGCCATCCATCTTAGCGGGGAAGGGATCAACCTGACTTTTCTCGCGATTGCCAAGCCGGACAAGGAATCCGGACGCAACTATCTAGACGTCGCCAACATCGACGGCACCTATGTCATTCGGGCATTCGATGCCGGCTTGATCGGCGAGTCGTTTGCGTTTGGCGTGACCAAGAATGTCAAGAGCAAGGCGCTACGTGCGAGCGCCGAACTACCGGGCATAGCCGTGCCCGTTGCTGCCGAGTAGGTAGGACAGGCTTCAGCCTGTCGACGCACGCAGTGCTTGCGTGCGTCGAGTCGCAGGGGCCCGGCCACGTAGCCGGGAAGTCCCCGCCTCCCTCGGCGCCGCCAGGTCTGTGAATGTTGCAAGATTCGAGACAAATCGCGAGCGTGTATTGCTCGCCCCCCCAGCCCCTCAAAAATCACTGCAAGCCTCGAAACCCCTCGAAACCTGCTGCGATTCCATTCCCCCGCCAACAGTTATAAGAGCTATCCGCCGCAGTCCGAGGACAAACAGCCGGCTAGGAGAAGTGCGCGAGTTTCGCACACTAGTTCAGTACCCGCACATCGCCAAGCCAGGTAGGCGGCTCCCCGCGCCCCGCAAAGCACGGCCAAGCACTATGTGTTACTCTTAAATTTCTCCATGTGCCGGCTCGAGTGAGCGAAGCCTTCGTGCTCCGCAGTTACCCCTTCAAGGAAGCGGACCTCGTCGTCAGCTTTCTGACGCGCGACCAGGGAAAATTGCGCGGTGTGGCCAGGCGGGCGCGTCGTCCGAAAAGCGTGTTCGGCGCCGGATTGGAAAGGCTCTCGCAAGTGCGCATGTCGTATTTCCAGCGCGAGACCAGGGAACTGGTGAACCTGGATTCCTGTGAACTGCTGGTTTCCCAATTCCGGTTGCTGTCGGACTACCGGGCGGCAGTGGCGCTGGATTATTTCGCGGAAGTTACAGATCAGTTACTGCCGCCGGCCGAGCCGAACGACCGGTTCTTCCGCCTGCTGATGACGGTGCTGGAACACATGCGCACCCCCGATTCTACCGGCCCCGGGGGCGTCTGGTGCGCCGTAACGTATTTCAGCTTGTGGGCAGTGCGGCTTGCGGGCTTTCTGCCCGATCTGAATGTCTGCCTCAGTTGCGGCAGCCTGCTCGCCGATCGCGAGACATGGGAGCGGGCGTTTTTCATCCGCGGCCGGGACGGATTGTTGTGCGCCGAATGCCGACGGACGGCCGGCGCGGGCAGTTGGGAATTGAGTATGGAATCGAGAGTGATCGCGGAAGAGATGCTGCGCAAGCCGGTCGCGCAAATCGGCCGGTTGGGTTGGGCGCGCGAAACGTGCGCGGACCTGCGCCGCTTTCTGGTTCAGCAAATCGAAGGCCATATCGAGCGCAAACTGCTGACGCCACCCGTTCTGGAAGCCGAATAGAGCATGGAGTCATTTCAAGAAATCATCTTCAAGCTGAAGGCCTACTGGGCCGAGCGCGGCTGCATTATTCAGGAGCCTTACGACGTGGAAGTGGGCGCCGGCACCATGTGCCCGGAGACTTTCCTGCGCGTGCTGGGGCCGCGGCCCTACCGCGTGGCATACGTCCAGCCGAGCCGCCGTCCAGCCGATGGACGCTACGGCGAGAATCCCAACCGGCTCTACAAGCACTCCCAATTGCAGGTGATTCTTAAACCCTCGCCCGCCGATGTCATCGAGCAATATCTGGGCAGCCTGGAAGCGGTGGGCATCGACCTTCGGCAGCACGACATCAAGTTTGAGGAAGACAATTGGGAAGCCCCCACGCTGGGCGCCTGGGGTGTCGGATGGCAGGTGATGCTGGACGGACTGGAGATCACCCAGTTCACTTATTTTCAGCAGTGCGGCGGCATCGACCTGGACGTGGTACCCGCCGAACTGACCTACGGCCTGGAACGCCTTACGGCCTTCCTGCAGGTGAAGGATAGCGTCTACGACATCGAATGGGCGCCCGGTTTCAGCTACGGCGATGTGCGTCTCCAGGACGAATTGCAGTTTTCCGTTTACAACTTCGAGATGGCCGAAGTGGATACGCTATGGAAGCTCTTCGACCTGCACGAAACCGAGGCCGCGCGCTTGCTGGCGGCGTATCCGAAATACGCGGAGAAGGCGCGCTTTCCGCTGCTGCCCGCGTACGACCAGGTGTTGAAGTGCTCGAATCTGTTTAATACGCTCGATGCGCGCGGCGCGATCAGCGTGACGGAACGGGTCGGCGTGATCCAGCGAGTCCGCAAATTGGCGGTCGGCGTGGCGCAGGCGTGGGCCGATCAGCAGGGGGCGGCGCAATGAGCCTGCCTTTTCTGCTCGAAATCGGGACGGAAGAGATTCCGGATTGGATGATTCCAGGCGCGCTCGGAAGCCTGCACGATCAACTGGAAGGCCTGGGTATTGCTGCGCAGATGGACGCCACGCCGCGCCGTCTCACGGCGCGTGCGGAGGGCCTTTCCGAGCGTCTGCCCGATACCGAAGAACGCGTCATGGGTCCGCCGCGAGCGGCAAATCCGAAGGCCGTGGAAGGCTTCGCACGCAAGCTGGGCGTGCGGCCGGAGGATCTGGCCGTCGAATCCACCGGCAAGGGCGAATACTACGCTTATCTGCGCAAGGTTGCAGGGCGAAAGATGATCGACATCCTGGCTGAGTCGCTGCCCGGAATTATTCTGAAGATCGCGTTTCCCAAGACCATGTACTGGACGGGTAGGGGCGGCCCGCGCTTCATTCGACCGATTCGCTGGATCGTGGCCCTGCTTGGTTCGGACGTCGTTCTCTTCGAACTGGCGGGCGTGCAATCTGGCAACGAGACGAGCGGACATCGCCGGCTCGGCTCGACTCGCATACCAATCACCATCGCCACATACGAACAAACCCTCCGCGACAACTTCGTAATCCTATCCGCCGCCGCCCGCCGCCAAAAAATCGAAGAAGGCATCGCCGCGCTAGGTGTCCGGCTAAAGCCTGACCCACCTCTGCTCGAAACGCTCGTCTACCTTACCGAATACCCCACCCCCATCATGGGTGAATTCGATCCGCAGTTCCTCGCGCTGCCCGAAGAAGTCCTCATCATCGTGATGCGCCACCACCAGAAGTACTTCTCAGTGGAAGACGAATCCGGCCATCTCGCGCCTCGGTTCGTTGCCGTGATGAACACCAACGCCGATCCCGAAGGACTGGTCCGCCGCGGCAACGAGCGCGTGCTGCGCGCCCGCTTCAACGATGCGCGCTTCTTCTGGCAAGCCGATCAGCGCAAGAAACTGGCGGACCGCGTGGACGACCTCGCCCACGTAACCTTCCAGGCGAAGCTGGGGTCGTATCTGGAGAAGACCGATCGCGTGGTGGCCCTGGTGAAAGAACTCGGCGGCGGCGAACATGCCCAGCGCGCCGCGCGACTGGCCAAGGCCGATCTCACCACCGAACTAGTGAAGGAGTTCACCGAACTGCAGGGTGTCGTCGGCGGACTCTACGCGCGCGCGCAAGGCGAGCCGGACGAAGTCTGGGAGGCGGTCTACGATCATTACAAACCGGAGAGCATGGAAGACTCGATCCCGCGCCACACCGCGGGCCGGCTGGTCTCGCTCGCCGACAAGCTGGACACTTTGCGCGGCTGCTTCCGCGTCGGCATGGCGCCCACCGGTTCGCGCGATCCTTTCGCGCTGCGCCGCGCCGCCCAGGGCGTGGTCAAAATCATCGTCGAAGGCGGCCTGTCCATACCGCTGCTCGGCTTGATCGGTGGCGATGCGCAACTGATCGAGTTCTTCGAAGAACGGGTCAAGTTCTACTTCCGCGACGTGCGCGGCTTCGCTTATGACGAGGTCAATGCCGCCATCGCCGCCGGCTGGAGCGACCTGCCGGAACTGGAAGCGCGCCTGCTGCGCCTCAAGACGATCCGGCCCTCGCCCGATTTCGAGCCGCTGGCCGCCAGCTTCAAACGCATCACGAACATCCTGCGCCAGGCCGGGTTCACCGGCGGCGCTTTCAGCCCCAGCCTGCTGGAACCCGGCCCCGAAAGCGATCTTTTCGATGAGATCAATCGAGCCGCCGGGCAACCAATTGAATCCGTGATCGGTGCGCTGCGGCCCAAAGTGGACCTGTTTTTCGACAAGGTGCTGGTGAATGCGCCCGACCCGGCCGTCAGGGCCAATCGCCTGGCCATGCTACATGGCCTGCTGGAACAGTTTCGAACGTTTGCCGATTTTTCGGAGATTGTCACGAACTCATAGGAGAAGATTATGAACAAACATGTTTACCAATTCGGTCCAGGCGGGGCCGATGGCGACGGAAAAATGAAGGATGTACTCGGCGGCAAAGGCGCCGGGTTGGCCGAAATGTGCCGGGCGAATCTGCCGGTGCCGCCCGGCTTCACCATCTCGACGGAAGTCTGCAACATCTATTTCGAGAACAAGAACCAGGTTCCCGACGATATCCACAAAGAGATGTTGGCGGCGCTGGATAAGCTCCAGAAGCAGATGGGCCAGACCCTGGGCGACACCGAGAATCCGCTGCTGGTCAGCGTGCGGTCGGGCGCCAAGTTCTCCATGCCGGGCATGATGGACACCGTCCTCAACCTCGGTTTGAACGATAAGACCGTGCTGGCGCTGGAGCGCAAGAGCGGCAATGCGCGGTTCGCCTACGATTGCTACCGCCGCTTCATCCAGATGTTCGGCAACGTGGTGCTCGACATCGAAAAGCACGATTTCGACCATGTGTTCGACGGCCGCAAGAAAAAGGTGAAGGCCAAGTTCGACACCGACCTGACCGCCGAGGATCTGAAGGCCGTCATCGTCGATTACAAAAAGCTGGTGGAGAAGAAGACCGGCAAGCCGTTTCCCCAGGAAGCCATCCAGCAGCTCGCCATGTCGCGCGACGCCGTGTTCCGCTCCTGGTTCAACGCCCGCGCCATCTACTACCGCAAGATGAACAACATCCCCGATAACCTGGGCACCGCGGTGAACGTGCAGGCCATGGTGTTCGGCAACATGGGCGATACTTCCGCCACCGGCGTGGGTTTCACCCGCAATCCGTCCACCGGCGAGAAAGCCTTCTACGGCGAGTACCTGGTGAACGCGCAGGGCGAAGACGTGGTGTCGGGCGTGCGCACGCCGCAGCCCATCTCGACGTTGGAAGCACTGATGCCCGCGGCCTTCCGCGAGCTTCACGAGATCACCACCAGCCTGGAGCAACACTATCGCGACGTGCAGGATTTCGAGTTCACCATTCAGGACGGCAAACTCTACATGCTGCAAACGCGCAATGGCAAGCGCACCGGTCCGGCCGCTGTACGCATCGCGGTGGATATGGTCAACGAGGGCCTGATCAACAAGGAAGAAGCTGTCCTGCGCGTCGACCCGCAGCAACTCGATCAGCTTCTGCACCCGGTGCTGGATCCGGCTTCGAAGAAATCGCTGGCCACCATCGCCAAGGGCCTGCCAGCATCGCCGGGCGCCGCGGTGGGCCGCGTGGTCTTCACCGCCGATGAAGCCGTGAAACAGGCCACTGCCGGACCCGTGATCCTGGTGCGCGCCGAAACCGAGCCTAACGACATACACGGGATGGAAGTGGCCAAGGGCATTCTCACGTCGCGCGGCGGCATGACCAGTCACGCAGCCGTGGTTTGCCGTGGTATGGGCACCCCGTGCGTAGCCGGCGCGGGCGACGTCGACGTCAACGCGCAGCGCAAGGAAATGAGCGTGACAGTGGGCGGCAAGAAGATGACGCTGAAGGAAGGCGACTGGCTGTCGCTCGACGGTTCCACCGGTGAGGCCTTCGCCGGACAGGCCAACACCATCGACGCCGATCCGTCGTCCGGCATCATGGCGACGTTCATGGCTTGGGCGGATGTATTCCGCGGCGGCTTCGCCGTGCGCGCCAATGCCGACATTCCGCGCGACGCCAAAGCCGCGCGCAAGTTCGGAGCGGAAGGCATCGGCCTTTGCCGCACCGAGCATATGTTCTTCGCCGAGGATCGCATTGCGCACATGCAGGCCATGATCCTGGCGCAGGATGAGAAGAGCCGCCGCAAAGCGCTGGCCAAGCTCCTGCCCATGCAGCGCGCCGATTTCGCCGGTCTGTTCAAGGCCATGGACGGATTCCCGGTGCTCGTCCGCACGCTCGATCCACCGCTGCACGAATTCCTGCCCAAGCGCGAAGTGCTGATGGTCGATCTGGCCAAGCTGCCTGCCGCCGATATCAAAGCGAAGAAGGAGATGGTCAGCCGCTACGAGCGCCTCGGCGCCACGGTGAAGGATCTGAAGAAGGTCCTGACCACGCTGCTGGAGCGGGTGGAACAACTCCATGAGTTCAATCCCATGCTGGGCCTGCGCGGCTGCCGCCTGGGCATCATGTATCCGGAGATCACCGAAATGCAGGTGCGCGCCATCTTCGAAGCCGCCGTGCAGGTGGCCAAGAAGGGCGTGAAAGTCATTCCGGAAATCGAGATCCCGCTCATCGGTTCGGTGGAGGAATTCGCCAACCAGAAGAAGATCGTGCTCCAGGTTGCCGAGGAAGTGTTAGGCAAGGCCGGCCTGAAAGACTTTAAGTACAAGGTCGGCTGCATGATCGAGATTCCGCGCGCCGCACTTACTGCCGACTTAATCGCTAAGGAAGCCGACTTCTTTAGCTTCGGCACCAACGATCTGACTCAGACTACCATGGGACTCTCGCGCGACGATTACACGAAGTTCCAGAAAGTGTACGAGGACGCCAAAATCTTCAAGCACGATCCGTTTGCCGTTCTCGATCAGCAAGGCGTGGGAAAGCTTGTCGATATGTGCGTGAAGCTTGGCCGACAGACCAAGCCGGATCTCGAAATCGGGATCTGCGGCGAGCACGGAGGCGAGCCCAGCTCGGTGCAGTTCTGCTACCGCGTGGGACTGAACTATGTGTCCTGCTCGCCCTATCGCGTGCCGATCGCCCGCCTGGCCGCGGCGCAAGCGGCCATTTCCGGCGATAAGTCGGAAACCATGCGTACGGCGTAGGTCAACCACCAACGTGGGGCAGGCCATCGCTTTTTGTGGCCTGCCCTTTTTTTTAGGGGCGCTGGAGCGATAATCGATCCATGCGCTTCGTAGCACTCGCACTCCTCCTCGGATGCTCCGTCGTGCTCGCCCAACCCCAGCTCATCACGACGAACTGAGGCATTTCCCCCCGTCCGCAAAGGTTGCTAGCCTCTTGACCACCGCGACCGGCGTTTAAGTGGAGGCCGTGCCGGCTCGTTGTGGACGAGCGCATGGCGCTCCGCGCGATCGCGGGCGGCCGGATGGCAGGCGATCACGAGTGCGAGATCCGGTGCCTCCGCCGGCTTCGAGCTGAATCAGTCGCACCGCGACCGGCGGGGTAGGCGTGCGCGTCTATCGAGGAATCCCTCGGCCCCGGGTGAATGCGCGGTCCTTCGTTATACTGGCACCTTCGCTTCAGGCCAGTAGCGGAAGTTGCGAAAGCTGGCACTGCCGGAGCCGGCGGCGAAGACGGCGGGGCGGAGGTCGAGGAATCCGCCAAGAACATTGTGGTGCATGCCGCTGACTTCCGCCGATTCGCGGGTCCTTTGCCAGCCTTGTCCGTGTAGGCGGAAGTAGAAATCGACTTCCTGGTTGTCGTTGACGATGCGCAGAGTGGCGCGGGTTGCGCCCTTCTGTTGGCGGCTGGGGACGTAGCCGTTGGCTATGCGCACACCGATGCCCTCGCCGTCGAGCAGAATGCCGGGGGCGTGCTCCGGATCGTAGAAAAGCAGCAGGCCGGTGGAGCAGCCGGGGGCGATCTCGACGTCGATTTCGACGGTGTAGGAGTGGCCGCCGACCGGGGTGGTGAGAGCGGAACTGTCGGCCAGCGAACTGCCGCGCGCCTTCAGGTTCAGCACGCCCTGGCCTGTGGTGAAGCGCCCCGGGTCGAACTGGTGCCAGAAGGCCCATTGCAAGCCGAGTTCGGCGCTGGTAAAGCCGTCCGAGGGGTCGGCGAGGGGTAGTTGGCGGGTGCCGGGAATGGGCATGGGGATGGCCGACTCGGCGGTTACGCCGGCGGGGACGCGGAACCAGCCGTCGGCGGTCCACTCGATGGGCAGGAGGAGCGTTTGGCGCCCCAGGGCGCGATAGCCGTTTTCGTAGGAGTGGACGGTCATGAACCAGCTTCCGTCCGGCGTATCGACAAGACGGCCGTGGCCGACCGAGAACCAGCGCGATTCGCGGCTGGGAGTGTGGACGATGGGGTTATAGGGCGAGTACTCCCAGGGACCGTCGGCGTGGCGGCTGCGGGCCGAGACCACAGCGTGGCTGGTGGAGGGCCCGCCGGTTCCGCCTTCGGCGACGTTCAAGTAGAAATAACCGTTGTGCTCGATCACCTTCGGCGCTTCCAGGCAGGTGCATTCGATGCGCATCGAGGCGGGCACAGGCCAGGGATCGAAAGCATGGTGCGGAGGCACCCTCACGCCCAATCCATCGGCGGTCAGCTCGGCCATGACGCCGCCGTTGGCGTAGAGGAAGCGGCGTCCGTTCTCGGCGATGTGGGCGGGGTCGATGGCGTTGATGCCGAGGTCGATAGGCTCGCTCCAAGGGCCCAGCGGATGCTCGGCATGGACCACGCGCAGGCGGTTGTCGGCGGGAAAATAGATGTAGAAGCGGCCATCGTATTCGCAGAGATATGGGGCCCACACGCTGCCGGCGTAGCGATCGAGGGCGGCCGCGACGGGCCTCCAATTCAACAGATCGGTGGAGCGCCAGATGAGCAGGCCGGGAGCATAGTCGAAGCTGGAATGGGTGAGGAAGAACTCGTTACTGACGCGGATGGCGCCGGCGTCGGGGTGGTCTCCACCCAGAATGGGGTTGCGATAGACCGCGTTGGCCTGGGCCAGAAGCCGGTGCCGTGGGGCGGTCAGGGTGAGGGCGGCGGAGGCGCTGGCGGCGGTCTGAAGAAAGCTGCGGCGAGTGAACATGGCGGGACCAGTGTAACGCCGGGCAAGTGGGCGCGTAAAACAATCTATGGATGCGGGCGGCTGCCGGTGCGGCCGCCTGCCTGGATTGCAGGATTGATGCTACCCGAGTGGATGGCGTTGCTTGACGAAGATCCGGGACACACGTGAACAAACAACGAAGACCGCTCGTTCGACCATACCGCCGGCTGTCGCGCCTGAGCGACGCGACCTTCATGTTGGGTGAATTTAGAAACTGCTGTAGAGTGGGTACCGCATCCTGGCCGATGGCTGTTTTCTTCGACTACAAAACCGGCGGAAATGCGGTCATTTTATCCCGGCGTTGACACAGATCGGTGTAACACCGGCCACCCACACGCCCACGGGGATGCGGTGGCATTACAGATCCAGGTTGACGGCGTGACGACGTCGAACCGGGTTACCATCGCGAAGCGAGGAAGTCCCTACCATAATGCCCGCCACGAAAAGCAGGCTCCAAAGGCCGGTTCGCTTCCAGTCGTAACGAACATAATCAAGCTTGTCGGGAAGCACTGCGGAACACGTATGCCGCAAACTGCTGGAAACGCCAAACACTCCGTTGCCCACGATCAAAGAAGTGCAGGCACGAACAATCCGATCGCCGGACCCGCTAAGAACAAGGGTCAGGGGCTCGATGCAAAGGACACTACCGACTCCTCGGAACAGCTGGCTTGACAATTTTCATGATAGTCTATAAACTCGATAGAATTAGTATGCTAGTCAAAAGCCGACAACTACCACACTCATTTAGGAGAGCTTAATGCAATCATTGGCGCTCGTCCGGGCCACAATCGCACCTCGCCAAAGCCCGCTCGCCGGTCCATCTGGCGACCAAGCTCCGGTCGAGCCGTTGCTCGATCTGGCGATGGACAATACGAACACCCAAGGGGCTTACGTCTACCGCCTCGACCGCAAGCGCGGGGCGGCCTCGCTTATCGGGTGGACCGGCCTTCGGCCTGGTCCGGCCGATGCTATTCAATGCCAAGTCATGGGCGAGGCGGCGGCACGGCTCTTCGAGCGTGGCTCACCGATTGTGGTGCATGAAGACGCCTGGTCCGATGTCCGATTCCAAGACCTGCCCGAATTCCGGACGAATGCCTTCGAGGGCGTAGTTTCGGTGCCGCTGCCGGACGCGGACGAGGTAGTGGGCATCGCGAACTTCTGCCGTTCCCGGCGGGTTCCCGTCCAACCACGGGAACTGTGCTTCTTCCTGGGTCTTGGCCGCCCCCTGGGCGCCCTGTTGAGCGGCTCGATCGTCCGCCAGGATTTGGAGAGGACCAAACAGAAACTTGAAGATCGCGTCTTGATCGAACGGTCGAAGGGACTACTCCAGTCGGATTTTGGATGGACCGAAGAGCACGCCTATCTTCACCTTCGCCGGTTGAGCCGGCAGCGGCGCACTCCGATGCGCGAAATCGCGCGCGAGATGATCGACGGGAGGACGAGTTTTGCTCCCCGCGGGGTTTTGGCCCCGCCACTGAATTCAAATGGCTCCGCCGCATCGGCAGGAGCGTAGAGGAGTGCAATGGATAGGACTACCCGAAGAGATCTACTGAAGACCGGCGCGGCTTTTGCGGGCACGGCCAATCTCGCGGCTCCAAGTGCCAGGGCCGCGGCCACCGCCTCCGAGAACTGCGGCTCGCATTGGGAGCGGCCCCCTAAGCAGGAGGGGAACAATCTCAACGTGATCCTGATTGTAGCGGATACGTTTCGCGCGGATAATCTGGCCGCCTATGGCAGCCAATGGGTAGAGACTCCGAACCTGAACCGGCTGGCCGACGAGTCGATTATCTTCGACGACCTCCATCCCGAGGGCATGCCTACCATTCCCACGCGGCGCGTGCTATCGACGGGCCGCCGCATCGTTCCCACCCACGCCTTCTTCCAGCACGAGACCGGGCCGGGCGCGTCCCCTGGTTGGCATCATCTCTACAATGAGGACGTCACGCTCGCCGAAACGTTGGTGGAGGCCGGCTACGTTACGGCGCTCATCGCGGATCTGCCGCACCTGCAGCGGCCGGGGCGTAATTTCCATCGCGGCTATACCTATTGGGAGTGGATTCGCGGCCAGGAGACCGATTATTACGCGCAGCCGCCGCGCGTCACGCCGGATTTCAGCCGGCTCTACCCGGCGGAGTATTTGAAGGAGGCACAGCAGAGCAATCCTGGCTTTCTCAGCTTCCTGAATCGCTATACGGCCAACCGCAAGCGCTGGCTCCAGTATGGCGACTCCATCGTGGAACAGACGGCCAAAGACGCGGTGCGATGGCTCAGGGAAAACCACGACCAGGGGCCGTTCCTGCTTCACATAGAATCGTTCGATCCGCATGAGCCTTGGGACCCGCCCGACTACTTCCTGGAAAAGTACCTGAAGGACCCCGGCCCGCATAGCTGGCCGGAACCGCCGTACCAGCGGCTGAATGTGCCGCCGGAAGGCATCCGGCGCCTGCGTGCGAATTACGCGGGCGAGGCATCCAACGTGGACTATTGGATCGGACAAGTCTTGAGCACCGCGGAGGAACTGGGTTTGAAGGAGAACACCATCTTTGTTTTCACTTCCGACCATGGTGCGATGCTGGGTGAGCAAGGACAGTTCGTGAAAGGGGACGATCGCATCCGCAAGCAGGTGACCCACGTACCGTTGCTGATCCGCCTTCCCAACAGGCAATATGCGGGCAAGCGAGTGGCGGGTTTCGTGCAGCATTTCGACCTGGTCCCCACGCTGCTCGGCCGCCTCAATTTGAAACCGTCGCCCCGTGTGACGGGGGAAGATCTGTGGCCCTACGTCACCGGAGAGCGCTCCAATCGCCGCGACCATGTGGTCAGCGCATTTGGCTACGTAGGCGCGGTGCGCACGCCGGAGTGGAACTACTCGGCTGTTTGGAATCGGGAAAAATACAAAGGGCACTATCAGCCGCAACTGTACGACAGGAAAAAGGATCCCGACGAACTGGTGGACGTCGCCGGGCAGAATCCCTCGGTCACCGAGAAACTGCAGGCGAACCTGGACCGGTATATTTCGTCCGGATGGGACATCACCAAGGGAACCTTCAACGAAATAGAGCTGTGACCAGGTGCTGTGTGTCGATCTGGGCGATCAGGTAATGAACCTTCATATGGCAAACCAACGCAAGCTGACACTCGACTGGTGGTCCGTAATCGCGGCCCTAGCCGCCGCGGCACTCATCCGTTTCCACATCCTGCCCCACATTCCGTGGTAGGAGGGCAGGCGCACAGGAGAAACCATGAGCCCTGCGATTGTAACGCCTCGCAATTCGCGGCCGGCGGCACTCCGGCTGCTGGGGCTGCTTCCCGGTATCGCCCTGCTGGCCGCGCTGGGATTCCTGGGGAAGCTGACCGAACAATCGATCGCCCGCTACGGTAAGGCGCATCACCTTGCTTTACCGAACATCGAGTATGTCCTGTGGGCCATCGTGTTCGGGTTGATCGTTTCCAACACCATCGGCATTCCCGTTGTTTTCCGGGCGGGCGTCGCGACTTACGAGTTTTGGCTGAAGACCGGAATCGTGCTGCTTGGCGTCCGCTTTCTGCTCGGAGACATCCTGAAGTTGGGGAGCGTCAGTCTGGCGTTCGTGGCGGTGGAGCTGGCCCTGTCCATTGCGCTGATGACGGCGCTCGGCAGATGGCTGCGGTTGTCGCCGAAACTCACCTCGCTGCTGGCCATCGGCTCCTCCATTTGCGGCGTGTCCGCGATTATCGCGGCCAAGGGCGCTATCGAGGCCGATGACGAGGACGCATCCTACGCTATTGCCGCCATTCTCGCGCTGGGCGCATTCAGCCTGTTCGCGTTCCCGGCGATTGGCCATGCGCTGGGGCTTTCCGACCATGCCTTCGGGTTGTGGGCGGGCCTCGCCGTGGACAACACGGCGGAAGCGACGGCGGCCGGCGCGCTCTACTCCGATGCGGCCGCGAAATTCGCCGTGCTGGCCAAGACCGCGCGAAACGCGACCATCGGCTTTGTAGTGCTGGGGTACGCCATTTACTGGGCGCGCAAGAGTCACCGTCAGGGCGTGGAAAACAAGGCCGCGTTCCTGTGGCAGAAGTTCCCGAAGTTCGTGCTGGGATTCCTGCTGATTTCCTTGTTGGCGACCCTCGGCGCATTCACGAAGCCGCAGATTGCCGATCTGGCAAATCTGTCGCGCTGGGCTTTTCTGCTCACTTTCGCCGGCGTGGGCCTGCAGACGAATATCCGTGAATTGCGCAAACAGGGTCTGCGCCCGCTGGCAGTCGGCGCCATCGGAGAGTTCGCCATCGCCGGCGTTACGCTGGCGCTGATCTTTGCGGCGTCACGGTGGCTTGGAACGGTGTGAGGTCGTCCTATGCCGCGACCATCGCCCTCGTTCGCATTCATAGACGCGAGTATCTGGCGGGCGACGAGATTCCCGCGACGCAGGATTACGCGCTGAAGGTGAATGTCATCGGGAGTCGCGGCCTCAGTAGTCCATACAGCCACGCTCCAGCCTGCGCGCCGCCAACGGCGGCGATCGTCACGGTGACCCCATTGCCCACGGGCGCGAAGAGGGGTCCCAGGCAAGCGCCCCCTGTCCTCGCCTATATTAGAGGCCAGCGGCTGGCCGCCTCGTGGTCCAAGCACGGCAGTTCGCTTCCATTTTCGAGGCTGGCATCGCGCACCGGAACGAAGACGTTGCTCAAACTGTTCCTGATCTACGCGGACGGTTCCGGCAATCCGGGCGACGCATTCGGATTCGGGGTGGGGGTTCTGCGATCATACCGCGAGGTCGAAGAGCGGGTCCAGGGGACCCGCGCAGACTGAGAGTCTGCCCCACAGGACTCCAGCATCATCACCACAGTTACATAAGTGGTGCATGGAGGACACAATCAATAAGCTAGCAGGCGCTCCATCTCCACGATCAGATCTTCCACCTGCGGCAGAATGGCATTCTCCACCTGCGGCTGATAGGCGACCCAGGTATCCAGGGCGGCTACGCGGCGGACTGGGGCGTCCAGGCGGTCGAACAGCTCGTCGGCGATGCGGGCGGCGATCTCGGCGGCGTAGCCGAACGAGAGGCAGTCTTCGTGGGCGATGATGACGCGGTTGGTCTTCTCCACCGAGGTGCGGATGGCGTTCCAATCGAAGGGCGCGAGCGAGCGCAGGTCGATCACCTCCACGGAGATGTCCGGGTTCTTGCGCTCCACCAGCAGGGCGGCCTGCTGGGATTTCTGCACCAGCGCGCCGTAAGTAACGATGGTCAGATCGTGCCCCGGCTTCACGATGCGGGCGCTGCCGAAGGGGATGGTGTAGTCCGGGCCGGGATCGGGCGAGCGGTTATACGGCTCGCGATACAGCCGCTTGTGCTCCAGGAACATCACCGGATCGTCGCAACGAATGGCGGTGCGCAGCAGGCCGCAGGCATCGAGCGCGTTGGACGGCATGACCACGCGCAGGCCGGGCAGGTGGGTGAAGGCCACTTCGCCCGATTGGCTATGGTAAATGGCTCCGCCGTTGAGATAGCCGCCGATGGGGACGCGCAACACCAGCGGGCAGGCGAAGGTTCCGTTGGAGCGCCATCGCATGGTGGCCAGTTCGTCGCGGATTTGCATCATGGCGGGCCAGATGTAATCGAAAAACTGAATCTCGGCCACGGGCTTGAGGCCGCGCAGGGCCATGCCGATGGCGCGCCCCACGATGGCGGCTTCGGCGAGCGGCATGTTGAAGGCGCGGCGCGCGCCGAACTCGGACTGCAATCCGTGGGTGACCTTGAAGACGCCGCCCTTGCCTTTCACCACGGCCAGGTTTTGCTCGCGGCTGCAATCGGCCACGTCTTCGCCGAAGGCTATGACGCGCGGATCGCGGCGCATCTCCTGGTGCAGCGTGGCGTTGAGCAGGTCGACCATGGTCTTGGGCTCGCCGTGGAATTGGGCGGGCGTGCTGAACTGGTCCGCGGCGGGATCGATCTTATCGGAGTACAGGTGGCGCAGGGCGGAATCGCGCGCGGGCGGGTCGGCGTGCAGAGCCTGTTCGGCGGCTTCGTGCACTTCGCGGTCGACTTCCAGCGTGATGCGGCGCAGCGCGTTCTGATCGAGCACGCCCTCGTCCAGCAGAAACTGGGGAAAGCGTGTGAGCGGATCGCGCGCCTGTTCGGCCTGGCGCTCGGCGGGCGTCTTGTAGTGCCGCTCGTCGTCGGAGAGCGAATGCGAGTACGGCCGGATCACGTGGGCGTGCACCAGCGCGGGGCCGCGCCCCTGGCGGCAGTACTCGACAGCCGCTTTCATAGCCGCATAGGACGCCAGGAAATCGCAACCATCCACTTCCTGCTGGAAGAGGCCGGGGAAACCGGACACCAGCGCCGAGATGCTGGCGCCGGCGGTCTGGTATTCCACCGGAACCGAGATGGCGTAGCCGTTATCTTCGATCAGGAACAGAACGGGCAAGCGGTTCAGGCAGGCGGCATTCAAGGATTCCCAAAACTCGCCCTCGCTGGTGGCGCCATCGCCGCTGGCTACCAGGGCGATCGCGTCGCCCTCGGGCTCCAGATAGCGATTGGCATCGGCGCAGCCCACCGCGTGCAGGAATTGCGTGCCGGTGCAGGAGGACGATGAAACGATGTTGAACCGGGGGGCGCTCCAGTGGGAAGGCATCTGGCGGCCGCCGGAAGCCGGGTCGTCGGCTGCGCCCAACGCCTGGAGCAGCATATCGAGGGGCGTCACGCCCAGGGTGAGGCATAGAGCGCGGTCGCGATAGTAGGGAAAGATCCAATCGTGGCCGGCGCGCAGGCACATGCCCGCCGCCACTTCCACCGCTTCATGGCCGGCCCCGCTGATCTGGAAGAAGATGCGATTCTGGCGCTTGAGCGCGACTTCGCGATCATCCAGACGCCGCGAGGTCTGCATGATACGGAAGGCGTCGATCAGTTGGTCGGGCTCCAGACCGTGCCACTTGGCGGTGGTGGCGGGTTGGGCGGTGGTTACGGTGGCCAATACGCATCCCTCCCTTAGGGCAGGCTTGGCCGGCTGAGAGCCGGCCGTAGGCAGAGTGCCTGCCCCACATGATCAGTTTAGCGGAGCTTCGGCTAGGGGAACAGTACTTGCCACGGAATTATCTCGGAGTTTTGGGGTGCCTACGGCCACGGCAAGGGCCGCGAGGTAAAGGAAGCCACCGGCCAGCAGGGTCTGGACCAGTCCCAGATAAATGCCGCACACCAGGGATCCGACCGAACCTAACACGCTGGCGGCGGCATTGAGCGACCAAGCCCACCGCACGGAGGGCTTGTGCCATTCTTCGAGGCGTTTCAGGGCGGTGGGGAACGGCATGCCCATGACGAAGCCGGCGGGCGAGATCATGGCCACGGCGATGGCGAATTTCAGCGCCAGCGGCAACCCCACGCCCGCGGCGAGCACCGGCGTCACCAGGGCCGCCAGCAGGGCCACCAGCACGGCGATCAGGGCGAGAGCGCGGTAGAGGCGGCGGGCGTCATCCCCCAGGATTCGCCGACTGAAGTAGCTGCCCAGGCCGCTGGAGACCAGCATGGAGAAGATCACCACGGTGAGGGCGTAGGTGGGGTGTCCGAGGAAAAGCACGAACTTCTGGATGAGGGCCATTTCGATCAGGATGTAGCCCGCGCCGATGCAGAGGAAGTAGAGCAGGAAGCGGAGCACGCCCTTGTGCCGCGGCAGGCGCGCGCCCAGCACCATCGGGGGCAGGGCCAGGATGATGGCGGTGGCGAGGACGCTGATGGCCATTAGCGCGTACAAGAGGGGCACCGCCTTGTTGATCTTGTAATCCGCCGAGCGCCGCGACGCGTTGGCCATGAACGCCAGGATGTCGCGCGGCTGCACGGTGTAGAAGAAGAACGGCTGGTTGTCGGTGACCGGCGAGATATTGTACCGGTAATGGCGTTCGTAGGCCTCCGGATCGGAACTGCGCAGCAGATCGGTGAACTGGCCGGGGATGCGTTCGTCGGGCAGGTAGATGGGCTGCATGTTGGCGGCAGCCATGCCGGCGCGCGCGCGGGCCAGATCGGCGGGGCCGAACGGCTGGCGCGAGATCAACACGGTATCCTGTGCGCCCCAGTCCTTGGTGAAACCGTCGCGGCCCACGATCACGTGCCGCCAAGGTTCGGGCTCGCCGAGTTGATTCAGAGCCGCGATGGCGAGCGAGACCAGACGGAGGGATTCGCGCGGCGGGTCGAGTCCCCAACGGGTGAACGCGACCATGCCGTCGCCGGTCAGATGCAGGAGGTAATCGCGGAGGGCATCGGTGGTGTAGAGATTGTTCTCCGAAAGGGCGAAAGCTCCGGCCGCGGTGGAGGCCCAGGTATCCACCAGGGTGGCCTGCACTACCTGGTATCGCTCGTGGCTGCGGCGCACGAAACTGCGGCCGTCTTCGACGAAGATGCGCACGTCGGGCCGCAGGTAGATGCCGCGGCTCTGGGCGACGTATTTATCGCGCATCACGGTGGTGGCGATGATGGGGTTGATCTCCACGCCGGTGATATCGTGACTGCCGGAAGCCAGCGCGCGGGCCACGTCCCAGCCGCCGCCGGGACCGATGATCAGCGCCTTCGCTCCAGGGCGTACGGCATAGGGCAGGGCCGGACCCTGCTCCAGGAGTTCGTGGCGCTCGCGAGCGGTGAGGTGCGCGAAATCGAAGCTGGCGATGCCGGTGGAGGCGTCCGCGTCGATGAAGATGGAATAGTTGCGGACGGCGATACGCGAGAAGCTGTTCCACTTGACGAACTCTTCCCGCTTCAGCTTCTGACCCTTGGCGTAGCGGATGGCGATGATGTTGTGCGCGCCGTTGTAGAAGACGAAAGAGAACAAGGCCAGCGCCAGGGCCACGGCGGCGGCGCGCAGCTTAACCGAGCCGGCCATGCTGTGCCAGATGGCGCCGGCGGCGGCGAACAGCACGGCCACGAGCATCACGGTGCTGATGCCGCCAAAGTGATCCAGGAAGGGGACCAGCAGCACGCATCCGGCGGAAGCGCCCAGAAGGTCGAAGAAATAGACGCGGTCGATGCGCTCGACGGTTTCCGAAATGGCCAGCGAGACGATGGTTCCGGAGACGAAGAACGGCAGGGCGGTGGTGAAGTAGACCAGGGTCAGGCCCCAGGCGCCGGGCTCCTCTTTCTGCGCGACGACCACGGCCAGGGCCGCCATCACCAGCAGGCTGTTAATCATGCTGAGATAGCCGAGCTTGCGGAATAGCGGCGTTTTCCAGCCGGCCACGATGTAGGAAAAAACGCCGCCCACGCCCAGGCCGAACAGGGCGATGGAGATGGCCAGGAAGGCGAAATGGTAGTAGAAGACGACCGAGAAGATGCGCGTGAGCGAGAGCTCCAGCAGCAGCGTCGCCAGGGTGGTCAGCGCCACGCCCAGATAGAGGTGCGGCCAGGGGATGGAGGGGTGTGCAGAGGAGGGCAACCTTTATCTTAGAATGTATCCGCGCTACAAATCTGGGGGCGGCTGCCTGGCGGACCGGCAAATTCCGCATTTCAGGTGCAACCTTTGCATCCCGGCTCCGGTAATTTTTGCTAACCCGTGCCGGCTCAGCGGCATTGGGCCTCCACGTGGCTGGAATTCCGATCTGGACCGTCTCGTGCTCACGACCAAAGTCAAACCACGATTGCGGCCCTGCGCGCCTGATTGGGTGGGCCGCGCCGGTTGACAAGTGAGTATGGCGTTTGTGGGGCGGGCAATCCTGCCCCGGGTCCCCTCTGGGGGCGGCTTTCAGCCGGCTTGGCCGCCTGAAAGGCGGCTGCGGCCAGGATTGGCCGCCCCACGGTGCAACCGAACTGCATCTGTACGATGTACTAGAAAGGGGCGGAGTAGGCCAACGGAATAAGCCACCTGCCGCCAGGTGTTCGCATCTACGCCGGCCTCAATCTATAGCCTGGAACTCGGACCTGAAAAGGAGATCCCGATTGACAGATGACATAAACAACCCCTCACGCATCGCCCCCGACCATCAAATCGCGGCTCCACGTCCCCGTCATAAGATTGCGTGGATCGTGCTGGGGATTCTGTTGTTGCTGGCCCTCGTAGTCGCGATCGTGCTGATCTTGCAGCACCGCGCCGAAGCCAAGAAAAAAGCGGCGGCCCTGGCACACCCAGCGCCCGGGATCGCCGTCACGAGCGCGACAGCTCAAAAGGGCAACATCGGCGTGTACCTCGACGCAATCGGCACGGTGACTCCGGTGTATAGCGATTCGATCACGACCCAGGTGGACGGCCTGATCGTGGCCGTGCATTACATGGAGGGTCAGCGGGTAAACAAGGGCGATGCGCTGATCGACATCGATTCGCGTCCGTATCGCGCGACTCTTTTGCAGGCGCAAGGTGCGCTGGAGAGAGACGAAAATGTGCTGGCGCAAGCCCGCATGGACCTGGAACGCTACCGTACCGCGTGGGGGCGCAACGGCATTGCCAAGCAGATCCTGGACGATCAGGAAAAGCTTGTGCTGCAGGACCAGGGCACCGTGAAAAACGATCAGGGAACGGTCCAATACGACCAGGTTCAGGTCGATTTCTGCCGCATCACCGCACCCATCGCCGGCCGTGTGGGTTTGCGGCTGGTGGATCCGGGCAACGTGGTGCAGTCCTCCGGGACCGTGACCCTCGCAGTTATTACACAGTTGGAGCCCATCACTGTCATCTTCACCATACCGGAAGACAGTTTGGGGCAGGTTGAAGGCCGCTTGCGCAAGGGCGCCAAGCTGCCCGTGGATGCCTTCGATCGCACCGCGCAGAAGAAGATTGCAAGCGGGACGCTGCTGACCATCGACAACCAGATCGACACTACCACCGGGACAGTAAAAGGGCGCGCACAGTTCGCTAATACCAACGATGTCCTGTTCCCGAACCAGTTCGTCAATACGCGCCTGCTGGTGAATACGCTGCAGGGAGTGACGCTGATTCCAGCCTCCGCCGTTCAACAGAACGGCCAGGCATCGTTCGTGTACATCATTCAAAACAATTACGCGCACCTGCGGACGGTAAAGCCGGGGGTTACCGACGCCGGTTTGACGCAGGTTGACGGCATCCTTCCAGGGGATGTGGTGGCCAACAGCAGCTTCGATAAGTTGCAGGACAATGTGGCGGTGGCGGTTTCGAACACGCCCGCCGCGGCCAGCACCAGTAGCGGGAGCCCAGCCCATTGAGTCCATCCCGCCCATTTATCCTGCGGCCGGTAGCTACGGCTTTGCTGATGGCCGCAATCCTTCTGATCGGTCTGGTTGGCTATACACAACTGCCTGTCTCGGCCTTGCCGGAAGTCGATTATCCGACGATTCAGGTGCTGACGTTTTATCCGGGAGCAAGCCCGACGGTGATGGCCGCGACTGTCACGGCGCCGCTGGAGCGGCAATTCGGCGAACTGCAGGGCTTGAGCCAGATGACCTCCACCAGCTCCGGAGGCACTTCCGTTATCGTGTTGCAGTTTAATCTGACCATGGCTATCGATGTAGCCGAGGAAGAGGTGCAGTCCGGCATCAGCTCGGCGCAGAGTTTGTTGCCATCCATCCTGCCCGCGCCGCCGACCTACAGTAAGACGAATCCAGCCGACGCCCCTGTGCTGACTCTGGCCATCACCTCGAATTCCATGCCGCTCTCCCAGGTGGAAGACCTGGTGGACACGCGTTTTGCGCCGAAGATTTCGCAGCTCAACGGGGTGGGACTTGTGACCATCAGCGGCGGCCAAAAACCTGCCGTACGCATTCAAGCCAACCCAAGGGCGCTGTCATCCTACGGCATCAACCTGGAAGACCTGCGCACGGCGCTGACGGCGGCCAGCGTGAACGCCGCCAAAGGGAACTTCGATGGGCCGCGGCAGGATTACCAGATCGACGCTAACGATCAACTGGTCACCAGCGACGACTACCGGAAGGTTGTAGTGGCCTATCGCAACGGCGCTCCGGTGATGCTGACGGACGTGGCGCGTATTGTAAATGGCGTGGAGAACAGCAATCAGGCGGCGTGGATGAACCAGACCCCCGCGGTGATCCTGAATGTGCAACGCCAGCCCGGAGCCAACACCATCAGCGTGGTCAAGAGCATTAAGAGCCTCATGCCGCAACTGCAGGCCAACCTGCCTACCGGCATTGTGGTGACCACGCTTACCGATCTGACTACCGCGATCGAGGCATCGGTTTCCGACGTGGAGTTCGAATTGATGTTGACGGTCGGACTGGTGGTGCTGGTCATCTTCCTCTTCTTGCGCAGTCTCTACGCCACCATTATTCCGAGCGTGGCTGTGCCGCTGTCGCTGGTTGGCACTTTCGGGGCGATGTACCTGCTGGGTTACAGCCTGGATAACTTATCGATGATGGCGCTGACCATCTCCACCGGGTTTGTGGTGGACGATGCCATCGTGATGATCGAGAACATCTCGCGGTACATCGAAGCGGGCGATGCACCCATGGAGGCGGCACTTAAGGGCGCCGAAGAAATCGGCTTCACCATTCTCTCGTTGTCCGTGTCGCTCATCGCGGTACTGATTCCGCTCTTATTCATGGGCGACGTAGTGGGGCGCCTGTTCCGCGAGTTTGCCGTGACACTGGCCGTCACGATCGTGATTTCGGCGGTGGTCTCCCTCACGCTTACTCCCATGATGAGCGCGCGCATCCTGCGGCGCCAGGTTAAAGAGCAGCAGGGGCGGATCTATAAGGCCACGGAACGCGCTTTCGACGGCATGATCGCGTTCTATGGCCGGACGCTGAAGTTTGTGCTTCGGTTCCAGACGATTACACTGCTGGTGGCGGTGGCGACACTGGTGCTCACGGTTTTCCTCTACATCATCATCCCCAAAGGATTCTTCCCGGTGCAGGATACGGGCGTTATCCAGGGCATATCGCAAGCACCGCCGGCGATCGGCTCGAAGGCCATGGCAGAGAAGCAACTGGAACTTACCAAGGCGGTTCTGAGCGACCCGGCGGTTGAGAGCATCTCCTCGTTTATCGGAGCGGATGGAACGAATACGACGCTGAACAGTGGCAGGATGTCGATCAATTTGAAGCCGCTGGATCAGCGCAAGATCAGTGCGTCGGACCTGATCCGCAGACTGAACGCCAAAGTGAACCAGGTTGAAGGCATCCAGTTATTTATGGATCCCGTGCAGGACATTACGGTGGACGACCGGGTGAGCCGCACGCAATACCAGTACACTCTGGAAGACCCCGACGCCGGCGAGCTGAATGACTGGACCAACCGTTTCGTCAACCGGCTGAAGCAGTTGCCGGAGCTGGAAGACGTGGCCACCGATCAACAGTTGGGCGGACTGGCCGTATCTCTGGCGATCGACCGGGTGACCGCTTCGCGGCTGGGCATCGCGCCTTCGACCATCGATAACACGCTGTATGACGCCTTCGGCCAGCGGCAGATCAGCACGATGTATACGCAGGTGAACCAGTACCATGTCATTCTGGAGAGTCAGCCGGAGTTTCAGAAAGATCCCAGCAAGCTGGATCAACTCTACATTCAATCCAATGCGTCCGCGGGCGCCAGCGGCACGGGAGCTTCTTCCTCATTTGCGTCTTCCGGATCGTCTTCGGCGGGGTCCAATGCGCTGACCAGTTCCGCACTGTACACTCCGGCGGCAAGTACGCTTGCTCCCCCTGCGAACGCGCTGGCGGCGACCGCCTCCACGGTCACTACCAGTTCGGCCATGAGCAGCGCCGTGCCGCTGAGCGCTTTCTCCCACTTCGTGAAGACCACAGAGCCGCTCGCCATTACGCACCAGGGTCAGTTTCCGGCGATCACCGTGTCATTCAATCTGGCGCCGAATGCCGCACTGGGCAACGCCATTACAAGCGTCAACAAATTGCAGAAAGACATGCACATGCCTCCCAGCCTGCAGGCAGGTTTTCAAGGCACCGCGGAATCGTTCACGAATTCGCTGGCGGGTGTGCCGGTGCTCATTCTTGCCGCGCTGGTCACGGTGTACATCGTGCTTGGCGTTTTGTATGAGAGCTTCGTGCACCCGATCACGATTCTGTCCACGCTACCTTCTGCGAGCGTGGGCGCTTTCCTGGCGCTGCTTCTGTTTCACCAGGATCTGAGCATGGTCGCGATCATCGGCATTGTGCTGCTGATCGGCATCGTGAAAAAGAACGGCATTATGATGGTCGACTTCGCGCTGGAGGGTGAGCGGAAGCACGGCAAGAACGCCACGGACGCAATTTACGATGCCTGTCTGCTGCGCTTCCGCCCCATCATGATGACGACCATGGCGGCGCTGCTGGCCGGACTGCCGCTGGCGCTGGGCACGGGTTTCGGCTCCGAGTTACGCAAGCCGCTGGGCATCGCCATGGTGGGCGGACTGCTGCTCAGCCAGATGCTCACGCTTTACACCACACCGGTCATTTATATCTTCTTTGACAATCTGGGGCACCGGTTCGGGCACAAATCGAAGCAACCCGCAACCGGAGGCGCGGAACTGGCAGGGCCGGCATGAACATCTCGGCGCCTTTCATTAACCGGCCAGTGGCAACCACGCTGCTCACGGCGGCGATTGCCCTGGCCGGAGCGGTGGCGTTTGAGGTGCTGCCGGTGTCGCCCCTGCCGGAAGTCGACTTTCCGACTATCTCAGTCAGTGCAGCTTTGCCGGGGGCCAGCGCCGACATTATGGCGTCGTCCGTGGCCACTCCGCTGGAGCGGCAGTTCGGCCATATTGCAGGAGTGACGGAGATGACCTCCGCCAGCACGCTCGGCAGCACATCAATCACCATTCAGTTCGACCTCAGCCGGAACATCGATGGCGCTGCGCGAGATGTGGAGGCCGGCATCAATGCGGCGCGAACCTATCTGCCCACCAACCTGCCGGGCAATCCGACCTATCGCAAGGTCAATCCCTCCGATGCGCCGATCATGATCCTCGGCCTTACATCGGAGAAATACGGTCCCGCGACGCTGTATGACGAAGCTTCCACCGTCATCGAGCAAAAGTTGTCGCAGATACAGGGCGTAGGCCAGGTCAGTGTCGGAGGCGGCGCGTTGCCCTCCGTGCGCGTGGAGGCAAATCCCACACAATTGGCCAGCCACGGACTTACCCTCTCGAGTCTGAAGTCCGTGCTGAGCCTGCAGAACGCCGACCTGGCCAAAGGCCAAATTTCCGATGGCATAGTGACCGCGGACATC
Organism: Bryobacteraceae bacterium; assembly: GCA_049520215.1. Classification (GTDB taxonomy): domain Bacteria; phylum Acidobacteriota; class Terriglobia; order Bryobacterales; family Bryobacteraceae; genus Bog-159. The sequence continues at coordinate 200 of JBEKPZ010000068.1, read as the reverse complement.
CTGGCCAACGACCAGATCTCGAAGGCGGACGACTACAAGCCGCTGGTGGTTGGCTATAACCACGGCGCGGCGATCCACCTGTCGGATGTCGCCGAGGTGACGGACTCCGTGCAAAACGTCCGGGCGGCCGGATATTTGAACGCCAAGCGCTCGATTTCCGTGATCATCTTCCGCCAGCCCGGCGCCAACATTATTAATAC
>JBEKPZ010000067.1:0-27127 GCA_049520215.1 Bryobacteraceae bacterium | reverse complement strand
TTCAGCAGCATCAGGCTGTGCGACGGCTCGGAAAGCGAAACGCGCCGCCCTATCGATTGCCGCGTCAGCGTGGTGTAATCCTCTTCCGGATCGTAGCCGCGCAGCGTGAGCTTGAACCCGTTCTTGCCCGCCGCCGCGCCATGGCACGCTCCCGAATTGCAGCCGACCTTGCTCATCACGGGGATGACATCGTTGCGAAAAGTCCAAGTGTGTGGGGCGTGCGCGTTCTTCACGTGCAGGCGGATCAGGCCGGTCTGGTCTACCGTGGCGACGGATGGGCTAGAGGACGTCCAGTGCGCCGTGCGGGTCCAGTCTTCCAGATGGTTATCCTGCGAGGCTTCCGCCAGGAGTTGGTGATAGGACTCGGGGCCGTCGAGGGTCACGGGACCGGGCAGGATGGTTAGGTCCGCGGCGTACGCGGCGGCGGCGAGAAGGAACAACAGACATCGATGCATGTTAAGTACCCAGTTAGAGCGGGGCTCAAGCCCCGCGCGGGCTCAAGCCCGCCCTCCAGTTAAACAAACAGCTCTTTGATTGGTTCGACGCCTCGTTCTACAAGCGGAATCGGACGCCCCTGCGCGCCCGGCAATTCCAACTCGAGCGAAATCCCCAGACCCTTGTAGATGGTCGCCGCCACCTCTGCGGGACTCGTAGGACGGTCCTTCGGCGTCGCCCCAATCTCGTCCGACGCCCCGATCACCTGCCCGCCCTTAACGCCCCCGCCCGCCATGATAATGCTCCAGCACTGCGGCCAGTGATCGCGCCCGCCCGCCGGATTCACCTTTGGCGTGCGCCCGAACTCGCCCATCGCCAGCACCATCGTATTGGTCAGCAGCCCGCGGTCGTGCAGATCCTGCAACAGCGAACTGTAGGCCATATCGAACATCGGCCCCACCAGGTCGCGATAGCAACTGATCGGGCTGAACGGTTTCGATCCGTGAATGTCCCATGTGATCTCGTCGAAAACCGTTTCGAACATGTTGATGGTCACGAAGCGCACGCCCGCCTCGATCAGCCGCCGCGCCAGCAGGCAGCTCTGCCCAAACCGGTTCTGCCCGTATTTCTGGCGCACCTGCTCCGGCTCGCGCGCCAGCTCAAACGCTTCGCGCGCCTTCTGCGACGACATCAGCGTGTAGGCTTGGTGGAACGTGGCGTCGAACAGCCGCGCGTCCTGCGAAGTTTCGAACTTGCTGACAGTGTGATCCACCATCTCCCGCCAGTTCTTGCGCCGGTCCACGCGTAGCGCGGAGAGGTAATCCGGCGGCAGCATGTCCGGCACTTTGAAATTCGGGTCCGAAGGGTCGGCGTTCAGCACGAACGGATCGTAGGTCTTGCCCAGAAACCCAGCGTTCTGGCCGTGCGGCATGTTGCCGCCGGTGTTGCCGATGGGGCGCGGCAGCAGCACGTGCGGCGGCACGTCGCCGTTTGGCCCTTTCAGCTTCGACAGCACGCAGCCGATGTGCGGATACTCCACGCCGCCCTGGAACAGGCGGCCGGTCTGCATCATCTGGTGCCCCGTGTCGTGCACCGCGGCGGCCGTGTGATAGACGCTGCGGATCAGCGCGTATTTGTCGGCGTGCTTCGCCATGCGCGGAAAATTCTCGGAGATCTCGATCCCGGGAACATTGGTTTTGATGGGCTTGTACGGGCCGCGAATCTCGATCGGCGCGTTGGGCTTCATGTCCCAGGTGTCGAGCTGCGACGGCCCGCCCACCAGGAACAGCATGATGCAGTTGGTGTCTTTCTTGGTATCGACGGCGCCCAGCGACTTCATGGCGAACAGGTCGTTCAGGCCCAGGCCGAGCATCGAAAGCGCGCCGGCATGCAGAAAGTCGCGTCGACGCAAACCATCGCAAAACTCCACCGGTTTATCGGAATCCAGCCGTAGCATCCAGAGCCTCCTCTCAGGGAAGTCTGGTGCCATTCTATCTCTTTTGCGGGCCTGGTGGGGCGGACCTCCAGGTCTGCGGCGGGTCTCCAGACCCGCCCCCCCCTCCTACAGCAAGTGGAAGTTCACTTCGATGGCTGCCGCCGACACCACCGGTTTTCCGTCGCGGGTGCCCGGGCGGAAGCGCCACTGCTTCACCGCCTCGACGGCCTTCTCTTCAAGCCCCAGCCCGAGCCCCCGCGTAACCCGGATGTTGCGCAGCCGGCCGTTGACATCCACCTCGCCATAGAGCATCACTACGCCTTGTAGCTTGGCTTTGCGCGCTTCTTCGGAAAACTCCGGCTCCACTTGGAAAAGCACCACCGGCGCGGTGGATGCGCCTCCAATCCATCGAGGTCCACCGCCGGAATCGCCGCCTTCGCCCGGTCCCACACCGGGACCTTTCCCCGGCCCGATGCCCGTGCCGTCACCGTCTCCGATGCTGCCACCCGTGCCGGTACCGTTCGACGGTGGGCCCTTCCTTCCGTACGGGTCGCCGAGCACCGACAGATCCACTTGCGGCAGTTTCACATCGGCGGAGATGACCAGCGTCGGCTCCATCGGCAATTTCGGATCCAGATTGTGGATCACCACGAGCGGCGGCGTGAACTGCCGCGGCGCGATCCTCGGCAGGCGCCCCTTGCTGGCCGGAAGCGGAGAACGGTCGCCAGAGCCTCCTCCGCCGCGGCCAGCCGACGGAACATAGGGCTCGATCAGCGTCATCCGGTCCAGCGTGGACTCGACCGTTTGCCGCACCTTGGGGTTTGCGCCGGCCAGAAACAGCAGCGCGACGGCTGCGCAATGAATCGTCACGGACAGCGCCGGTCCTTTTGCGGGTTGCACGGATTCGAACATGGCGCCCTGGGAACCGGCACGCCTGGTGCCGTAGACCGGAGGTCCGTATAGTGCTAATAAATAGGCACTTCGACAGGCGGTATTGGTTTCGTCCTGTCGCCTCGGCGGATACAGGTGTGCGGTTGGCGGCCTGGGAGGCCGCCGCAGGCCGCGGGCCCGCCTTACGGCTTCCTACACGTACCATTACGTAAGAAAGTTCTTCATTTCGTCATTTTTATGTTGCATTCAAGGCGTGTAGGGTAGTACACTGCGACTGTTTAAGTCTTAATTCCAGTATTCAACGGAGTATACTGGATCGGGTGTAATTGGGAGTAGCGCTCTCGCTTTGGGGGCAAGGCGCGCCTATTTTTCCTCGGCCACCAGCCGCTGCTGCGACGGTCTATTCTATTTGTAATTTATGCTGTAGGGGCCCGGCCCGTGTCGGTCGGCTGAAGTCATCGCTTACCAAGGGGGATACAACTATGCACAGCAAGCTTACGTGTTTGACGCTAGGTGTTTTGCTATCGGCGGCACTACTTTTCGGCCAGACCGGGGCTTCCAGCGTTACCGGGCGCGTTACGGACGCCACCGGCGCCGTGGTCACCGGAGCTTCGGTGACGTTGACGGACGTCTCCACAAACATCTCAACGACCGCGAAAACCAATACTTCCGGACTTTACCTGTTCAACGAAGTCAATCCAGGAACATACGACATTACCGTGGTCAACGCGGGCTTCCGCAAGGCTGTGGTCCGTCGCCAGGAAGTGCTGACCGCCACCGCCATGACCGTGGATTTCGCGCTGGAAGTGGGCGGCACCACCGAGGTGGTGGAAGTCACGGCTGAGGCGGGCGCCGAACTCCAGACCTTGAACGCCACCATGGGCCAGACGATTTCCAGTCAAGGCATGCTGGAGTTGCCCAGCATCAACCGCGACGTGTCCTCGCTGCTGTTTCTGCAGCCCATGACAGCGCCTACCTTCGCGGCTGAGGGCAACATCACCAGCGGCCAGGTGGCTGGGAACATGTCCGATCAGAACACCTACTACCTGGACGGTGGAAACGCCACCAGCGACTTCGACGGCGACAACGGGACGTATGTTGGCAGCCGTTCCGCGGTGGTGCCCACACCGATGGAAAGCGTGGAGGAGTTCCGCGTCAACACCAACAACATGACGGCCGACTTCGGTTTCTCCGGCGGCGGCCAGATGCTGCTCACCACCAAGCGCGGCACCAACCAATTCCATGGCTCTCTGTACGACTATTTCCAGTCGGATGTGCTGTCTTCCAACGACTGGTACAACAACTTCCACGATATCGCCAAACCGAAATCGCATTACAACCGCTTCGGCGGCGCCTTCGGCGGTCCGGTGGGGCCAGAGTTTCTTGGCGGAAAGACTTACTTTTTCATGAACTATGAGGGCGAGCGCTATCCGCGCAATGGCCCGTTTGAGAAAGATGTTCCCTCCGCGACCTTGCGCGAAGGCATTTTGCAGTTTCGCGATGCCAACGGCGTGATCCAGCAGTACAACTTGGCAACCTCTACTGCTTGCGGACCCAACGGCAACCAGCAATGCGACCCCCGCGGCATCGGACTTAACCCAACTGTTAACGCGCTATGGTCCAAATTCGAGCCGCCATGCAACGACCTCAACGCTGGCGACCACCTGAATACCTGCGGTTTTATCTCGAATCTCTCCTATCCACTGTCCACCAATTTTGGGGTCGTTCGCATCGACCACGAATTCGGAGCGAAGTGGCGCTGGTTCAGCAGCTACCGCTACTTTCGGGAGATCAACCCCACCACCAACCAGGTAGATATCGGCGGCTTGCTTCCAGGCGATACGCTTGGCCAGGCGGCATCGGCCTCGGCCTTCCCCGTTAGTCCGCGTTACTTTGTGACGGGGCTCACCGGTACCATCACTCCCAACCTGACCAACGAACTGAGCTTGAGCTATACCCGTAACCAGTGGCAGTACCTGCGCGCTGGAGCGACGCCTCAACTCCCAGGGCTGGACGGAGCTCTGGCCGTCGGTGGTGAAAGCACCAACGCTCTGATCCCGGTGAATGTCGATACGCAGAACGCCCGCAACCGGCTGTGGGATGGGCACGACTACGGTCTCCGCGACAGTCTCAGTTGGTTGAAGGGTACCCATCTGTTTCAGTTCGGCGGCGAATATATGCATGACTGGTGGAAGTTCGACCGGTATGACAACGTGGTCGGCGGGCTGACGCAATTGGTCGAAGAAGTGACCAGCACCGGCGTCAATATCGACCAGAACTACCTGCCGCAGCCCTGCACCGCTGCCGTTACCGGCAACTGCCTCCCGTCTGACCAGGTTAGCAACTGGAAGCCCCTTTATGCCCAAGTGTTGGGAATTGTGGATTCCACGAGTATTGTGGTCTCGCGCACCGGCGCGAACCTGCAGGCCAATCCGCTCGGCTCACCGGTAAAATCCGTTCTCACCGACCCAAGCTACAGCCTCTTTTTCAATGACTCCTGGAAAATCAAGCCTAACCTGACATTGAGCTATGGGCTGAATTGGACCGCTCAGATGCCGCCGGTCGACATCAATGGAGCGCAAGACATCCTCACCACGACTTCGGGCCAACCGATCACCGCCAACAGCTATTTCGCGAATACGGAGCGGCTTGCTGCCCTCGGGCAAGTCTACAACCCGGTATTGGGCTTCACCCCGGTGGGGGACTTGGGTGCCGGCCAGAACAAGTATCCTTTCCATCCGTTCTATGGCGGTTTTGGGCCGCGCGTGGCGCTGGCCTGGAACCCGGAAGTCAAGGGCGGCTTCCTGGAGAAGTTGCTGGGCAATAAAGCCACCGTCGTCCGGGTCGGCTTTGGCCGCTTCTACTCGCGCAGCCTTGCGGCGGGCCTCGTTTCCACCTCGGTGTTGGGTGACGGGTTCCTGCAGCCCGTGGGCTGCCAGAATCCCAACTCCAGCGGCCAATGCACGGGAACCGGCATCGTGAATCCAACCAACGCTTTTCGCATCGGCGTGGATGGAACCAATGCTCCGGTGGGCAACATCTCGCCAACCCTGGTGCCTCCGGTCACCCCTGGATACAGCGCGCCCTACTCCACCTTGGTTGAATCTCTGGACCAGGCCTGGAAGCCCGCGGGATCGAACTCGGTCGATTTCAGCATTCAGCGCCAGTTAAAGGGCAACGTGATTTTGGAAGTAGGTTACGTCGGCGTCTGGGCTAACAACCTGTATCAAGGCATGGACTTCGGCAGCGTTCCCTATATGATGAAGCTGAACGGGCAAACCTTCGCACAAGCCTACGGCAATCTGTACAGTGCGCTCAGCACTGGCAAGACGCCCGCCGCCCAGCCGTTCCTGGAGCAGGCGCTGGCCGGCAGCGCCTACTGCAAGGGTTTCTCAAGCTGCACCCAGGCGGTTGCGACTAACGAATCCGGCAATATCCTGACCCAGTCCGTCACCAGCTTGTGGAGCGATCTGGATACCAACTGGACAGCTTTCGGTCCGGCCCTGACTTCAACCACCCAGTGCTTCTACTGCTACGCCTACACCTCCAATGGTTATTCCAACTATAACGCCATGGTGGTTACGGCGCAGAAGCGCTATTCCAACGGCTTGACGCTGAACGGCAATTTCACCTGGAGCCACGCGCTGGGCATCATCAGCACCGGCCAGTCCTACACGCTCGACAATGCCGGCAATCCGTTCAATCTCGGCCAGGACTACGGCCCGCAGTACTTCGACCGCCGGTATGTGGTCAACGTGATCGCGAGCTACCAATTGCCCTTCGGTAAAGGGCATAAACTGGGTCAAAGCGCGATCATGAGCAGAATCGTGGGGGGCTGGACGCTTTCGCCTATCTTCTCATGGGGAACCGGATTGCCCATCAATTTCGCCACCGGCTCCTACCAGGAGTCGGGGCAGGCTTGGGACGGCGACCTCAGCGCATCGGCCATTCCCATTGGCAACGTGGCTTCCAGCGCCCTGGGAAGTTCGCAGCACTACGGCATTACCAGCAATGGAACGGTCGGCGTGAACGGCGACGTTTTAAATGGCGGGAGCGGCGTAAATATGTTCGCCAACCCGGCGCAGGTCTTCTCCGAATTCCGGCCGTATATCCTCGGTGTGGATGGCCGGACCGGCGGCGCGGGCACCGTAACCGGGCAATCGCGATATAACCTGGATCTCGGCTTGACCAAGGACACTCAGTTCACCGAGCGGGTCGGCGCCCAAATCTTTGTTCAGGCGTTCAATGCCCTGAATCACATGAAATGGAACGATCCGAGCATGAACCTGCTGGATCCGGCCGACTTCGGCGTGCTGAGTGGGCAGTACGGCGCGCTGACCTTGGGCGGTTCCGGAGCCTCGGCGAACTACACACGCATCATCCAGCTCGGCTTGCGCCTTCACTTCTAGCGCAAGCTGCAACCTGGCATTGTTCCAAGGGGGGCGAGGCACACCTCGCCCCCTTCTTTTTTTGTCGTCCCACCACCGGGACGGCGAATCCCACCTCCGCACAATTCCTCTCCGTTTCAGCCTCAAATCCCCCGCTTTGGCGCGGAATCCGGCTTGCTGAGTCCTGCGTCTGAGCCGCGCGCGTAAGCAAGCGGTCTCCGGGGGTGATGCCAAATGTCGAAACTGCAAAGGGTGCGAGAGGTTCCGTCCGTTCCACTCACCGAGGATTACGTTAGCCAGAAAGCCAACGAGGGCTGGAAGTTGGCAGCCGTGGAATGGGAGCGGGAGGTCGAGGAGCCCGCCGCACAGCCGGGCCCGCTAACCGAAGATGTTCCCTACGGCCTGCGTGTATCCGCCGATTGCAGCCATCTGGAAGAGAACGCCATCGAGAAACAGGCGCTGATCCTGATGATGGATCTGATCGTCCAGGACGCGCCGCTGTCGCTGGTCGCCGAAGAGTTGAACCGCAAGGGATTCCGCACGCGCGCCGGCGCCAACTGGACTCCCGGATCGGTGTTCGACATGCTGCCGCGCCTGATTCAGGTGGGGCCGCGCATTTTTTCCAGCACCGAGTGGACGGCGCGCACGCGGCACCTGTTCCGCATGGCGTAGGCCGCTACGGCGCGCAGCCCATGGCGATGCGCACCTTCGCCGCTAACTCGCAAACCCGGCTGTCGCTGAGTTGCCGGAGTGTGCCGTGCGGCTCAAAGAGAGTCTGCTTTTTCACTACCGTTATGTTCTCCGCCCGCGCCGCCGAATCCGACTGGAGACCGGTTTCACCCGCCGAGAGAAAAACATGTGTGGCGACTTCCTTGTGAATGCTAGTCGTCAAGGGCACGACCAGTACGGTGTCGGCTTGTTCGTGCCGGTTTCGGCCGTCGAGCGAAACGATCACAACAGGACGTCTTCCTTTTGTGGGCGGGTCAGTGGGCAACTGAACGAACCAAATCTCGCCCCGCCGCGGAGACTCCTTCGCCAGCGGCACTCAGGCGTCCTCCGTTGGGAATTGGCTAAGCGCGAAGTCGCCCCATTCACTTAGCTCTTTCACTTCCTCGTCGGAAAGCGAGTCGTAATAGGCGGTTACCGACTGATTAATCTTTGCCAATTCGGCCTCGCGGCGAGCGGCTTGTAGAATCTCCTCCAGTACGAAGGAGATCGAGCGCGCGCGGCGTTTCTTGCGCAGCGTTTCGAGAAAATCCACCGACTCGGGTGAAAGCGTATAGCTTTTCTTGGCCTTTCGGGCCGGTTGCCGATGCGTAGTGCGCGTCATTGTCCTACCATTGATCCTACCACCGCTTACTGACGTGCGCGGCTCAGTAGATTTTCAGTGTCGCCGCTACAGCGCCGTTTTGACCACACGCTCCAGCGCATCCGCCGGCGTGTAGCCCTCGAAGCGCTGTAGCGTCTTACCATGGCGGTCGAAGACTACCGTGGTGGGCAACTGGTTCACATGGAACAGGTCCGTCATCTTCTCCGATCCCAGCGCCACGCGGTATTTCATGGGGTGTTGCTTGAGGAACGATTTCACCAGCGGCGCGCCGCCATCCACGTCCATGGATACGCCCAGCACCACCACGCCGCGGTCCGCAAGCTGTTCGTGAAGCCGGTCGAAGGTCGGAATCTCTTTGAGGCACGGCACGCAGTAGGTGGCCCAGAAATCCACCACCACGACCTTCCCTTCGAGCGCGGCAATGTCCACTGGCGCGCCGTCGAGCGTGTTGGCCTGCAGAACTGACAGGTCGGAGAGCGGGACGGAAGCCTCGCGCGGGCTCAAGCCCGCCCTCCCTGTCTGCAGGAATGCCAGGTAAGCAGCCGCGTCTCGGGTCGCGCCCGGATAGGTGGCGATGGCGTTCCCATCGGCATCGAGAATCGCGTAGAACGGGATGGCAATGGTCTGGAATTTGCTCTGCTCCAATTCCTGATTGGTCAGCGAAGCTGCGTCCGTGCCGTCCGTGTACAATTCCACCAGCACGAAGTTCCCCAGCGCGCCCGCGATTTCCGGCCGTGTGAACATGTTGGCCTTCATCCAATGGCAGTTGGTGCAGGCATAGCCGGTGAAGGTGACCAACACCAGCTTGCCTTCGCGCCGCGCGCGGTCGAGCGCCTCGCGATACTGGTTCTGCATCCAGACCAGCGCGTTCCCGCCTCCGGCCCCGCTACCCCCGCCTGAAGCTACTGGAATATACGCGTCCAGTTCACCGAGCCTGCCACCCGACATCCCCGGCGCCAGGCTGATCGCGAAGATCAGGAACACCATCCCCACCAACAGGCGCCCCAACCCCATGGGTTCGTCTTTGGCGATGCCCTCGAGGCGCAGGAAGCCCAGCAGATACAGTCCCGCCATAGCGAACAGCACGATCCACGCCGCCAGGAACCGCTCGCGCGTGATGACGTTCCATTGCAGCACCTGGTCCACGCTGGCCAGGAACTTCAGCATGGCGGCCAGCACGATGAATCCCATCACCACCTTCACGCGTGCCATCCAGGCGCCGCTCTTGGGCAGGCGCTTCAGGTACGACGGAAACAGCGCCAGCAAGAAGAACGGCAGCGCCAGGCCCGAGGCGAAGGAGACCATACCCAGCAGCGGCCGCACGCCTCCGCTGCCTACCGACGCCGCCAGCAGCGTGCCCATGAACGGTCCCACGCAGGCGAACGAGGAAAGCGCGAACGTCAGCCCCATCAGCAGCGTGCCCGCGATGCCGCCCTTCTGTGAGCCCCGATCGAGTCTGGTCAGCACCGATGACGGGATGGTGATCTCAAACGCTCCCAGCAGGCTCAGCCCGAAGGCCAGAAAGACCAGTGCAATGAAACCGTTCACCCAGGGATTCGATCCGAGTTGCACCACGCCGAACGGGCCGAGAATGGCCGTGGTCATCAGGCCCAGGCCCGAGAACAGCACTACGATCCCCAGGCAGAAGAGCACCGCCTGAAAGACGCTCTCGCGCCGGGTCCCCTGCCGGTTCAGAAAGAACGACATGGTGATGGGGATCATGGGGAAGACGCAGGGCGTGAAGATGGCCGCCAGGCCGAAGCCGAACGCCACCAGCAGGAACGCTCCCAAGCCTTGGGTGTCAGGCAGAGGGCGACCTGGGAGTCGCCCGCTGACCTGGGGGTCCGCCCCACTCACTTCCGTGTATCCGGCGGGGATGGCGGAGGCTGCGGCGCGGGCGGCGGGGTCGACGGTCAGGGTGGCGCTGGCCGTGCGGCGCCGGGGTGGAATGCACACCTTGTCGTTGCAGGTCTGGTAGCGCACCTCCGCGGAGACTTCGGACGCGCCCGCCGCGGCGTCCGGCTTCAGTCGCAACTCCAGCAGGAAAACCGCCGAGCCTTCGTAAGTCTCCGTGTCAAGCTGGAAGTTGGGGTCGTAGGCCTTCTTGGGAGGCGCCTGAAACAACCTCACCTTCTCCACGGCGGCATTCGCGGCCATTTTGACGGTGGTGGGGATGGCCCCCGCGCTGGTCGTCGAATAGACGTGCCAGCCCGGATCGATACGGGCTTCCAGGCGCGCCAGAACCAGCGATCCAGGGGCCGCGGCTGCCGGTTCGAGGGACAGCGACCACTGCACGTTGTTGGGACCCTGCGCCAGGGCCAGGGCCGGCAAGGCCGCCAGCAGGGGCAGAAGCTTTCTACATCGCCTGCCGGCCATTAGCTAACTCGCCCTCGATGCGCTGATTCACGTTGCCAGCGGAGAATTCTGCTGCTACCCGGATCGCATTCTTGATGGCATTGGCGTTGGAACGGCCATGGCTGATGATGGTAATGCCGCGCACTCCCAGCAGCGGGGCGCCCCCGTATTCGGAATAATCCACGCGCTTTTTGAAATCGGTGAAAGCCGCCCGCGCCAGCAAAGATCCGATCTGCCGCGCGATGGTGGCCCGCAGCGATTCCTGCAACATCTGCTTGACCATGTCCACCAGCCCTTCGCTGACTTTGAGCGCTACGTTGCCGATGAACCCGTCGCACACGATCACATCGGTCTTGCCGGTGTAAATATCGCTTCCCTCGACGTTGCCCACGAAATCGAGAGGCAGGTTCTTCAGCAAGGGCGTGGCGCAGCGCGTGGTGTCGTTGCCTTTATGCTCTTCCTCGCCGATCGAGAGCAAGCCCACCTGGGGACGCTCCTGGTGCAGCACCACGCGGGAATAAACCTCGCCCATCACCGCGAACTGCGCCAGCATGCGCGGGGAACAGTCCACATTGGCGCCCACGTCGATGACTACTACGGGCTTGCCGGCGAGGGTCGGAAAAATGCCCGCTAGCGCCGGACGGTCCACGCCGGGTATGACGCCCTGCACCATCTTGGCGGTGGCCATGACCGCGCCGGTATTGCCGGCCGAGACGAATCCCTGCGCGATGCCATCGCGCACCAGGCGGGAGGCGACGCGCACGGAACTGTCGCGCTTGGAACGCACGGCGCGCGCCGCGCTGTCCTCCATGGTGACCTGCTGGGTGGCGTTGACCACCTCGATCGGCAAGCCGCGGTAGTCGTCGAATTGCTCCAACTCCCGCCGCACAACCTCCTGCCGCCCGACCAGGATGACCCCGACCCCCAAAGTCCTGGCCGCCCTGACGGCCCCTTCGACTTCCGCTTTCGGGGCGTTGTCTCCGCCCATTGCGTCGACGGCAATGGTGACCATGTTGGGCAGATGGCTACTCCTGCTCGACTTCCACTACTTCGCGGCCCTTGTATTGTCCGCAGTGCGGGCACACGCGGTGCGGCAGCTTGGGCTCATGACAGTTGGGGCATTCGGACATCCCGGGAGTTTTCAACGAATCATGCGCGCGGCGAGTTTGGGTCCGCCGCGCAGAGTGGCGTCGTTTCGGATTCGGCATTTCAGTACCTCAAAGAGTTTACCCCGGAACCTCGGGGTTTTCAAAGTGTTTTCAGGTCTTTCAAACCTTCGAGAGCGTTCCACCGGTTACCGGCGTGCTCTTCGGTGCAGTCGCACGGCGTTTCATTGCGGTTGCCGCCGCACGTTGGACAGATCCCCTGGCAATCCTCACGGCAGATCCGCTGCATGGGCATTACCAGCAGGACTTGCTCGCGTAAAATATCTTCCAACTCCATCCCGCCGCCTTGATAGAAGCCCAATTCAGCTTCGCCCTCATCGATCTCCACCTCTTCCTCCCGCGCGATGTAAGACATCGGCCGGTAGAAGAGATCGAACTTGGTATCCAGTGGAAATCGCGCGCGGCCCAGGCAGCGGTCGCATTCCGCCTCCATCAGCACATCGAAGCGGCCCTGGATGCGGACTTCGCCCTCGGTATTGGCCAGCAATTCGGCCGTTCCCTGCGCGTGCAGCGGACCCGCCAGCCAGATTTCATCTTGCTCGAAATCCAGATCGCGGGGCGCGAAGGTTTCGTCGAAACGAACCTTCCGCAATTCCATCTCTTTGATGCTAAGGAACATAGGAATACCCGGGCGCGGGAAGACGCAACTGTCATTATAGCGCAGACGCGTGTGGGGCAGACTCCCGGTCTGCGCGGGTCCCCTGGACCCGCCCTCTCGTTCGACTATTCCGGCAGGAACCGGCGCAGGCCCCAATCGTATGCTGCCGCGCCGACGATACCGCCCAGGATCGGCCCGACGATCGGCACCCAGAAGACCATGCTCCCATCCGTGAGGCCGTTGTTCTTGAACCCCGCCACCACCGTGAACAGCCGTGGGCCGAAATCGCGCGCCGGGTTGATGGCATAGCCGTGCATTCCGCCGAAAGACATGCCCACGGCGACCACCACGGCGCCCACCAGCACTGGCGTCAAATTGGCGCCGGGCGGCTGATTGCGCGCGTCGGTCAGCGCCATCACCATGAACAACAGGATGGCGGTCCCAATGGTCTGATCGAGCAGGCCGGCGCTGGGAACTTCCGGAAACGCCGGGAACGTGGTAAAGACGCCGGCGGTGTGATCCAGGTGGGGATCGGCCGCATGGAACGCGGGAAGGTAGTTCCAAAACACCAGCGCGGCGGCCAGGAATGCGCCCGCCACCTGCGCCAGGATATAGGGCGCCACCTTGCGCCAGGAGAAACCGCGGAAGATAGCCAGAGCGATGGTCACCGCCGGATTCAAATGCGCGCCGGAGATGCGCCCCGCGGCATAGCAGCCCATGGTCACCGCCAGTCCCCATCCGATGGTGATGTTGGTGAACCCGCCGTGCACCACTTCGCCCGGCGTGCCTTTGGCGAACAGCACCACCATGGCGACCACGCCGTTGCCCAGCAGGATCAGGATTAATGTGCCCAGGAACTCGGCGGCCAGTTCCGCGCGGAGAGAGTATTTTTGCACGCGATGGGCATTCTATCACTCTTCTATCGCCTTTGTCTGCGCCGGCTACACGGGCCAGTGGAGCGCGCGCCAGGCGTCCACGCCGCCGGCGAGCGGGCGCACGCGCACGATCCCCCGCCTTTGCAACAGCAGCGCCGCACGGGCGCTGGAGGCTTCGTTTGGTCAACTGCAGAACAGGATGATATCGCGATCGCGGGGAATGTCGCCGTGGCGCGTCTCCAGGTCTTCGAGCGGAATGCGCAACGCTCCCGGCACGGAGTCCGCTTCGCTTTCGAGAGCGCTACGGACGTCCACCACCACCACCTCCTCGCCGGCTTCCAGCTTCCGTCTCAACTCCTCCGGAGCGATGCGCGCCACCGCGAGTTTTTTCAAAAAGCGCCGGCGTTGCGCGAATTTCCAACCGATCCAGGCGGCCAGCAGTCCCACTGCCAGCACCCCCACCCAGGAACCCATCCGCGCCGCATAGTCTCCCACCCTGTCGAGTTCGCTGCTGAAGATATAGCCCAAACCGGTGTAGACACCGATCCAGACCAGCGCGCCCAGAGTATCGAACAGGAGGAACCTGCCCCAGCGCACACCGGAGATGGCGGCCAGCGGCGCGGAGACGGCGTTCAGGCCGGGCACGAACTTGGCCACCAGCAAGGACCGGCTGCCGTAGCGCAGGAACGCGGTCTCTGTCTGGCGCACACACGAGTCGGGCTCGAGCGCCACCCGGCAGATGAAGCGCAGCACTTTCGCGCCCCGGCGCCGCCCCAGCATGAACCACACGTTGTCCGCGAGCAGGCAAGCCGCCATGCCCGTGAGGAAGATCCAGTGAAGGGCCAGGCGTCCGTCTTTGGCGAGCGCGCCGCAGGCCAGCAGCAGGGGCGCGGAGGGCAGCGGCAACGCGCCTTGCTCGGCCAGTATCCAGAAGAACAGCAGCGCGTAACCGTGGCGCACGACAAAGTCGAGGGTGTCAGTCACGAAGGGGGCGCCACGCCACGCATACCCGCTATCCTAACGCTTTTTGCCAATACCGCCGAATACTTCTTCGGAGGTTATTGTGCATCGCGTCTCTGCAGTTTTGCTTTTGTTTACCGTTCTTCTTCTGCCATCGGCGTCGGCCGCCGACAGGCCGGCCCGCTGGCGTACTGTCTGGCGCGTAAGCCAGGCGCTGCTGGCAGGGGCCGACGCGGCCGATGCCGCCAGTTCCTGGGGAAAACATGAAACCAACCCGCTAGTGCGGACGGGACAGAGCTTCGGCTACGGTTCCCTGGCGATCAAGTTGGGCGCGCTGACCGGTGGTGTGGTCGCACAGCACTTTATCCTGCGCAAGGCGCCTTATCAAACACCGTTGTTCGCATCCGCGAATCTTGCCGCCGCCGCTCTGCTGGG
This sequence comes from Bryobacteraceae bacterium, assembly GCA_049520215.1. Taxonomy (GTDB): domain Bacteria; phylum Acidobacteriota; class Terriglobia; order Bryobacterales; family Bryobacteraceae; genus Bog-159. The sequence continues at coordinate 12,259 of JBEKPZ010000067.1, read as the reverse complement.
CGTGGCGGCCGTGCACAACATGCGCGTGCCGGCGCAATAGAGGATGCGCCAAGGAGGGCGGGCACCTGCCTGCAGCCGGCTTTCAGCCGGCTTCTGCTTCTATTGTACCGGCAGCAGTTGGATGCCGTTCATTACCGGGCTAGGTTTCTCCCGCGGCTCGTTAGTCTTAGGAGGCGGCGCGGGCGCCGGCGCCTGCTGGTATGGAGCCAGCTTAAGCGGGTGCGCGTCCGGCTCCAATAACCAAACCGTGCGATCCGGGTAGTAGTGCCGCAGCTTTTCGTTCTCCGCGGCGTCGCGGTCGAGCGCCCAAACCACTGGTGCCCGGTCGATATCCGCGGCGTTTTGAACCCACTCGTGAAAGCGGTGTTGCGGCCAGTAGCGCACGAACACGAGTTGTTTGCCGCCGGCCTGCGCCAGGCGGTCGTGCACCGCGATCCGCCCTTCCGGATCGCCATGATTCACGTCGTCCCAGGCGTCGTATTGCAGCATGGCGACCGAGGCGTTGGTATTCGCGAACGCGTGGAAGCCGTACCAGAACAGGAACTGGGCGGCGCAAAGGAGCACGAGGAGTTGGGCGGCTTCCCAGCCCGCTCGATATCCGCGGATCGTAATCCGGCTGATCCTTTCAAGCCCAATCACACTTACCAGCACGAACAGGCACGTGGCCGCGGCGATGTAATGCGGATAGAAATAAGGATAGAAGTTCGTGCCTACACCGAACATCGCCAGCGCCAGGGCGACCCACGCAAATCGCCACCGCCGCAACGACGGCAAGAAGAAAGGCAGAGCCAGGTAGAGTGGCGGCAGGAAGAAGAAACGGTAGAAGCGCGCGCGAGAGGTCAGCCGCTCCACGAAGCCGCGTACCGTGTCCGCGCCCTTACCGTGCGTGGCGGCTTGCTCTTCATAGTTAAGCTGCTGACCGGCGGTCAGCTCCCTATGCGGCGCCGGATTCGGCTGTACCGTGAAGGTGGTGGGCACGCCATATTGATACCGGCTGAGCATATAAGGGAGCGTTGTCCAACTGCCAGTGACTTGTTTGTTGTGGAGCAAGGTCAATCCCACGGCCGGAAAGATCGTAAGAGCTAACGCCGCCGTCACTCGCGCGACTTCGCGCCACTGTATCGGTCCCCGCAGCGCCGGCAGAAAGAACAACACGACGGCCGCCACCATCAGCACGCATTCGAAGGGACGCGTGAGTAACTGAATGCCAATTCCCAGGCCCAACAAGACCGCGTCCCGAGTCCGATAACTCGCCCGCAATCGGGGCAGCGATCCAAACACCAGGCAACCCGCAACGGCCGAAACCGCGCCGCCCCAATAAGTGTTCATCCAATATCTCAGCGGCCCGAACTGGATCACGGTGAGCAATCCGCCCACCAGCGCCCAACCCGGCGTGGTCCAAGCCCGCAGCATCCAGTAGCACAGGGCACAGAGCGCCGCCACCGCAAGGGCCACGCCAGCCCACGGATGGCCGAAGAGCAGGCGTCCGAGCGCCAGCGCCAGGCCCTGTCCGATCGGAAAGATAGAGCTGTAACTCGGCTCCTGCAACACGAAAGTAGTTTCGAAAAACTGGGGTAGCGGATGCGCCGGATTTGCCAGGCGGAAGTGGCGCAGGGTGTCGGCCACCAGCAGGTGCGAAAACTCGTCGGAGCCGTTCGGTGTGGGCACCGGACTTTGCGCCAGCAGCGCCAGCCGCAGCGCGATGGGCAGGATCGCGAGCGCTAACATGCACCACCCGGTGCGCGCCGCCAGCTTGCGCGCCCAACCGGCCAGGCCGGCGTGCGCCGCAATCATCAGAATGAGCAGCGCTGCGATTTCCAGCTCAATGAAATCGCTCGCGCCGAAGCCGATCGGATTGTGCAGCGGCAGAAAGGACCGGAAGAGCTGAAGCATCGAACGCTTTCATTCTAGCGTGTGGGGCGGGCGTCCACGCCTGTCAGGATGGGCCTTCGGCCCACGAATAGTGATAAAAGCCAGGTGGAGGGCGGGCAATCCTGCCCGCAGCCGGCCTTTCAGCCGGCTTCTGGCCGCCTAAAAAGGCGACTGCGGCCAAGATTGGCCGCCCTCCAATTTCAATAACTTGCGGTGGGCTTTCTACCGTGCGGCCGACGTCCACGTCGGCCTGCGGGTCCTGGAGGACCCGCGCAGACCTGGAGGTCCGCCCCACGAGTAAGTCCCCCGCTTACTGAATCTCCACGGCTGTGTTGTCGGACGCCATCATCTCGCCCTCGCTGTCTCTTACCACCACCCGCACGACGTAGCTGCCCACTTTGACGTTGAAGCTGGTCTTGACCTTGATCCCGGAATCCAGTCTCTTCTCCAGAGTCTCGTCTTTCAGCCGCAGAGTCAGGTCCCGCTGTTCGCCAGCCACATAGTTTCCGTTGAGGTCGAAAAGAGCGGATACGATGGTCAGGATATCTTGGTTTCGCCCTTCCGCTTTCCGATAGTGCAGGCTTCTGATATCCAGTTGCGCGACGACCGAGAGGTTCGCGTCAACGTCACCGGAGCGGAAGAACTGCGTGCGCACGGCTAGCGGAATATCCTTTATAACTTCGCGGGAGAAGACCGAATCTTCGATTTCCTGCTTGGCCTGGTCTCCGGCGACCGCGCCGTGCTGCGGCGCGTAGTAGCCCTTGCGCGTCTGCACGCTCAGCCCTTTGGGCTCCCGCAACGCGATTTGGAGTTTGTGAAACTTGCCGTCCGACTTCAGATTCTCGGGCGTAAAAGCCAGCACATAGATGAACTCCGGCGCGGTGCCCAGACGCCGGAATCCGTCGCCGAGGTCGTTATTGGCGTGGAACCAGTCGCCGCCGGTGGAGTGCGCCAGGTCTTCCATGACAAACTCCTGGGCCTGCGCCTCTTCTTGAAGATACTGACTCACCATGTTCAGGACCTGAGGACCTCCCGCCGGCGTCGGCCTGGAGGCGTCAAATCCTGGCAGGGTCCAAAGTCCGCGCACATCCAAAGTGCTGATGATCACGTTCGCCTTGATCGCCCGGTTAATCGCATCGGTGACATCCGTTTGGTCGGCGAAAGGCACGAAGAAGCCGGGAGAGGCCAGCACGATGTTGCGCTGTCCCGGCATCCCCGCGACGCGCCGGACTACCTTGACCAGGACGCTGGTTGCCAGGCGGGTCTCGTGCTCGCCTGCGTTCAGCGCGGACTCCGCGAACCCCAGAACCTCCTGTGTGGTGGCGAATTGATTACCGCTGCACGCCTGATAATTGATCAGCGCAACCTGGAGTGCCTGCCCATCATTGAGGTTCACGATGCGGTCCGCCATGTAATAGCTGATGTCCGGGCAGTCCATGCCATGGCCTATGCCGCCGGCCACCGGGGCCGGCTGCAGGCGTGCCAGCGTCTCCTGCAATTTCGCCTTGTCGTCGGTGAACTCCTGCACGATATGGCCGGACGTGGTGTAGATCGCAGCCCGCTCCGCTGGCGGCATGGACGTTGCGATCACCCGCGCGGCGGCGTCGCGCGCGCGCATGATGTCTTCGGTCTTCACGTGTATATCGTCGAACAGATAGGCCACGAAGTGGTCCGCGAGCACCGGGGGCGGCGCGGCGGCTGCACCTGCCACCGGCGGTTTGGCCTCCGGCTGCGGCTCCAGATCGCCCGCCTCTTTTTGCAGCACCACCGGCGTACCTGGCTTCTCCAAGGAGAATCTCGAGATGACCTGCGGCTTCCCGTTGTCCAGCAGACGAAAGTCTTCCTTTGTCAGGTTGCCCACGGCATGGCCCTGACGGTCGCGCACGACTACGGTCACGGGCACCAAATTCACCCGCGACGTGAACTTCGCGGGCGCTTCCTTGGTCTCCATTTCGGATGCGGACTGGCCCTGCGCGGCTACCTGCTGCGCGAAAGCGAGTGAACCCGCGATGAGTAGAAGAAACAAGCTGCGGAGCTTCATGGCTTTGCCTCCTTCATTCTAATCCCTGGCGGGCCGCTGTTAAGAACACGCGCTCCTTCGAAGCGTTGTCGCCCACCCGCGATTGACACTCCCTAGGGGCAGGTGATATGTGTAGTGATCTTCGCAGGAAATCAAATGGCTGACGAGCAAAAGCCCGAGGGCTCTCCGGCGCCTCCTCCCTCCGGGGGCGAGGCCGCAGGCCCGATGGAAAAGCCGGCCCCTCCGGCGCCGAAACCAGCTGTCCCAAAGCCTGCCGCGCCAGCCCATGCCGCGCCTCCCAAACCCCCCGCCGTCATGGTCACTACGCCATGGGAGAGCGATATCACCGAACTCCTGAAAGAGCATTTCGGCGGCGACATCACGGAATTCTCGACCTACCTGGGGCAGAACTTCCTGGTGGCCAAACCGGATGCCGTCATCGCTATCCTGGACACCCTCAAGCTGGAGTTGGATTTCGATTACCTGGTGGATGTGACGGCCGTCGATTACCCCAAGCGAGCCGACCGCTTCGACCTGGTCTACATTTTATATAGCTTCGCGCGCAACGAGCGCATCCGTGTGAAGACCATGATCCCGGATGGCTACACTCCGGCCACCGCCGTCACCGTGCATCTGACGGCCAATTGGCTGGAACGCGAAGTGTTCGACATGTTCGGCATCCAGTTCGCTGGCCACCCCAACATGCGCCGCATCCTGCTACCCGAGGAATGGCAGGGCTACCCGCTGCGCAAGGACTACGGAATATTGCAGCAGGACGACGGTTGGGTGCGGGAGAACCTGGGCATCGAAAGCGGGCAATAACCCTCTATGCCGGAAGCCACCTTTCTAGACGCGACCGAGTTAGTCATCAACATGGGTCCGCAGCACCCGTCCACGCACGGCGTGCTGCGCGTGATCCTGAAGCTCGATGGCGAGAAGGTGAACGGCACCGAGTGCGTGATCGGTTATCTGCACCGCGGCGTGGAGAAGATCGGCGAAAACCGCACCTACCAGCAGTTCGCGCCTTACGTGGACCGCATGGATTACGTGGCCTCGGTCTCCAACGGGTTGGGCTACTGCCTGGCGGTCGAAAAACTGCTCAACATCGAAGCGCCGCCGCGCGCGCAGGCCGTGCGCGTGATCCTCACCGAACTGAACCGCATCGCCAGCCACCTGCTGTGGCTGGGCACGCATGCCCTCGATATCGGCGCCATCACGCCGGTGTTCTACTGCCTGCGCGAGCGCGAGGAAGTGCTGAAGATTTTCGAGAACTACTGCGGCGCCCGCCTGACCACGCACGCGTTCCGCATCGGCGGACTGCAGTACGAAACCTACGACGGATTCGAGGAGGAGGTCAAGAAGTTCTGCGACTGGTTCATCCCCAAGGTCGATGAATATGAGGAACTGCTGACCAACAACCGCATTTGGATGGGCCGGCTGAAGGGCGTGGGAGTTCTCTCGGCCGAGGAGTGTAAGGAATACGGCGTCACGGGGCCGGTGTTGCGCGCCGCCGGCGTCCAGTGGGATCTGCGCAAGGCGCAGCCATATTCCGGCTACGAGCAGTACGAATTCGACATCCCCATCGGCGAGAACGGCGACACCTACGACCGGTACACGGTGCGCATGGAGGAGATGCGGCAGGCCACGCGCATCATCCGGCAGGCGGTGGATCGCATCCCCAGCGGACCCATCATGGGCAAGGTACCCAAGGTGGTGAAGCCGCCGGTGGGCGAGGTTTATGTGTCGATCGAAGCGCCCAAGGGCGAGCTCGGCTATTTCATCGTGAGCGATAATTCGACGCAGCCGTATCGCATGCGCGTGCGGCCGCCCTCGTTCGTGAATTTGCAGGCGCTGGACTGCATGGTGCGCGGCGGTCTGGTGGCCGACGTGGTCGCGATTATTGGTACTCTGGATATCGTGCTCGGCGAGGTGGACCGGTGAACGCGAGCGGGCGAAGGGGCGAGCGGGCGAGGGGGCGATCATGATTGTGAATCTTTTTCGGAAGGTCTTTCTGGTGGATCTATTCCAGGGTCTCTGGGTGACCTTTCGCAACCAGGACCCCAAGCGTATCTATACGGAGCAGTATCCGGCCGAGCGGCCTAAAGTCGGCGAGCGCTATCGCGGCGCTCCGCGGCTCAACATCAACCCGGATAATGGCGAGACGCTGTGCATCTCCTGCAACCTGTGCGCGCTGGCCTGCCCGGAAAACCTCATCGTGGTCACCAGCCAGCGCAACGAGCAGACCAAGCGCAAAGAGCTGACCACCTTCATCTACGACACATCCCGCTGCATGTTCTGCGGGCTGTGCGAAGACGCCTGCCCTGTGGACGCGCTCGAGCTGACGCAGGATTTCGAACTGGCCAGCTACACCCGCGAAGGCGCCATCTGGGATCGCCAGATGCTCGAAGAAGGTCCCAAGCCGACCCAATACAAATGCTGACCCCAGAGCTCACCCAGGCCATCTCCTTTTACATCTTCGCCGTCATGGTGTTGGCTGGCGCCATTTTCACGATTACCCGCAAGAACGCCGTTCACTGCGCCATGTCCCTGATCGTTTCGCTGATGGGGGTGGCGGGCTTGTACCTGTTGCAGCAGGCGGAATTCCTGTTCGCCGTACAGATCGTGCTGTACATTGGCGGCATCATGGTGCTGTTCCTGTTCGTGATCATGTTGGTGAATCTGGATCTGGCAGCCAAGGAAAAGCAGTTCAACGGGCAATGGATCATCGCGCTGGTCTGCGTCGTGCTGGTGGGCGTGCAGGTGTTCTGGTTCCTGGGGAAGGACGGCGCCCCATTCCTGATTGCACAGCCCGGCATCCTGCCCGCGGCCTCCGCCTTGGGAAATACCGAGCAATTGGCCGACGTATTATTTCAAGAGTATCTGCTGCCGTTCGAGATCGCTTCGATCCTGCTGCTGGTGGCAGTAGTGGGGTCGGTGGTGATGGCCAAGAAGAGGATTTGAACGTGTACCCGATTACCACCGCGCATTACATCGCCTTGAGCGCCGCCCTTCTGCTGATCGGGACGGTCGGCGTACTGACCCGGCGGAACATCGTCGTGATTCTGATGTCCATCGAGCTGATCCTGAACGCGGTGAATATCAACCTGGTGGCATTCTCGCACCACTGGAGCAATCTGAACGGGCAGGTGTTCGCAATCTTCGTGATCGCCGACGCGGTGGCCGAAGCGGCCGTGGGGCTGGGCATCCTGATCGCATTGTTCCGCAATAAAGAGACGGTGCTGGCCGACGAGGTGGACTTACTGAAATGGTAGGGCAGGGAGATACTGTTTGAATTTCCTCGACCTGATTTGGCTCATCCCGCTATTCCCGCTGTCGGGCGCGCTGCTCATGCTGCTGTTCGGGAGGTTGCTCGACCCGCAGCCCGCGTCCGAGGTTGCGGTGGCGCCGGGCGTGGAGCACACCCACGACGAGCATGATCATCATCACGATCATGGACACTCGCATTCCCACGAGCACGGAAGCCATCACCATCACCATCACGGCTCGCCCCTGAAGGTGCTGGTCAGCCTGCTCTGTCCAGGCATGGTGCTGATCTCGTTCCTGCTTTCCGCGGGCGCGGTCTGGCAGTTGGCGCAGCAGACGGTGAGGGTGCATGAAGTGATCCAATTCACCTGGCTGGCGGGGCTGCCGTTCCACATGGCGGATGGCCGCCTGGCCACGTTCAGCGCCGATTGGGGCTTTCTGCTCGACCCGCTCAGCGCGGTGATGATCCTGGTGGTCACCGGCATCGGCTTCCTGATCCACGTTTATTCCGTCGGCTACATGGCCCACGACAACGGCTATTACCGGTTCTTCGGCTACCTGAACCTGTTCATCTTCTTCATGCTGATGCTGGTGCTGGCCAACAATTACACGCTGCTTTTCGTGGGGTGGGAAGGCGTGGGGTTGTGCAGCTACCTGTTGATCGGGTTCTACTTCCAGAAGAAGTCGGCGGCCGACGCCGGTAAGAAGGCGTTTATCGTGAACCGGGTGGGCGACGCGGGATTTATCCTGGGCATGCTGCTGATGTTCAGCGTGCTGGGCACGGTTCGTTTTCTGAAAGTGAACGAATTGCTGCGCGGCGGGCAGTTCCACGCGGAGACGGTTGGCTTCGGCGTGCTCAGCGCCATGGCGCTGCTGTTCTTCATCGGCGCAACGGGCAAGTCCGCGCAATTCCCGCTGTATGTCTGGCTGCCGGATGCTATGGAAGGTCCCACGCCGGTGTCCGCCCTGATCCATGCCGCGACCATGGTGACCGCCGGCGTGTACATGGTGGCGCGGTCGGCAGCGCTGTTCCAACTGACGCCGCATACTCTTAATATTGTCGCGGGGATAGGCGCGTTCACGGCGATCTTCGCAGCCACCATTGGGCTGGTGCAGAACGATATCAAGCGCGTGCTGGCGTATTCCACGGTGAGTCAGCTCGGCTATATGTTTCTGGCGCTGGGCGTGGGCGCTTATTGGGTTGCCATCTTCCATTTATTTACGCACGCATTTTTTAAAGCCCTGCTCTTCTTGTGTTCCGGTTCCGTGATTCACGCCATGGGCGGCGAGCAGGACATGCGCCGTATGGGCGGCCTGAAGGACAAGATTCCGATCACGCACTGGACTATGTGGGTCGGATCGGTGGCCATTGCCGGCATCCCCGGCTTCGCGGGCTTCTTCTCAAAAGACGAAATCCTCTGGCAGACGTACAGCTCTCCCGCGGGGTCTAAGGCTCTGTGGTTCGTCGGCCTGGCAACCGCCGGTCTAACCGCTTTCTATATGTGGCGCCTGATGAACATGACGTTCTATGGCAAGTCGCATGTGGCGCCGGACGTAGCTGCCCACATTCATGAGTCGCCGCCTACGATGACGGTTCCGCTGGTTCTGCTGGCTGTGGGCGGTGTATTTGCCGGCTGGCTGGGCGTTCCGAACGCGTGGAGCCTCCTATCGGAGCGCTTCCACGGGTTCGAGCACTGGCTGGAGCCAGCCTTTGCCTCGGCGGCCATCGAAGCGGCCAAACAAGGCGCGCATGACGCCTCCACCGAATGGATTCTGATGGGGGTTTCGGTGGCCGTGGCCATCATTGGGATCGTAGTGGCCCGCTACTTCTATTGCACGCGTCCCGAGGTTCCCAATACGCTCGAAAAGTCGCTCAAGCCGCTGCACGGGCTGCTTTACAACAAGTATTACGTGGACGAGATCTACGATTTCCTGTTCGTCAACGGTCTGGGCAAAGGCGGCGGCGAGGCGTTGGGCGCATTTGATCGCAACGTGGTGGATGGCGCGGTGAACGGCGCGGGATGGCTGACGCGCTTTTCCTCGCGTGTCTCGATGTGGTGGGATACCTGGATCGTGGATGGCGCGGTGCGCCTGGGTTCCTTCACGGTGAAGCTGCTGTCCTATCCGGTATGTATCCTGCAAACCGGGCGCGTGCAGGCCTACGCCCTGTTCGTCGTGGTGGGCGTGCTGGTCTTCTTTGGTTACTATCTGGCGGGTAAATAATGAACGACCACTTACTCAGTCTGGTGCTGTTCACGCCGCTGGCGGGACTGTTGGTCCTGCTGTTCATTCCGTCGCGCCAGAAAGAACTGATCAAGGTCTGGGCGAACCTGGCCAGCTTCGCCGGTTTCCTGATTTCGCTGCCGCTGGTTTCGCGCTTCGACAAAGGCGTTTCCGGCTTTCAGTTCGTGGAGCGCGCCAACTGGATACCCAGCCTGGGCGCGCAGTATCTGATCGGCATCGACGGCATCAGCCTGCTGCTGATCATGCTGACCACGGTCATAGGCTTCATCGCCATCCTCTCCTCGTGGAACGCCGTGCAGGACCGGCTCAAAGAATACTACTGCATGTTTCTGCTGCTGCAAGTGGGCATGCTGGGCGTATTCATGTCGCTCGATTTCTTCCTCTTCTACGTGTTCTGGGAACTGGTGCTGGTGCCCATGTACTTCATCATCGCCGTGTGGGGCGGACCGCGCAAGCTGTACGCGGCCATCAAGTTTTTCCTCTACACGCTGGCCGGCTCGGTGCTGATGCTGCTGGGTATCCTGACGCTGTACTTCCAGTACGCCAACCAGTTCGGCAAGTACACTTTTGAAATCTCCGAGTTGATGAAGCTGAGCCTGCCGCTCGGGTTGCAGCAGTGGGTGTTCTGGGCCTTCTTCCTGGGCTTCGCCATCAAGGTGCCGATGTTCCCGTTCCACACATGGCTGCCCGACGCGCACGTGGAGGCGCCCACCGCGGGTTCGGTCATCCTGGCCAGCGTGCTGCTGAAGATGGGAACTTATGGCTTCATCCGCTTCTCGCTGCCGCTGCTGCCGAAGGCTTCGGTGGACCAGACCATCGTGCAGATCCTGGCGGTGCTCTCGATTATCGGCATTATCTATGGCGCGCTGGTCAGCCTGATGCAGAAGGATTGGAAGAAGCTGGTGGCTTACTCTTCGGTGAGTCACTTGGGGTTTTGCACGCTGGGTATCTTCGCCATGAACCCCAATGGCTTGGCCGGCAGCGTGCTGCAGCAGATCAATCACGGTATCTCCACCGGCATGCTCTTCTTGATCATTGGGGTGATCTACGAGCGGCGGCATACGCGCGAGATCGCGGAGTACGGCGGCCTGGCGCACGTGATGCCGAAATACGCCGTGATCTTCGCCATTGCCATGTTGAGCTCCGCCGGGCTGCCGCTGCTGAACGGATTCGTGGGCGAATTTACGATTCTGCAAGGCGCGTTCGAGGCGAATCGCGCGTGGGCGGCCTTCGCGGTCACCGGTGTGATTTTTGGCGCGGCGTACCTGTTGTGGCTCTACCAGCGCACCATGCTGGGGCAGATCACCAACGCAAAGAACCTGCATCTGCCCGATCTCTCCCTGCGCGAGATCGTCGTGTTTCTGCCGCTGATTGCATGGTCTATCTGGATCGGCGTTTATCCGAAGCCGTACTTCGACATCCTGGAGAAGCCCGTGCAGCAGATCGTGGAGCGTGTAAAGCCGGGTTATTATCAGGGCGGCGCGCAGGCGAGCACGCGGCCGGCGACGGGGGTGAATGGCCAATGAACCAGTTCTACACCGGCGCCGACCATTTTGTCCTCGTTCCAGCGGTCATGCTGGCCTTGTTCGGATGCGCCATCCTGCTGTTCGACTTCGTGGTTTTTCCCGATCCCCGGCAGCGCAAGTACCTGCTGTTCTTTCTGATCCTCGGCGAAGGGTTCGCCGGGTACGGTCTGTGGAACCAGCAGGCGGACTTGGCCAACGGTGTGCGCGAAGCTTTCCACGGCTCACTCGTCATGGATGGTTTCTCCATCTTCTTCAATTGGATCTTCATCGCCGCCACAGTGATTGTCGCGATTGTCTCGTACAAGTATCTGGAGATTGAAGGCGAACACCACGCCGAGTATTACTCGCTGATGATGTTCGCCCAGTGCGGCATGTTCTTCCTGGCCTCCGGCACGGACTTAGTCACTCTCTTCATCGGCCTGGAGTTGATGGCGCTCTCCTTCTATGTGATGGTGGGCTTCCTGCGCACCAGCAAGCGCTCCAACGAAGCGGCTATGAAGTATCTGCTGCTGGGCGCATTTTCGAGCGGCTTCCTGGCTTACGGCTTCTCGGTGATGTACGGTATTTCCGGATCGACCAAACTGGCGGATATCGCCGCCGCCATGGAAGCGCGCGGGCCCTTCGATCCGCTGGTCCTGCTGGCCCTGGCCACCACGTCGGTCGGCCTGCTATTCAAAATCTCGGCCGTCCCGTTTCACATGTGGGCCCCGGACGCTTACGAAGGCGCGCCGACTACCGTTACAGCCTATCTTTCGGTGGCCTCCAAGGCCGCATCCATAGCGTTCCTGCTGCGCATGTTCCTCGGTCCGCTGGCCTCCGCGAGAGATGCCTGGGAGCCCATCCTGAGCTTCATCGCCGTCGCCACCATGACGGTTGGCAACCTGGCCGCCATTAACCAGAGCAACATCAAACGGCTGCTGGCCTACAGTTCCATCTCACACGCCGGTTACATGCTGCTCGGTCTGATTGCGGGGAATGCCACGGGCATCAAGGGTATCGCGGTCTACGTGATGGTCTACACGTTCATGAACCTGGGCGCCTTTTTGGTGCTGGTGGCGCTGCGCCGCAAAGGCATTATCGGCGAAGATATGGACGATATCGCGGGTCTGATGCAGAAGAGCCCGGGCTATGCACTGCTGATGCTGCTGTTCCTGCTGTCGCTGGCCGGGATTCCGCCGACGGCCGGCTTCCTTGGGAAGTATTACATCTTTCTATCGCTGATCGAGACTCACCATTACACGCTGGCGGTGATTGGCACGCTCTATGTCGCCGTGGCGATTTACTATTACTTCCGCATCGTGCGCAGCATGTTCACACGGGATCTTACCGAGCA
>JBEKPZ010000066.1:0-31293 GCA_049520215.1 Bryobacteraceae bacterium | reverse complement strand
AGCACGCCGTCCGACATGGAGATACGGATCGCCGTGGGCGCGGAAAGATTGCCCCAATCGCCGATCACCGTGACCTTATGGCCCATGGCCGTGAGCTTATCGATTGTCGCTTGCGGGAAGCGGCGTTCCACATTCAGCTTGCCGGGAAGGAATTCGTGGAAATCGAAGGACGTATACAGATGCGCGCTGTCGAAGCGCGGCGCCTCGATGGCTTCCTGCGGCGACATATTGAATTCCACCATATTGAGGAACACCTGGAGCAGCGTCTGGTCCTGCAAGTCTCCGCCGGGCGTGGACATCGCCAAAAACGGCTTGCCATCCTTCAGCACCAGCATGGGGCTGAGCGTGACGCGCGGCCGCTTGCCCGGCGCCAGTTGATTCGGATGGCCGGGCGTCAGCACGAACGTCTGCATACGCTCGCTCATGGCCAGGCCCGTATCGCCGGCGATCACCGAGGGCAGCCAGCCGCCGCTGGGCGTGGCCGAGAACATGTTGCGCTCGCGGTCCACCACGTTCACGCAAGTGGTGTCGCGCGCCGCGATGGTCGATTCGGTGGACGCCGGCATGGGCAGCGGTCCGCCGAATGCGCCGGGGCGATGCTCCAGCGACGCGTGGTCGGCGTCGATCAGCTTGCGGCGCTCGGCTGCGTAGTCTTTCGACAGCAGAGTCTCCTCGGGGACCTTGGAAAACTTCGGATCGCCATAGTAGCGGTCGCGATCGGCAAAGGCCAGCTTGATGGCTTCGACCAAAGTGTGGATGTATGCCGGCGTGTTGTGGCCCATGGCACGCAGGTCATAGCCCTCCAGCAGGTTGAGGGTCTCGATCATCACCGGGCCTTGCGACCAGAAGCCGGGCTTGAAGATTTCGTACCCGCGATACGTGCCGGTGCGCGGCGCATCGGTCTCTGCCTGGAAGCCGGCCATGTCATCGTAGGAGATCAGGCCGCCGTTGCGCGCGCAAAACTGGTCGTATTCGTGCGCGATGGGACCTTTGTAGAAGTAGTCGCGGACCGCGTGCAATCGCTCGGTGCGGTCGCCATGCGCTTTGGTTTCAGCGGCGGCCAGCGCGCGCAGGGTCTTCGCCAAGGCCGGCTCGCGGAAGACGTCGCCGCGCCGGGGCGCTATGCCGTTGGGAAGGAAGAATTCGCGCGAGGTGGGCCAGAGCTCCAGCAGCGGTTGCGAGCCGCGGATCCAATCGGCCATGACTTCGGTGACCGGAAATCCGTCGGCGTATTCGATAGCGGGCGCCGCCACGCTGGCGAATGACATCGTCCCGTAGCGTTCGAGCGCCAGGATCAGACCGTCCATCGCCCCGGGCACCGGCGAGGCCAGGATTCCTTGCGCGGGCATGGGCGTCATGTGGCCCGGCTGTTCCCAAAGCTCCCGCTTGCGCGATTCATAGAAGGCGACCGTGGCGCGTTTGGGAGCCGTGCCGATGCCGTTGATGGCGACGACCGGCTTGCCGGCCATTTTGATCACGATCGGAATTTCGCCGCCCAGGCCGAAGTGATCCAGTTCGGTGACGCCGGCGGCGAGGGTGGTTGCGACTCCCGCATCCACCGCGTTGCCGCCTTCCGCCAGGATGCGCATGCCCGCATCCACTTCGAAGTTGTTGCACGAGCCCACCATTTCGTGCAGGCCGCGCACGGGGGGAAACATGGTCAGCTTAGATTGTGCGGAGAGCGCGAGGGAGAGCAAGGGCAAAAGCGCCAGCAGCCGGGCTAAAGCCCCGCGCGGGCTAAAGCCCGCCCCCCAAGTGTCACGCGTCATAACGGTACATGGCTCCGGCGATTGGCACACCTCGCACATCGATCCGGCGCAGATCGGCCGAGCCCACGCCGTGCCGCTCCGCAAGCAGCAGCGTATTCTCGCAGGTGCGGAACGGCGCAGTGCCCCGCGCGGCACGGGGATCGTAACCCATCACGGCGGCCGCCACAGCATCGGTCGACACCGGATTCAGCCCCGCCAACAGCACTCCCGGCTGCACCCGGTGTACGCCCCTGATCCATGGGCCTTCGCCGCCCGCGATCGATTCAATGCCATCGATAATCTGCAAGTCGATCGGTCGCGACTTCACCAAGTCCGCGACGATATGCGGCACGCGATAGCCCGGCTCGCGGCTGGAAGACGGGTCCAACTCGGGCGGCGCCGATTTGGAAGGCTGCCGCCGGCCCGCGTGCATGGTCTTGGCGCGGCCCGCCGTGGGGTTTTCGTTGGGCTGGTCCACACCCGCATCGTCGCCGTAGATGGACGCGGGCAGCATGCCGAAACAGTTCTTGAGGGAAAGCGTTACGCCGCAGGTGGCGTGATTCTTGAGCTTGGCCATGCTAACGAAAACGTCCGTATCTTCGTACGCCTGATTCAAATCGTACGCCGGGAACAGATAGCCGCCGCCCGGCACTTGGAATCGCGCGTACTTTTTGCTCTTGCCCAGCGCGTTGGTGTTTTCGAATTCCACACCCGGCGCGGCGGCCAGCAACTGGCGCACGTTCCACCCGGAATCGAGCAGGTAATCCTCGAGCGGCCCGCTGGTGGCCCAGGCGCTCTCGACGAAGCGGATGCGCCGCGCACCCGCCCGTCCCATCAGGTGCGCCATCGCGCCCACCAGCTTCGGATGCACGTAGTGTGTGACACCCGGCGGCCGGCCGTCCAAGCGCAGTCCGGGGCTGCCGGTCATGTTCAGCTTGATGGTCACGGTCTTGCCGCGCACCATGCGGTCGAGGCCCCCGAGTTGGTCGAACATAGTGGCCAGGGGGGCGGTGACATCCTCTTGGTACGAAGCGCACTTGGCGATGGCCACGGGCGCGGCAGGGGCGTTGCCCTCCGGGCCGGGCGCGGCTTTGAGCAGCGGCGCCGCACTGATGAGCGCAATCCATTCTCTCCGAGTCATTCTTCTAGTCTAAACGCACCGTGGCGCAGGCGGAAACGCGCTCGATGTCCACGCCCGTGCCGCCTTCTTCGGTGACGTAAACCTCCAGATCTTTTTGGATGCCGTCGGGAGCGATCAGTTGCGCGTGTTTGAACGTCCCCAGCACCTGCACGGATACGTTTTCGATGGGGTAGGCCGAGTAGTTCACCAGTTCGACCACCACCTGCTTGCCGTCATCGGTGGCCAGCACGTTTGAGAGCATCGAGGAGACGTTGAACAGGCGCGCGCCCAGATTCTTGCGGCCGGTCATGGACTGCACGTCGTGCCAGATGTCGTTCAGCCGTTCGAGTTCGGCGGTGTCCAGCGTGATCTGTCCGGGCTGTAGCGCGGACTGCCCCTTCCATCCGGGCGGCGCGGTAAGCACGGTGCCGCCCGCGCGCGCGAAGTTCTTCAGCATCTCGCGCTGTTCGGGCGTGAGCGAGTTGACGTCCACATCGACCGCCATGGTCGCGCCCTGGAGTGCGTCGGGCGTGAGGCGCTGGCCGGGGATGGCGCGCATGGGCGTGTGCTTGGCCGCGATCATGTCCAGGATGCCGCCCGATAGCAACGCGTCGTCATGATCCTGAACCACGGCCAGCTTGCCGTAAGAGCGTAGCGCGCGCCATTCGGGATGGCTTTCGAAAAACTGGAGAACCTGCGCCATGCCGCGCCAATTCTTGATGGCAGCGGCGTCGCCCCGTTCCAGGCGCGCGGCGAAATCGTCGTCGAGCGCCAGAATCCAGCGCGCGCCGGCCATCTCCGCGTCGGCGATGGCTGCCTGATAGCGCTCGCCGGTGACGACGCTGTGCGCCGGCGGCAGATAGCCGAGCCACACGATCGCCGGACCCCAGGCCCGCACGGAGCGGATGAATCCCGTGTTGGTGTCGATCCAAGGCGAGCCGGAAGGAGCCGCTTTGGCTGCGCCATTATCGAGCACCTGGATGCCGGGCCACACGCCTTGATACGTGCCGACGATGGGGTCCGGGCCGCCCAATGGCATGCGCGCGCGGGAGGTGAGTTCGACGACGACGGCGTGCGCATCGGCCAGCATGTCGCGTACGCGCGCGGCGGTCCCGACGGGGAAATCGCCCTCCAGCACGATGCCCTGCAAGCCCGCGCGAATGGCTTGGCGCGCCGGGTCGGCGGGGTCTGCGCCGGGCTTGAGGACCGCCAGCGTGACGATGCCGCGGGCGGCCGCGCGGGTTACGAATTCGGGCGAGTACGAGTTCACCAGCAGGCAATTGATGGGCGTGCCCGAGAGCAGGTCGAGCGATTGGGGGCTGGTTCCGTTCCAGCGCGCGGGCACCCAGACGGACGGGGGCGCGACGGAGGCCAGCAACGGCATCGCATAGAGGAGCGCTACCCAGAGGAGCGCTACCCAGGGGGCCGTGCGCAGCATCATTCTTCTACTTTACCGCGGGGCGTGGGAGGACGGGCGGTAATGACTGCCTCGTTTAGGTCCCTTCGTCGAGCTCCCTGAGGACTCTGCCGTCCTCGGTTCTCCATTCAATTAGTCCATTCGCGCTGCCCCCTCAATCACCGCCGCTGCCGCGCTGGGGCTCGAAAACTCCACGTCTTTTGTAAACCGATAGAACCCGTCCTTCTGGACGAGGGTGCCATCGGCGATCAATTTCTCACGCAGAGCTATGACGTAGGGCCACTTCTTCGCGGACTGGCGCTCCTGCAACACAGCCATGGAACCCAAAAACACCGCGAAGCCATCGGGTGTGCGATGACCGCGAGCCTCAGCGCCCTTCATGCGACAAAAAAGACTGCCGCCAGATTGTTGCTTCGTTTCGGGTCTCACCGGCCGAATTGCCTTCCGGTACACCTTATTGTATGGTGAGTGTATGGCGCGGCTTATCTCAACCACGGTTCGGCTGGACGAAGAGGATGTGCGAGCATTGAAGCGCGCACGGGCGGCAGGACATTCCGCTTCCGAACTGATGCGAAAGGGTCTGCGCATCGCCGCCTCACGATACTATTCGCGCCGGCGCCCGCCCTCAACGCGCCTGTTCGAATCCACGGACACCAAGCTGGGAGACGAGTCCGAGCTGTTCCGGGATCTCGAGGAGTGACTCCCCCAATCGTAGCCGACACCGGTGGGTTGCTCCGAGCCCTCGCCCGCACGCCAGCCGGCGAGCCGAGCTTCCCCGAGTATGAAACGGTTTTGACCTCGGCAAGACTCGTCATCGTACCGGGGCTTGTCCTCGCGGAGGTCGACTACTTTCTTCGGGAGCACCGGGCCGCGATGCGCAAGTTGGTCGCCGGGATTTTCGACCCGGAGACGCGCTACGAATACGAGCCACCTGCCCCATCCGATATCGTCCGTGCCCTCGAACTCGATGCGAGATTCAAGGACCTTGGCTTGGGATTGGTCGATGGGATGGTAGCCTCGGTGGCGGAACGTCGCCAAGTCTATCGGATTCTGACCACCGATCGGCGCGACTTCAGCGTAATCCGGGTGGGGCCACGCCTCACCCGCGCACTTGAACTGGTCCCATAAACCGCCAGCGATGTCAGGCGGCCGATGCCGTCTTCGGTGAGTTCCGCGATAACCATACGCACGACTTCGTGGATATGCCTGAAAGCCTCCCGCTCCGTGTTGCCCCACGTGGAAGCGCCGTACCGTTCCAGCGCCGGACAGTGAGCGTGCCAGCGATCATCGTCCGGCTCCACCACCACTTTGAAACTGTAGGTCTTCATGTCGGGTCTAGCCTTCTTCTACTGTACTCTGGGGCGGCAGATCCAGCAAACGCCGCACCTGGTCGATATGGTTGACGTCGTGTGCGGCCATATGGCGAGCGAGATCTTCGACCGTGATGCGACCGCGCTCGGCGTGCATGCCATAGCGCTGCCACTCCTCAGGAGTAAGCCTGGCGAACATGCGCAGATTGGCCTCTCGCAGTAGGCGAAACATTTCGAGAGCTTCCCTGGGCGTCCAGGAATCATAATCGCCGAGCCTGGCCCATTCGTCCTGATCGAATCCCGGCAGCGTTGCGCCGCTGTGCTCGATCATCTGGCGGTAACGCCAACTGCTGACAAGTTCGTCCTCGGCCAGATGCGCAAGAATCGCGCGGACGGACCACTTGCCGGGAGCGGCCCGCCGACCCAGCATTTCGTCCGGCGCTCCCTCTATCAGGCTGGCCAGCGTGTGCGGCGCCTCGCGCTGCATGGCGATCGGATCCTTGCCACGGACATAGGAACCGAGCCGGGCATGATATTGGCCCGCGGTTTCGGCCGCTGGCGCATCTGAGGCACCTTGCATGACTTTGTTTCAGAAGGGTGCGATTTCCGGGCGCTCAGACACAGCGGACCGCAGCAGTCTGGCGTCAAATTGGAACGGCTGGGGATCGAGAAAGTGAATTCGCGAGAAGTCCGGGTGGTCTGGGTTCAGGACAAGATTGGTCTCAAACACAATCACCGACGGAACGCGAAGCACGGCGGAGTGTCTGCTTCGAGCCCATGCATCGCCAATGCGGCGGGTCAACGCATGTTCCTCATGAACCGAAGTTTCCCAGCTATCGCCGAGTCCAACGTCGGGAACGTCCATCGCGAGGTCGTCTGGAATCTCAGCGGACCCAATCACATACTTGTCCGGCAGGGTATGGGTGAGGTGGACCAGCACCTCAAGAACGGCGAGCGACCGATTCTCACTCATGTAAAGAACCTTCATGCCCCTGGAGTTCCATCGCCCTCCGAATAGGCGTGCGCCTTCGCCGTCGTAGGATGAATGGCTGGCGCGACAGACCCGAAAAGCCCACATCAGCCGAGCACGCCGTATTCTATTCGGCCGAGAATGTCCTCGACTTCCCGATAACCCGATTCCGTTCCGATAGCATCGAGTGGGGTCGCGCCGAAAAGCGCCGGGCTAGGCGTTTGTAGCCACTCCAAAGCCTTGTCGCGGTTGGCGAACACTTCACCAGCGCGCGCCGAGATTGATAAGAGACGCAGCCACTTGTCCGGCAGCCCGGCTGGCACCGGTTGGGGCGGCTTCGGTACTGACTCCTCGATCATACGTGCCTGCTCCTAATCTACACCTTTGAGGGGATGGTCGCATAGCCGTGGTGCGCTACTCTTCCCGCAAAGCCGCCATCGGATCCAGCCGCGCCGCACGCCGCGCGGGCAGATACGCTGCCACAGCAGTTGCCGCCGCCAAGACCACCACCGCGCCGGCCAGTTGTACCGGATCACGCGGCTGCACCCCGAACAGCAGGCTCGCAACCAGCCGCCCGGCAGCCAGCGAGGCCGCCAGCCCCGCCGCCATTCCCAGCGCCAGCAGCACCACCACGTCGCGCAGCATCAGCCGCACCACGGACCCGCGCGCCGCGCCCAGGGCCATCCGGATGGCGATCTCGCCTTTGCGCCGCGTCACCGCATACGACGTAACCCCATACAGACCCACCATGGCCAGCAGCAGCGCGAGCGAACCGAAAACGGACGAGAGCAGCGCCACGATACGCGGTTGCAACAGCGATTCGTTCACCTGCGTTTCGAGGCTGCGGAATTGCAGCGAGATGCCGCGGTTCAAGCCCAGAATCGCGGCGCGCGCCGCGGGAACCAAGGTCTCCACCGGGATGTCCGACCGCAGCGTAAATTGAATCCTGGGCGGCGGCTCCATATCCTGCCCGGCAGCGAAATAGCCGATCCGCCGGTCCGGTTCGTCAATCCGATTGTACTTGGTGTCTTTCACCACCCCCACGATCTGGAAGACAGCATTATCGGGCGTGCGTGGGCCCAAGCCGATAGTTTTGCCGATGGGATTCGCCGCGCCGAAGAACTGACGGGCCGCCGACTCATTCACAATCATGACCCTCGGCGATTTCAGGGTGTCGCGATCGTCGAAGTCGCGACCCAATAACAGCGGCGTGCGTAGCGTCGCGAAATATCCGGGCGACACCCGGTTGAAAAACATCAACGTGTCTCCCGCCGATCCCGGCGCCATGCCCTCGGGGCTTACCGGCTGGGCCCAGCCTTCGGGATTGAGGGGCGTGAGCAGCGCGGTGGCCGCCGCGGTAACGCCAGGTAGCGCGCGCAGGCGGTCCAGGATTTCGCGATAGGTGTTGGCGCTCTGCCCAAGCGGGATAGCCGCCTGCTCCCCATCCGCCGCGATCACCAGGACGTTGTGCCGCGTGAATCCAGTGTCCACCGTCCATAGGTTGCGCAGCGTTCCCAGGAATAGTCCCGCGGCCACCAGCAGCACCAGCGAAAGCGCCACCTGCCCGGCAACCATAGCCTTGCCCAAATTGAAACGCCCCGCTGCGCGCGCAGCGGTAGCCGGATTCTCCTTCATCACCTGGTTCAGCTCGGCACCGGCCGCGCGAAATGCCGGCGCCAGGCCGAACAGAAGCGCCGTCAGGATCGCCGCGCCAATGGTGAACGCCAGCACGCGGGAATCCAGTGACAGGTCGATATCCAGCGGATTATGCGTAGTCGCAAGCAGGTGAATCAGCAGACGGCCGCCCCAGGAAGCCAGCAGCAGGCCGGCCGCCGAGCCGAACGCCGCCAGCAGCAGGCTCTCGGTCATCAACTGCCGGATGACGCGCGCGCGGCCCGCGCCGATCGCCAGGCGCACGGAGAACTCCCGTTGCCGCGCGGTCGCGCGCGCCAGCAGCAGATTGGCGATGTTGGCGCAGGCGATTAACAGCACCAGGCCCACGATGGCCATCATGGTATACAGCACGGTGCGATACTGCATCCCCATCTCGGAGAAGCCGGTACTTGCCGGTTTCAGGAAGAAAGAGTTCTGCAGGTATCCCTTTTGCGCTTCCGCGGGCAAGTCTTGCGGGATAG
Source organism: Bryobacteraceae bacterium (assembly GCA_049520215.1). Taxonomy (GTDB): domain Bacteria; phylum Acidobacteriota; class Terriglobia; order Bryobacterales; family Bryobacteraceae; genus Bog-159. The sequence goes on along the minus strand of JBEKPZ010000066.1, from coordinate 22,593 downwards.
TAGCGCGAAAGACGTCCGGTGCAATGGCCTTCATGCGGTCGCGGGCCTGCTCGATGCTTTCTCCCGCCGGCAGGCGACCAAGGATGCGCAGCCACCATTGCGAACGCTCATCCAGAGCATTGCGCCCGGGATGGAAGATCGGGTCGCAGGCGATCGGGATCGCTACATCAAACCCCCAGTCGTTATCGAGGCCGCGAAACCAGGGCGGCGTTACGCCCACGATTTCGAAGGTATGACGATCCAGGCGCACGGTCTTGCCGACGACGCCACTCTCGCCGCCGAAATTGCGCTTCCAGAAGCGGTAGCTGATCACCGCCAGAGGCGGTGTGCCGCGCCGGTCTTCGTCGCGAGTGAAAACGCGCCCCTGGATGGCCGGCACGCCGAGCACGCGGAAGAAATCTCCACTCACCCACAAGCCGTTCACGTAATGGCTGTCGCCGCCATCAGCCACATCGAAGGCCTTCGGCGAATAGGCCAGCGTGCCTGAGAACGCCTGCTGGCGGTCGCGCACTTGTTCCCAGATCGGATTCGTGAACACATCGTCGCCGTCCGGCCCGGGCCTGACCTGCACCAGCCGCTGCGGATCTTCCACCGGCAGCGACCGCAGCACCACCGCGTTCAGGATGCTGAAAATTGCCGTGTTCGCGCCGATGCCCAACGCCAGCGACAACACCGCCGTGGCGGTGAAGCCGGGATTCGCCGCCATGGTGCGCAGGCTGTAGCGGATGTCTTGCCGCGTGGAATCGAGCAGGGCCCAGCCCCACGCTTCGCGGCTCGACTCCTGAAGTTGCGCCGCATTGCCGAACTGCCGCCGCGCGGCCGCCCGCGCTGCATCGGGCGCCAGGCCGTCCGCCTGTTTGTCGGCAGCGCGCAGGTCCAGATGCAGACGCATCTCTTCCGCCAGGTCTTGGTCAAAGCGCGCGCCCGAGAGCCGGTAGCGCAGTTGCCGCCAGAATTCACGAATCCAGGTCATCGACCGTACCTCAGACTGTTTGCAGAATCTTGTGAATCGCCCCGTTCACTCGCTGGTATTGGTCCACTTCGGCCAGGAGCTGCCTGCGGCCCGGCGCCGTGAGCTGGTAATAGCGCGCCCGCCGGTTACCCGCCGTCACGCCCCATTCCGCCGTCACCCAGCCCTTCAGCAGCATGCGCTGCAGCGCCGGATACAGCGACCCTTCTTCGACTTGCAGCACATCGCCGGACACTTGCTGAATGGCATTGGCGATCTCGTACCCATGAAGCTGGCCGTGGCGGGCCAGCATCTTCAGGATCAGCATGTAAAGGGTGCCGGGGGGAATTTCGTCGCGTCTCGGGCTCTCTGCCATAGTTAGACTATGTCAGTGTCCCATGCGAGAGGCGGACGTGTCAAGTTTGGAGGGCGGGCATTTTGCCCGCAGCCGGCTTTTTAGCCGGCTAACGCGAGCTTCGCTCGCGAAGGCCGATTGACAATCGGCCTTGCAGGTTGGCAACCTGCTAGAATAGGCGGCCTGAGAGGCCGCCGCAGGCCGAGGGCCTGCCCCACATTCCGGCATGCGCAGACCAGGAGGCAGATGAGGTAGAGAGGCACACTGAGCGGGCTGAGGACGCGGCCCCAGCGCTACTCGTCGTCTTCCTCAACTGTTACGGGTTCGAGGTCTTCGGCTTCGAAGATCTGGCGGCAATCCAGACATTCCAGGTATTCCACGCCATCGCGCCTGGCGATGATCTCGGTACGGTTGTGCTCGCAAGGGTGCTGCTGCATAAAGCAAGACTTAGGATTTATTCTAATGAAGCGCAGGCCCTTGTCAAGGGTATTTGCGTTTATTTTTTCGAACCTTAACGCGGTTAGGGTGTCCGGAGGGCTTTTGGGGCGCCCTGAGCTACAATTTAGGGGATGCCGTTCCCCATACACCGCATGCGCCGGTTGCGCTCGAGCGAGCCGATCCGCAGCCTGGTCCGGGAGACCCGCCTGGATCCGGCCGAGTTCATCCTGCCGCTTTTTGCCTGCCCGGGCGAGGGCATCCGCCGCGAAATCGGGGCCATGCCCGGCAATTTCCAACTCTCCGTGGACGAAATCGTACGGGAGTGCGCCGAGGTGCGGGCGCTCGGCATCGGCGGCGTGATCCTGTTTGGCCTGCCGGAAAGCAAAGACGAAACGGCCTCCGGGGCTTACGCCGACGATGGCATCGTGCAGCGCGCCATCCGCGCCATCCGCAGCCAGGATCCCAGCCTGCTGATCGTTACCGACGTCTGCAATTGCGAATATACCAGCCACGGGCATTGCGGCAAGATCGTCGCGGGCGAAGTGGATAACGACCAGACGCTGGAATGGCTGGCCGCCTCGGCGGTTTCGCACGCGCGCGCCGGTGCCGATATGGTGGCCCCTTCGGACATGATGGATGGGCGCGTGGCCGCCATCCGCCGCGAGTTGGACTCGAGCGGCTTCTCCCGCATTCCGATCCTGTCCTACGCCGCCAAGTTCGCCTCGGTGTTCTACGGGCCGTTCCGCGAGGCTGCGGAATCCACGCCGCAGTTCGGGGACCGGCGCAGCTACCAGATGGACCCCGCCAACGGGCGCGAAGCCATGCGGGAAATTGAACTGGACCTGGGGGAGGGCGCCGATATGATCATGATCAAGCCCGCCATGCCCTACCTCGACCTGATCCACGAAGCCCGCCGGCGTTTCGACGTGCCCATCGCCGCCTACCAGGTGAGCGGGGAGTTTTCCATGATCGAAGCCGCCGCCCGCAACGGCTGGATCGACCATGACCGGGCCATGATCGAGAGCCTGACGTGCATCCGCCGCGCGGGAGCGCAGATCATCCTGACGTATTTCGCCAAGCCGGCCGCCAGATTGCTGGCATGACTTTCACCTAGACTACTTAGGTGGGGCAGACCATCGCCTCTTGTGGTCTGCCGCCTTCGGGAGCGCTGGCAGACGACAAAAACCGATCGTCTGCCCCACCGAAACACGGCGTTACAATTTCAGTGTAGGCCGGCCGCCAATCGCGAGTGTCTACAGACCGGCGCCGATACCCTGGCCAGAATGGCATCTCACGTGCTCCATTGGTCCAACTCCGGGTCCAAGGACACCCGTCCCGTTCCGGCGAGAGAAAGGTAATGGTAACGTTTGGCACAAAAGACCGGCGGTAGCCGGGCGAGCAGGGTTGTACGCTCTCCGCGTGCGCCCGACTCGCCTCGCCCAAAGCGACCAACCCCCCCGGCTAAGAAGACCTCCCCTGCGGCCGCCGACGAGCCGGCCGAAGCCGGGTCATTCCGCATTGTTGGTGTAGGAGCCTCCGCAGGCGGCCTGGAGGCCTTCACCGAGTTGCTCACGCATCTGCCGGACGATACCGGCATGGCGTTCGTGCTGATTCAGCATCTCGATCCGAGTCACGAGAGCCATCTCACGGAGTTGCTGTCCAAAGCGACCAAAATGTCTATTGCCGAGGTGAAAGGGGAGACTCGCACCGAGGCCAATCACGTTTACGTGATTCCGCCGCGCCGCAATTTGAGCATTTCCGGTGGAGTCCTGCACTCCCCGGACCGGCCGGTCAGCGGCCGCAACATGCCGATCGACGATTTCTTCCGCGCCCTGGCGGCGGACCGCGGCAGCCGGGCGCTCGGCGTGGTGATGTCGGGAACCGCATCGGATGGGACACTGGGTCTGCAGGCGATCAAAGCCGCGGGCGGCACCACCTTCGCCCAGGAAATGGGCTCTGCGAAGTTCGACAGCATGCCCCGCAGCGCCATCGCCGCCGGCGCAGTGGATTATGTCCTGCCGCCGGCCGGAATCGCGCGGCAACTGGTAGCCATCGCGCACCATTCGAATGTTCCGATCGACCCCCGGGAGGCGATTGGGCCGCCGGGAGATCCGAGACTGGCCAAGATCCTCCGGCTGGTACGGAGCGCCACCGGAGTGGACTTCACGCACTACAAGCCCAGCACCCTGGCGCGGCGCATCAAGCGGCGCATGACCCTCCGCGGATTCGAAAGCCTCGAAGACTACGGCCGGCATCTCGAGCAGAATCGCGAGGAAGCCACCGCATTGTGCGAGGACTGCCTGATCACCGTCACTGCATTCTTTCGGGAGCCAACGACCTTCGAGGAATTGAAGACGAGCGTATTCCCGGCTCTGGTCGAGAATAGGGCTGCCGGGGACCCCATCCGGATCTGGGTGCCCGGGTGCGCAACGGGTCAAGAGGCTTATTCGATCGCCATCTGCTTGATGGAATTCCTGGACGAGGCGGGAGAGAGCGTTCCGTTCGAGATTTTCGCCACCGATATCAGCGAAACGGCGGTCGCAAGAGCCCGCGCCGGCATATACAAGGACTCCGAAGTTGCGCACGTCTCGCCGCAGCGGTTGGCGCGGTTCTTCGCCCGTTCGGAACGCGGGTACCAGATTACAAAGAACATCCGGGACGTTTGCGTTTTTGCCCGGCACAATGTGGCCGAAGACCCGCCTTTCTCGAGGTTGGACCTGATCAGTTGTTGCAACGTACTGATTTACCTTGGCGCGGCGCTGCAGCGCAAGGTCTTGTCGATCCTGCATTACGCCCTCAAGCCGACGGGCTTCCTGGTAGTTGGTCCATCGGAGAGCATCGGCACGCTGTCCGATTCGTTTCATCAAATGGAGAAGACCCACAGAGTGTATTGCCTGCGGCCGTCCGCGAGCACCCCGGCGCCGCGCCAGAGCCAAGGCCGCAGCGCCGAAGGCCGGGGGGATTTACCGCAGAGAACTGCCGAGGCCCGAACCGGGCTGGACGTGCTGAGAGAGGCCGACCGGCTGGTGCTGGCCGAACATGGGCCTCCCGGCGCCGTCGTCGACGATGAAATGAACATCGTTCAGGTGCGGGGCCGTACCGCTCCATACCTGGAGCTTTCGCCGGGCGAGCCGAGCCATAACCTGCTAAAACTGGCGCGTGAAGGCTTAATCGCGGGCCTGGGCAAGGCGATCCGTACTGCCAAGGAAACCAACGCCGCAGCCAAAGAAGAAGGCTTCCGGATTGAAGACGGAGGCCAGATAACGGACGTCAACATCAAGGTCGTCCCGTTTACGGGATCGTCCTCGTCCGAAGAACGCTATTTCCTGGTCCTGTTCGAAGACGTTGAGCCGAAGCGTGGCCCCATCGCGGCGCACGAGCCCGCGGCCGAGGAGCGTCGGGGAAGCGCGCAGTTGCTGCGCGAGTTGGCCGCAACCAAAGAGTATCTGCAATCGATCGTGGAGGCTAATGCATCCACGATGGAAGAGCTGAGGGCGGCGAACGAAGAGGCGCAGGCGGGCAACGAGGAACTGGAAACCGCGCAGGAAGAGCTGGAATCGGCCAACGAAGAATTGAACACGCTGAACGAAGAGCTGAAGATCAGCAATATGGAATTCAGCAAAGTCAACCGGGACCTGAGCAATCTTCTGGAAAGCATCAGCATACCCCTGGTCATGGTTGGGCGGGATCTGCGCATTCGCCGCTTTACGCGCGCCATTGAACCGATGTTGAACCTGATCGCTTCCGACGTGGGGCGGTCGATAACCGATCTTCAGCCTCAAATGGAACTACCCGACCTGCGGCGGCTGCTATTGGGCGCCATGGAGGGCGGCGACCGGAAACCGCGCGACATCCGCGACGCACACGGCCGCTGGTATTCGCTGCGCATCCTCCCGTCGGTGGGAAGCAACGGCAAAATCGACGGAGCCGTGCTGATGCTCATCGATATCGATGCCGCCAAGCGCGGCGCCGACTTCGCCGAGGCAATTGTGGAAACGGTGCGCGAGCCTCTGGTGATCCTGAGCCAGAACCTGCAAGTCATCAAGGCCAACAAGACCTTTTACGAAACGTTCCATGCCGTGCCGGGGGAGACCGAGGGCCGCCTGATCTACGACCTCGGGACCGGACAATGGAATATCCCGAAACTGGCCGAATTGCTGGAGAACATCCTCCCCACGCACTCCACGTTCCGGGACTTTGAGGTGACCCACGACTTCGAACATGTGGGACGGAAAGTAATGCTGCTCAACGCCAGCGAAATCTTCAATCCGAATGCGCAAGCGCGGACCATCCTTCTGGCGATTGAAGATGTAACAGACCGCAGACAGGCTGAGGAGGCGCTCCGGACAACCAATGCCGAACTGGAACACTTCGCTTATGCGCTCACGCACGACCTGCAGGAGCCTCTGCGGATGGTGGTGAACTTCACCGAGCTGCTGGGCCGGGAGTATACAGGAAAGCTGGGCAACGAGGCGGACCAGTTCATCGCCTATTCGACCGAGGGCGCGCTGAGAATCGAGGCGCTGCTGAGAGCGCTGCTGTCCTACTGGGAAGTTGCCGGCCGGGACCACGGCACCTTCGGGCCAATCGATTGCGGCGCCGTTCTGGCCAAAGCGCTGCTGAACCTCCAGGCGGCCATCGCGGAGAGCGGCGCCATAGTGACTTCCGGTCCATTGCCAACCGTGGTGGCCGAGGAGGTTATGCTGACGCAGGTTTTCCAGAACCTCATTTCCAATTCGATCAAGTACAGAGGCGATGACACGCCCAAAATCCATGTCTCGGCGGAGAAAACCGCGGAGGGATGGCTGTTTACCGTGCGGGACAACGGAATCGGGATCGATCCGCAGGACATCGACCGCGTGTTCGGCATGTTCAAACGCTTGCATGGAAAAGAAATTCCCGGTACCGGCATCGGTCTGGCGCTTTGCAAGAAGATCGTCGAACGCAAGGGTGGGCGGATCTGGGCGGAATCCGAAACCGGGCAAGGCGCTACGTTCAAGTTCACAATTCCGGGCAACCATACGGAGTCCGCGCCCCCCGGCGCGCAAACTGAAAATGGCCGACTCTGACCAAAACCGCCCGGAAGAGGAAATCGCGCGCTTGCGCAAGGCGCTGGACGCGGAATCGCGCCGATCGATCGAGATCCAAAGGCAATTGGACCGGGCCAACGCCGACTTTGAAGAGTTCGTCTCGATGGCAGCGCACAACCTGCACGAGTCTCTCCGCGATGTAGGCTCCTACAGTCAACTGATGGCCGAGGCGGATGGCGGCGCATACCTCGATCGCATCCAGGAGGGGGTGGCCAGCGCGCAGTCGCTACTCGGCGAAATCGTCGAGTATTGGGGCACAGTTACGGGCGGCCGGCAGTTCTCCCGCACGGACATGGAAGCGGTCATTCGCCAGGCGCTCCTCTCGGCGGACAAGCTGATCGCAGAACGGAGCGCAGTCGTTACCCATGACCCTTTACCAGCCGTAATGGGAGACTTCGAAGCCCTGACCAAGGTCCTGCGGCACCTGATCGGAAATGCCATCGAATACTGCGACACGCCTTCTCCGCGCGTTCACATTTCATCCAAACAGGCGGACCACGAATGGGTGATTTCGGTCGCAGACAATGGTCCCGGTATAGACCCGGCATTCCAGGGCCGCCTATTCGGGGCGTTTAAGCGTCTGCACGGGAAAGAGTATCCAGGGAACGGACTGGGACTCGCATTCTGCAAGAAGGTCATCGAATTGCAGAGCGGGCGCATGTGGATGGAATCGACACCGGGGGCGGGGTCGACGTTTTATTTCACTCTGCCGCCGGGCGATTAAGACTGCCGGTACGATTCATCACAAGATCGACGATGACGGCGGTAAGAAGGGCGGAAACGATATGAGAGTGCAGAGTATTTGGCTGGTGGTTCTCTCGTTTTGGGCGCTGAACGCCCGTGCAGGTAATATCAATCTTGGAGCCGCGGGGAGTTTTGCGGTCCTGGCAGGATCCGCGGTGACCAATACCGGCCCGACCTATGTCTATGGAAATCTGGGGCTGACGCCGGGTAGCTCAGTCACCGGCTTTCCCCCAGGGATCGTGGTTCCACCGGGAATCGAAGACGTCGATAATGGCTCCGCGATCGTGGCTGAGAATGCGCTGACCACGGCATACAATTCCGCCATGGGCCAACCATGCACGACGAACCTGACCGGACAGGATCTGGGCGGGATGACCCTCACGCCAGGGGTCTATTGCTTTAACTCGTCGGCACAGTTGACCGGAACACTCACGCTCAACGCCGAGGGCGACCCGAATGCGCAATTCGTTTTCCAGATGGGGAGCACGCTGACGACCGCGAGCAGTTCGATGGTCGATTTTATCAATACCAGTGGTGGTCTGCCCGATCCCAACTTGTTTTGGCAGGTCGGGAGCTCGGCGACTCTCGGCACCGGAACCGATTTCTCGGGAAATATTCTCGCGGAAACGAGCATCACCTTGACTACTGGCGCGAGTATTGCGTGCGGCAGCGCCTTGGCGCAAAACGGCGCGGTGACGATGGACGATAATGTCGTGTCCATTTATGGCTGCGAAAGCTCCGGCGGCGCCGCTCCCGAGCCGCAGAGTGCTGCGCTCCTCGGCATGGGCCTCCTGCTGACGTCGATCGTATACCGGCGGCGTTCGCGGAAGTAAAGTCCGGCAATTCTTGCCGTACGGACGGCAGCAATTGCACGAAGTGGAGGGCGGGCTTCAGCCCGCGCGAGGCTTTAGCCTCGCCTCCCGGCAGTCCTGCGTTGGTCTCAAATCTGCTCATGGAAGGCCCGTTGGATATCAGTAGTTACAGACCTTTAACTATCAATTTAACAAAGGAGATTTCATGTCACAAACCAGAGATGCCAAAGGACGGTGGATGCAGAGTGTTCTGGCAGCAGACACTCTAACGGGCGATAGGGTTGTGAACCGTCAAAAAGAGGATCTCGGAACAATCGAACATCTGATGATCGACGTGGAGAAGGGCCGCGTGGCTTACGCGGTTCTTTCATTCGGAGGATTCCTGGGCATGGGCGACAAACTGTTTGCCATCCCCTGGAGCGCCCTCGCAGTCGACACCGATGAAAGGCAGTTCATCCTGGACATCGACAAGAAGTTGCTGGATCACGCTCCCGGTTTCGACAAGGATCACTGGCCGAACATGGCCGACCATGTGTGGGGCGCCGAAGTGGCCACCTATTACCACGCCAAGCCCTATTGGACCTAGAAGTGCAACTCGATTGGGGGGCGGGTGGCGGACACTTCGCCCCCTTCCAAGGAGAAAAACAATGAACTCGAGCACTAAGGATAAGGTTGAAGGCAAGTTTCACGAACTGAAGGGAAAAGCCAAACAGAAGGTCGGCCAAGCCGCCGGCAATCCCAACTTAGAGTCGGAAGGCCAAGCGGAAAACCTCTCCGGCAAAGTCCAAAAGAAAGTCGGGCAGATTGAAAGCGTCCTTGAAAAGTAAGCAAGTCGGGGCTCTGCGCAAGCGCCGGGCTCCAGAAAGAGAGGATCCAAAATGCTGATACTGATTCTTATTCTGTTGTTGGTTTTCGGCGGCGGCGGGTATTATGGCTACGGCCGCTGGGGTTACGGAGGCGGCGCAGGCATAGGTGTGGGTGGCGTGTTACTGATTCTGCTCGTAGCCTACATGCTGGGGCTATTCCACTAAGACGACGCCGGCTGCGTGGCGATTGCCCGAGAGCAGCGTGGTAGTGCAAGTGCTGTTGGATTAGGTGCAGGTACGAAGAAAAGGAGAGTGTATTGTGGTATTTAAGCGATTGATCGGATTGGCGGTTTTTGCAGGCGCCCTGACGTTGAGCGTCGCGAAAGCCGAGGTTGTGGTTCGCGTCGCGCCACCCGTGGCTGTAGTTGAAACGCGGGGCGTGGCGCCCGGCGCCGGCTATGTGTGGATTAACGGGTATCACCGTTGGGATGGCAATGCTTACGCCTGGAACGCGGGAAGGTGGGAACAGCCACCTCGGCCGCACGCCCGCTGGGTAGCGCATCGCTGGGTTCACCGCCACGGCGGATACGTGATGGTTGAAGGGCGCTGGCGCTAGGGTGGCGTGGCGCAGACGATCGTTATTTGTCGTCTGCGCACCGTGCTCGAACTCGGCAGGCCACGAAAAACGATGGCCTGCCCCACAGCTAATCTCGCGATGGCCCCAAACTGTAAGGCCTATCTCATCGGTGGCGGCATCGGATCTCTGGCCGCCGCAGCCTTCATGGTCCGCGACGGCGGCCTGCCTGGCGAAAACATTTCGATCCTGGAAGCGGCGCCCGTGATAGGCGGAAGTCTGGACGGCGCCGGAGATCCGGCGGGCGGGTATTCCATGCGCGGCGGACGCATGTTGACCACCGACAACTATGAATGCACCTGGGATCTCTACAAATCGATTCCCTCACTGAACGCCGCGGGCCAGACGGTTTTCGACGAAACCGTGGAGTTCAATGAGCGGCACAAGTCGAATGCCACGGCCCGGCTAGTTGACCGCCGGCGCGCGAAGGTGCCGGTGACTTCGATGGGGTTCTCCATGGAGGACCGTATCGAACTGTTGAAGCTCAGCCAGGCCGGCGAAGATGAGTTAGCCGCGAGCTGCATTACCGACTGGCTTTCGCCCGCGTTCTTCGAGACTGAATTCTGGTACATGTGGGCCACCACATTCGCCTTCCAGCCCTGGCACAGTGCCGTCGAGTTCCGGCGTTACCTGCACCGCTTCCTGCTCGAGTTTTCCCGTATTGAAACTCTTGCGGGCGTCAAGCGAACCATCTACAACCAGTACGATTCCCTGGTTCTGCCGTTGCAGTCCTGGCTGGCGGCCCGCGGTGTCCGTCTGGTCGCGGATTGCAGGGTGACAGATCTCGATCACGCCACGGAAAGCGGCAAGTTCGTGGTGACCGGCATCCATTGCCTGCGGCAGGACAAGAGCGAAGCGATTGCCGTGAATGACGGCGACTTTGTCTTCTTTCAAAACGGCTCCATGACCGACGCTTCCAGCCTGGGCTCTATGGCGAGCGCTCCCGGAAAGCTGACCAAGGTCGATAGCGGCGGCTGGACTCTCTGGGAAAAGCTGGCCGCCGGCCGGCCGGAGTTTGGTAATCCCGCGGCCTTTAACAGTTCGATCGCGCAGTCCTGTTGGGAGTCGTTCACCGTCACGCTGCAAGATCCCGCGTTCTTCGATCGGATGACTCAATTCAGCGGGAATGAGCCTGGCACGGGCGGCCTCGTGACGTTCAAGGACTCTAATTGGCTGATGTCCATTGTGCTGGCCCATCAACCGCACTTCGCGAAGCAGCCGGCCGGCGTGCAGGTGTTCTGGGGATACGCGCTGTTTCCGGACCGCGTCGGCGATTTCGTTCCCAAGCCCATGGCCGAGTCCAACGGCGCGGAGATTCTGCGGGAACTCTGCGGCCACCTGCGCTTCGATCCGGAAACCGTCGCATCCGCCAACTGCATTCCCTGCAGAATGCCCTACATCACCAGCATGTTCATGCCGCGCGTGCGCGGCGACCGGCCGTTGCCGGTGCCTCGCGAATCGAAGAACCTCGCGTTCATCAGCCAGTTCGTCGAGATTCCGGGCGATGTCGTTTTTACCGTGGAGTATTCGGTGCGGGCGGCCCAGATGGCAGTCTACGAACTGCTGGGTATCGATCGCAAGATCCCGCCGGTAACGCCGCACGACAAATCGCCGCACGCGCAGTTTGAGGCGTTGATCAAGGCGTTTAAGTGATACTGGGCGGACGTCTCAGCCCATGTACGCCGTCACGAACATAATGATGGTGGCCATCAGCATGACACCGGCACAGGTCCACCCAAGCCAGCGAAGCAGAGGCCCGTTGCGGCGCTCGCCCATTACATCGGCCCTGCTGGTGAGCAGCACCACCAGGATGAGCAGGGGCGGCGCCAACGCTCCATTCAGCACCGCCGACCAGAAGAGCATCTTGATCTCGTTCAGACCCGCGTAGTCCAAGCCCAGGCCGAGCGCCATCGCAAGTCCGAGGACCGCATAGAAGCCGTGAGCCAGCGGTGGGTGCACCTCCAGCGAGCCAACCCAGTCGGCCGCTTCGGCGATGGCGTAAGCGCAAGAACCGGCCAATACCGGGACTCCCAGCATGCCGGCGCCGATCAAACCCAGGCTGAACAGCCAGTACGCGCCGTTGCCCGCCAAAGGACGCAGCGCCTCGGCGGCTTCGCGCGCGGTGGAGATGCTAGTGTTGCCGTGCGCGTGCAGCGTGGCGGCGGACGTCAGAATGATGAAGTACATCACCAGGTTCGAAAAGAACATGCCGGTGATGACGTCGTTCCGCGACCGCCGTAATTCCCGGTTGGTCGCGCCTTCCCGTTGTTCCACGGTCTTCTTGCCCGCGGATATATCTTCCTCAACTTCCTCGGCGGCCTGCCAGAAGAAGAGGTACGGCGAGATTGTGGTTCCCAGGATACCGACCAGCGTCGCCCAATACGCCCCGGTCCACTGCACCGTCGGAATCAGGGTGGCCCGCACCACGGCCGGCCAGTCCGGATGCGCGAAAAATGCGGCCGCGATGTAGGCGAACAAGGCCAGCGTCAGCCACTTGAAGATGCGCGCGATCAGGCGATAACTGGTCCAGAACAGCAGGGACACAATCAGGAGCGCGTATAGGGGAATCCAATAGAGCGAATTGACGCCAGTGAGAAGCGCCGTCACCGCACCCATGCCGCCGAGATCGGCGGCGATGTTGACGATGTTGGCGACCACCAGCAGTGTGCAGGCGCTCCACAAGATCCACCGTGGATAGCGCAGCCGAATCACGCTGGCCAGCCCGAGTCCGGTGACCATACCCAGGCGGGCACACATGATTTGGATGGCCGCCATCAACGGGAAGGAGAGGATCGCGGTCCACAGGGGCGCGTAGCCGAACGCGGCTCCGGTGACCGAATAGGTCGAGATGCCGGACGGGTCGTCGTCCGCGGCGCCGGTGATCAACCCGGGGCCGAGATTCGAGAAGAATCTGCGGAAGCGGCCCTGCAGGACAAATACCCGCCTGGCTGCCTTGGCGCTCGCGGATTTCTGGCTCAATGGCGGGTCCGCAGTTCTTCTGCGGCGCGATGCCAATCCTGTTCCGGCGATCCTTGCGGACAGCCCCTGGCTTGCCAAAGCCGATATGCCAGTGCGGCGATGTCCCGCTCGCTGGCTTCGTGAGCGATGGCGTTGGCGCCATGCCCGGCCCTGGTTCCCTGATGCTCCTGCTGTGTGTGCAGGTAAGCCTGATTGGAGTGCTCCAGGGCTTGTCTGGAGCTTTCATGTCCCGTCAGGTGATCTTCTTGTCCGTGATGCTCGGCGCCGGTAAGATGGGCATGTGCGGCGTCGCCATGGTGCTCGGCAGCTATCTGTTGTGAATCGCGCATAACATTAGTACTGCACGTATGGCACCGTCCCGCGCGCGGCTTCGTACAAGGCGTGGGCTGGCTTAGGCGGGAACGCCATGGCCGGTCGGCAAATCTCGCACCCCAGGTGCAGTTTTTACATCTATCGCCGCTGAGTTTCGGCTAACCCACGCTGGCTCAGTGATGGACCGTCCCGTGCTACAAAGCATAGCCTGCGGCCCGCATGGGCGAAGGGATGGCATGACTTATGGCACCTACCGATATGTTCCAAGCGGTCCTGGCACAAAAAGAGGCCGATCTGGCGCGGGTATTGCGAAATCGGGACGGCATCGCAATCGAGAAGAGCGCGGATCAAATGGATGAGATTCAGTACGCGTCGGAACGGGACCTGGCGATTCGAAACGTGGACCGTGAGTCCATCCTGCTGCGTCAGGTAAAAGCCGCATTGCAGCGGATTCGCGACGGCAGCTTCGGAACTTGCATCGACTGCGAATGGGCGATCAGCCCCAAACGCCTCGCAGCCGTGCCGTGGGCGTCCCGTTGTATCCGGTGCCAGGAGGCGGCTGATCGGGAAAGCCAGGAGCGAGGCAATGAGAGCGAGCCTCTCGTCAATGCGGCGTAATCCGGTTGCGACTATAGGGTCGAGCACGCGAACCATCGCGTTTCTCGGCGACTACCTGCCGCGCAAATGCGGCATTGCCACGTTTACCTCCGACCTGCTTGAGGCGGTGGCGGCGAGGCATCCCCAAAGCTGGTGCTTCGCGGTGCCGGTTAACGACATCGAAGGCTGCTACCGGTATCCCGACGTGGTGCGGTTCGAGATTGAGGAGCAGGACGTGGACGCTTACCGGCGGGCAGCCGGCTTCCTGAACTCCAGCAACGTGGACGTGGTCTCGCTCCAGCACGAGTACGGGATTTTCGGCGGGCCGGCCGGCAGCCATGTCCTGGCCCTGCTGCGCGAATTGAAAGCGCCGGTCGTCACCACCCTCCACACGGTTCTCCTCAAACCAAACGCCGACCAATATCGCGTGATGCGGGAATTGATCGCGCGTTCCGCCCGGCTGGTGGTCATGACGGAGCGGGGACGGACGATTTTGCAGGAGGTTTACCAGGCGCCGGCGGCCAAGATCGATCTGATCCCGCATGGTATTCCCGACGTGCCATTTGCCGCCTCGGATGATTACAAGGACCAGTTCGGCGTGGGCGGAAAGAAGGTGTTGCTGACGTTCGGGCTGCTGTCGCCGAACAAGGGGATTGAACATGTGCTGAATGCACTCCCTGAAATCGTGGCGGAGTTTCCCGACGTCGTCTACATCGTGCTGGGCGCCACGCACCCCCACGAGTTGCGCACGCGAGGCGAAGCGTACCGCATGGGCCTCGAGGCCATCGCCAGGAACAATAAACTAGAGAGTAACGTCATCTTTTGCAATCGCTTTGTAGAACTGAAGGAACTGACTGAGTTCATTGGAGCGGCCGATCTTTACATTACTCCTTATCTGGACGAAGCCCAGAGTACATCGGGAACATTGGCGTACGCGTTTGGCGCGGGCAAAGCGGTGATCTCCACGCCGTATTGGCACGCCGGCGAGTTGTTGAAGGACCAGCGCGGGGTACTGGTGCCATTTGCAGACCCGCGGGCGATTGCACGCGAGGCGAGCGGGTTGTTGCGCGACGAAATTCGCCGCAACGCGATGAGCGATAACGCCTACAAGTTGGGCCGCGCCATGGTGTGGAGCAACACGGCCGGCTTGTATATGCGCTCCTTTGAACTGGCCAGACGGCTGGAGGCGGTGGCGGCCCGCGAATTTGTCCCCGCGAACGGGTTCGGCCATCTGCCGCATGCCTCGCCGGAATTGAATCTGGATCATCTCTACCAGATGACCGATTCCACAGGCATTTTCCAGCACGCCAGCTTCACTGCGCCGAATCTCGCCGAAGGCTACTGCACCGACGACAATGCGCGCGCGCTCATCCTGGCGGTGTTGCTCGGCCAATTGGACGGAGCTCCGCAGCGTGTGCGCGCGCTAGCCACAACCTACGCCGCATTCCTGGACCGTGCCTTCGATCCAAAAACGACGCGCTTCCACAATTTCCTGAGTGCGGACCGCCGTTGGCTCGACGAACGGGGATCCGAAGACTCTCATGGCCGGGCCATCTGGGCGCTGGGCACGGCGGTGGGGCGTTCGGTGCATTCGGGTCCGGAGGAGATGTCGGCACAACTATTCGCGCAGGCGCTGCCAGCCGTGGCGGAGTTCACTTCGCCGCGCGCCTGGGCCTTCAGCCTGATTGGCATTCACGAATATCTGCGCCAGATGAAGAGCGACCGCCAGGCCAAGCGCGTGCGCAAAGAGTTGACCGAGCGGCTGGTGACGATCTTCGACAAAGTCGCCGAGCCCGGCTGGACCTGGTTCGAACAGAGCTTGACTTATGACAACGCCAAGCTGGCTCACGCTCTGATTGTCAGCGGACGCGCCATGCGGCAGAAGAACGTGTACGAACGTGGCATCCAGGCGCTGCGCTGGCTGGTGGGGGTGCAGACCTCGCAGTATGGTCAACTGCGGCCCATTGGCAGCAACGGATTCTATAAGCGCAACGGCGCACGCGCGGAATTCGACCAACAGCCCATCGAGGCGCAGACCACCGTCTCGGCGTGCCTGGAAGCCTACCGCGCCACAGCCGACCCGTGGTGGCATCGACAGGCGCAACGCGCCTTCGACTGGTTCCTCGGTTCGAACGATCTCGGGCTGGAACTCTACGCGCGCCAGAATGGCGGCTGCCGCGATGGGCTGCACCCGGACCGGGGCAACCAAAACCAGGGTGCGGAATCCACGCTGGCCTTCCTCCTGTCACTGGCGGAAATGCGGCTGACACAAAATAGGGCGACTAGCGTTCCCCGAACCGCGCTGGTAGCCTCGGCCGCCCGATGAGGCAAGTCGACGTAACGCGCAGCACGGTCACGTTGGACCCCGACCGTACGCACGTGCTGGCCCGGCCTTTCCGGCTGATGAGCGACCAGCGCTCCATTAAGATTTCCGCCCGGGTTATGGCGCTGCCCGAAAACGATGTCCATACCCTTTTGGAAGGGGTCCGGGCCGAATTCGGCGATCGCCAATTCAAGATCGACGAATTCCTCCGCCGCCGGTTCGACGAGGTCAGCCCTTATCTGCTCCATGGCCAAACACTGTCGGAAGAACGCAAGTTGCTGCTGGGCGGGTATTTCACTCACGAGTATTCGCTCGAAGCCGCGGCGTTGTTCAATCCCTCGATGGTGCCGCACCCCGATCAGTCGGACGTGCCGCCGGGATCGCTGCGTTTCATCCTGAGCTTGCGCGCCACGGCCGAAGGGCACGTATCCTCGATCGCGTTTCGTACCGGATTATTGAACGCCGACAACAAAATCGCGATGGACGTGCCCTCCCGCTATAGCCTCGAGCCGATGCAAGTGCCCAACTCGACGTTTGACAAACCCCTGTTCGAACGCAAGCTGCAGGAACTCCATCTCATGGCCGAGTTCAACCGCGAAGTCCTCAGCGCCTTGCCCGACGCATTCACGATGGAAGAATTGCGCGCCAGCATCGGTCGCGCCGCCAAACAACTCCCGGAGCGTGAGCGGGAAACGACCAAAGTTGTGGCCCGAGAAACCCTGATGCTCGCCAGCTCCAATTACGAAGTCCAGTTCGCGCCGCAGTCGGGTTTGTCCGAACGGGTTTTGTTTCCCGTCACGCCTTCGCAGAGCAATGGGATCGAGGACGCTCGCTTTGTCCTGTTCCACAACGAAGATGGCACGCAAATCTATTATGCGACCTACACGGCTTACGACGGCAAGATGATCCTGCCTCAGTTTCTCGAAACGTCCGATTTCCTTCGTTTCAAATTCATCACGCTGAACGGCCCGGCCGTGGAGAACAAAGGCATGGCGCTGTTCCCCCGCAAGATCAAGGGCCTCTATGCGATGCTGGGCCGGCAGGACGCGGAGAATATCTACGTGAGCTTCTCCGATCATCTCCATTTCTGGCATACCATGCAGCTCATTCTGGAGCCTAAATTCTCCTGGGAGTTTATCCAGTTAGGAAACTGCGGCTCGCCGATCGAAACCGATGCCGGCTGGCTGGTAATCAGCCACGGTGTCGGTCCCATGCGCAAGTACTGCATCGGGGCCTTCCTGCTCGATCGCGACGACCCAACCAAGGTAATCGGCCGCCTGCCCGAGCCGCTGATCAAGCCAAATGCCAACGAACGCGACGGCTACGTGCCCAATGTCGTTTACTCGTGCGGCAGCCTGGTGCATGGCGGACAACTGGTAATTCCCTATGGGATATCCGACTATGCCACAACCTTCGCGACAATTCCGCTCGACCAGGTCCTGGCCGCGATGGAATAGCGGGTCCTGTCAATGGCGTCAGCGGTACTCAACTGTACATTCAGCCTCTAAGTCCGCTTTCTTCCCCTTGACGTAAGTCAAGAATCGCCACATAATTCTATCAGAGCCAGGGTCTTATTAGCTCTGGGATCTCTTTGGAAGGAAGGAGTGACCATGCCAACCGACATCGCCAAACTTGCGCATCAATTGTGGTTAGAGAGGGGCGGTCCCATTGGATCGGATCAAGAAGACTGGTTCCGGGCGGAAGCGCTGCTCACAAACGCAGGCGCCGTGCCGGGCGAAGATCTATCCGGACGTCCATCGATCCCCTGCCGCGATACTCGTACCGAGTCCGAACTGCCGCCTGAGTTCCTTTGGGATGGACATTGGGAGGTATGGGAACGCGAGTGGGTCACCGCCCGCTGGGTCTGGGACGTACGCGCCTCACGCGCTGGAGTTACGAATCGGGCGTGTCTTGCCAGCGAGCCCGCGTAGGCGGGCCCGCCGGCCCGGAACGAACCGGATCGAGGCTACTTTATATCGATTTTGAGCAGGGCGTCTGAATGCTCGTGACGCCAGTCCCAGTAAGCTTGCTGATCGTTTTCGTTGACCTTGGCAAAATCGCGATACTTGCGATGGTTGTCTTTCACGTACACACGATAGGCCTGATCCTCATGATTATTCCATTCATGATCGTCATTATGGTTCTTGTCGTGGTAGGTACGAGCGGCCTTTTCGTGGGCTTCGGCCCTTTGATCGTCGGCTCGCAGTGTTGTTGGAGCCATTGCGATTGGCACTATCAGGGCGGCACCCAACAAAGCTGCATTCAAGAAACGGGGCATGGTTTATCTCCTGGGGCCAACGGAGCAATCGTTGCACCAAACAGCCGGCAACGGCTGTAGTGAACGCAACGATCTGAATACAAAGACGACCGTGCCCACCGAATGGTCCACGGCGCAATCCAGGGGGCAGGCGCCCGCGAAGCAGGGCAAAAGCTGCACCTGGAAAGTGCGGAACTTGCGGCTGACCCAAGGTTTCCGATTCGCCCCAACCCCAGCCGCGCTAGAGAGGCCCAGTGGCGACTCGCGTGCAGTTGTTTCAGGTTGCATCTGCGAAGACAAACTCCCGTAAAAACCGACCTGCCTCCGGCAGGGCTCGCTGCGCGGCCCGGGCTTCGGGGCCACGCCGGAGCCATTGTCGTGTTTGGAACCATCGCAGCGCTGTACTTTGCGCGCGAGATCTTAATTCCGCTCGCATTTGCTCTCATCCTGACCTTTCTATTGACTCCGGTGGTGGCGTTTCTCCAGAGGCTGCGCGCCGGTCGCGTGCTGTCCGTGCTCACGACGTTGCTGCTTTCGATCGCGGTGCTTGGCGGCATCGGCTGGATCATCGCGACCCAGTTCGTGGACGTCGCCAATCAGCTCCCTCTATACCGCCAGAACATCCACGCCAAGATTGCCGCGATTCACATCCCCGCAACCGGGCAGCTAGGCAAAGCCGCCCAAAGCGTGCAGGAGGTCGTGCGGGACCTCACGGGCCCGGGCCCGGAATCCCCGGCCCTAGCTCCCCGGAGTCAGAATCGTAAGCAGCCGAATGCGCCGCTTGCGCCCATGTCTCCCGTGCCCGTCCGGATGGTCCAAGCCCCAACCAGCGGATGGGTGCAGCTTCGCGATTTGGGCACGCCCATCCTTGCGCCTCTGGGACGGGCGGGAATGGTGGTCATCTTCACGATCTTCATGCTGCTGAAGAGAGAGGACTTGAGGAACCGTCTTCTGCGGCTGGCCGGGCTCGGCCAGTTGAACATGATGACCCAAGCGCTGGACGACACGTCAAGCCGGGTCAGCCGATACCTGCTGATGCAATTCCTGGTCAATGCTGGTTTTGGAACTGTGTTTGGTTTTGGCCTTTACTTGATTGGCGTACCCTATGCAGCGCTATGGGGAGCGGTCGCCGGCATCCTGCGGATTGTGCCGTACGTGGGAACGCTGGCTGCCGCGATGCTGCCGCTGGCGCTCTCTTTGGCCGAATTTGACGGCTGGCTAAAGCCCCTTCTCGTGTTCCTGGTCTTTGCGGTCCTCGAACTGATCGTCGGCAACTTCGTCGAACCCTGGCTTTACGGCGCGCACGTGGGAATCTCATCCCTGGCGCTGCTGGTGGCCGCCGTCTTCTGGGCCGTTCTGTGGGGACCCGCGGGACTGATCCTGTCTACGCCTCTGACGGTCTGCGTTGTGGTTCTGGGCCGCTACGTCCCGCAACTCTCGTTTCTGCACATCCTGCTGGGGGATGAACCGGTGCTCGCGGCCGAAGCCCAGATCTACCAGCGGCTGCTCGCCATGGATCAACTGGAAGCGCATAACGTGGTGGAGCAGTTTCTTAAGGGAAGGCCGTTGGTGGAGTTGTACGACACGGTGCTCATCCCGGCTTTGACCATGGCCGAACAGGACCGGCACAAAGGTGCAATCGACGCAGTCAGGGAAGAGTTCCTATTCCTCAGCATCAACGAAATGATCGCCGAGTTCTCCGAGTATCAAGTGGCGGACAGCGCATCCGGCCAAGACTCCGCGCCGATACCGGACGCCGCGGAGCATCCTAATGCCAGGATTGTCTGTCTGCCGGCCCATGATCGGGCCGATGAAGTCACGGCCGCCATGCTGTCTCAGATCCTGGAACAAAAGGGATTCGCGACATTGTCCTTTCCCGTGGTCGCGTCTTCTCTCAATGAGGTGCTCGCGATGATTGAAGCCGGACGGGGCGACGTAGTCTGCATCTCGGCGTTGCCTCCTTACGCGTTCGCGCCAGCGCGGGCCATGTGCAAGCAGATCCGGGAACGGTTTCCAAAACTCAAAGTGGTGGTTTGCGTCTGGGGATTCGCGGGCGATACGCAGAAAGCCATGACCCGTTTCGAGCGAACGCAACCCGATCGGCTGTCCACCAGCCTGGCACAGGCCGTGGAGCATGTGCAGGAACTCGTTAGTCCCAAGCCGGAGGCGGCAGCCGTCTCCGCCAGCCTGGTGGAGGCCTAATCCCAATACTGTTCACCTTGGTGGGGCAGACCATCGCACTTTGTGGTCTGCCGCCCGCGGGGCCTAATCCTGGTCCAGGTATTCGCCAGGCACGTCGTCCTCTGGGACTTGTTTGGTGTGAACTTCAGCCACGTCGGGGTCGGGGGCATCTTCGACGCCGCTGATCGCTTCGGCTTCGAAGGACTGCCCTTCCTCAAGTAACTCTTCGACGCTCTCCGAGCCCGCCTCCGCGACGCCTGACAATCCCTGGTTATCCCCGGACTGGCCGGCTGAACTTGTACTTGCCTCTTGCTTAGTCATGCACGTATTGTTGCACGCGGCGTACCAATAGTTATGCATCGATTGGAGGGCGGGCAATTCTGCCCCGGGGTCAAGATTGGCCGCCCTCCAAAGCGATGGTACGCAGATTGACCCACTACCCAATCCCGAGCCGCTTGAACACGGGGACTTTGACAAAATCCGCGATGAAGGCAAAGACCGCGGCCGCCACGAGTATTCCTCCGACCGCGAATACAGGCAGAGGGCTCATGGCGATTCCGCAAATCGCCAGCGTCGAGGCGATCAGCACATCTATTGCGGACGACCCGATGAGCCACCGGCTGGGACGAGCGGAGCCCATGCGTTGACGTTCCCGATTGGTGTAGGTGGTTGCCTGATTGCCGAACACTATGGTCACGAAGGCCAGAGTCCTTAGCGCGTCGATTCCAAGGCCCAGGCGGAATTTGCCGATGGCCAGAACGGCGGTACAAAAGACCAGCTCGCAGGTTCCCATGAAGACACCCGCAATCGTTAATCGGCCGATCCGCCAGGCATTGGGCATCGGGGACGGCCGCACGTTATCCGTCGCCAACGACATGCCGAGCAGGTCGCCGGCGAGCATGATAATGACCATCAACATCGGAGTCAGGATCGCGTGCCCGGTCAACACCAGACCCACCGCTAGGAAGAGCACCTGCACGGTTTTCTTGGTAACCGAGTTGAGCGCGTAAGTGAAGATGCGCTGGAACGTCACGCGGCCTTCTTTGACCGAAGCGACGATACCGCCGAGTCCGGGCGTGGTGAGCACGATGCCGGCCGCCGACTTGGCCACATCGGTCGCCGTCGACACCGCGATTCCCATCTGTGCCTGGCGCAGCGCGGGCGCGTCGTTGGCGCCGTCGCCGCACATGCCCACGGTGTGGCCGCTCTTCTGGAACGCCTTGACCAAGTTGTACTTCCCCTCGGGAAGGACGCCGGCGAAGACGGCGAAATCCTCGGGACGTACGCCGTCGGGGATCGGTCCGGGTGGGCAGACTTTGCCGTCCAGGCCTACGGCATGCGCCACGATGGCTGCCGTCGCCGGGGCATCGCCCGTTATCATTACGGTGCGCACGCCCAACGTGTGCAGCTCCGCAATCAACGCGGCAGAATCCGTTCGAGGCGGATCGCTGAGAGCGACGATTCCCGCGAGCTTCAAGGCGTTCGGCGGACCCACTGCGACGGCCAGCACCCGGTAGCCCTGTGCCTCCAGTTCGCTCGCGGTCTTCGATGCGTCCGGATCTGCTGGAGTAAGGCCGCCAACTGCGGTAAAGGCCCCCTTCACGGCACGCACGGTGACGCCGCCCGCATCGGCCGCAGTCGCCTCCGACATCTTGGTCCCCGGATCGAACGGAGTAAACTTGATCAATTTCGGCAGATCGGAGGCCGCTTTCTTCGCGGCTGCGGCACGGATGGCCGCGTCTACCGGATCCTGCCCGCCATCCGAACTCGCCAGGGCAGCCAGTCCCAGTACGTGCGGCTCGTCGAAGCCGGCCATGGCGTGCACTGCGGTGACCGTCAGTTCGTTTTGCGTCAGTGTGCCGGTCTTATCCGCGCACAGCACGTCGATACTGGCCGCTTCATCGACGGCGGAGAGCCGCGTCGGGAGGACGCCGAGCTTTGCCAGAGCCCGTGCGCCGAGCGCCGCCGCAAGCGTAAAAGTGGCCGGCAGCGCGACCGGGATCGACGCCAGAACCGCCGTGAGCACCAGGGGGACGATCTCCCCAAACGGCATCTTGATCGCGTGGGCATATCCCACCAGCATCACGATGAGGACGCCATTGAACATGGCGAGATT
>JBEKPZ010000065.1:0-27105 GCA_049520215.1 Bryobacteraceae bacterium | reverse complement strand
CCTATCGAGGAGCAGTTAGCTCCTGTGTGAGTAGGCGCTAGCTGAAGGTCTTTCGCAGCGTCGCGACGGAGATGTGCGGCCAGCCCAACGTTACCACTTTCGGTAGCACCGTAAGTATGGGAAAGTTCAGGACGACCATCTGGGCATACTGAAGCTGCATAAAGGACGGATGGTCCTTGTGGCTGACCTTCTCGATCCAAAAGGTTGCGTAGACCGTTGCCGTGTCGGCATTCGCCCCTTTTGGTCCGGTCGGCTCGCCCCCCTCAAGGAAGAGAATATTCTCGATACCGCCGGCGCCATTGGTTGGGTTTACCACCACAGTCGGATCGCCGGCCTTGCTATTCGGCGCGGTGAAAAATGTAATACTCGCCTGGGTCGCGACATTAATTACCGTCCCCTCAAAGGTGTGTCCATCGTCAACCTGTTTGGCGATGACGGCCTGCAGGAGGGTGATAGGGTCGTTGACCACGTCCTGCATAAGAACGCCGTTGATCGCCGCGGGAAGGGGTGGATCGGGCGGGTTGGTTGCAAAAGGCGTTCTGGGATTGGTCGCGGACTCGGGATTTGCGATATTGTACTGCGAGAAGCCGGGCGGCGGCGCGGTCAGTGCTTCCGACGATCCGGCGGCATTGAGAACGGGCGGCGCGGGGGGAGGCGGTACCGGGAAGGGAGTGCTATTGAACGAAGGGAATGCAGAGAAGGCATATTGCGCCGCCGGAGAAGTGAGGGTTGGCGGACCCGCAAATGGTTGGGCGATGCCTTGCGCCAGCATAGAGTTACCGTGGGGGATGTTACCCATACGCGCTACGATTTGAGCTCCGGCGGGTGCGGTCTCAGGGGGATAGGTTGTCCCCTGCTGAGTGACCCAGATGCCAGGCTCAATGTGCATCGCCCCGCCGGTGGCGGCATCGCTGATTTTTTGGAGGTAAGTCAGGCCGAATAATTCGATGTCATTCTGCCCGAACCCGCGATTAGGGATCGAGGACCCGATAGGATCGAGCTTCAGGGTCTCGTGAGTTTGATTGAGCTGAAGATACAGGTTGGCGTTCCCTTCGGAGTCCGGCCGTGCGATGAGATTGAAGCCCTCACCGTGCCACGTTCCGGCGAAGTCCGCTAGCAGGCCCAACTGTTTCAGGACTGTTGCGCTGTCCGGACTGATTCGAACCGAAGATATTCTTTCGTTAGGCATTGTTTCCCCTCCTTATCGGGATTGTCGTTTCTTTGACGTGTTCACTGTCGTTGTATAGTGTCGCAGGGTTGGAAAACATTACAATCGCGAGGGCAATTCCGTGCTGGATAATACCGACATCGATTTGTAACGGAACCCAATCAGAGGTTTGCAACGGGGATAATGACTAGTATGCCAGCAGACACCATCCGAGAAGCACGCAAACGGCAGGATCACAGCCAGGAGCTGGCCGAGAAGGGCTGGTATCATAGTTTCGAGCTGCCCGACGGCACTTTGATCGACGGCATGAATCCGCTGCCGCGCCTGCGGGAGCGCTTTGCGCGCTTTCCCATTCCCGACGACTTGCGCGGCAAGCGCGTGCTGGACATCGGCGCATGGGACGGCTGGTTCAGCTTCGAGGCGGAACGGCGCGGCGCCTGCGTCACGGCCGTCGATTGCTTCGAGGCGCCACACTTCGTGGAGCTGCATCGCCGGCTCTCATCCAAGGTCGATTACCGCGTCCTGGAGATCTACGAACTGCCGGCCGCTGGTTTGGGGAAGTTCGATATCGTCTTCCTGCTCGGCGTGCTGTATCACTTAAGGCATCCGCTGCTGGCGCTGGAGACTGTCTGCGGCCTGACGACCGACGTCGCTATCGTGGAGTCCTTCGTGACGGATGGGGACACCTGGCGGGAGCATACGGAAGACATCCCGACTCTGGAATTCTACGAAGGCTTCGAGCTGGCCAATCAGTACGATAATTGGGCCGGTCCCAGCGTGGCGTGCCTGTTGGCGATGTGCCGCGCCGCGGGATTTGTGCGGGTGGAACTGCTCCTCTCCGAGCCGTACAACGCGATGGTGGCCTGTTACCGCCGATGGGAGCCGCAGCCCGCCGAGACGGCCTCCGCGCCCCCGCAGCTCATGTTCGTGGCGAACAACAGCGACCAGGGCATCAACTTCTCCAGGGGCAAAGAGCAGTACATGGTGTGCTGGTTCCGCAGTTCCCGCGAGACGATTCGGAAGGAAGACCTGCGCATGGAGGTGGCCGGTTTCGGCGTGGCGGCTTACTACACTGGACGCACGCAGGATGATTGGTGGGCGGCGAATTTTCCGGCGGCACGCGGCTTGACACCCGGATGGCATAATGTGCGGCTGCGATTCGCCGACAGCGATTTCAGCAATGTGTTGCGGATTGCCGTGGACCTTCCCCTGAACGTCAGCCGGATTGTCTGTCAGGGCGTCCGCGATGCAGCCAACGGAAAGAGCGGCGAAGTCACTGGCACGGAGGGTGGATACCTGACCTGTTGGGTGGCCGGACTGGCCGAGAACAGCGACCGCAGCAATGTCCGCGTCTTTCTGGACGACAGGCGGCTCAGTGTCCATTGGGTGGGTACGCCGGATGCCGACGGTGTCAGCCAGATTAATGCGGAGGTGCCAGGGAGCGTGCCGAAGGGCGAGCGCGTGCTACGCATCGAGTGCGGCGGAGTCAGTTCGGAACCTTTCGCGGTGCAGGTCGTTTGATGAACCTATTGAGGCCCGCACAATTCGGTGACAGCCAGCTTGGATCTTGTGGGGCGGGCATTCTGCCCGCAGCCGGCTTTCAGCCGGCCCGGCCGCCTGAAAAGGCGGCTGCGGCCAAGATTGGCCGCCCCACATCAGCCCCGATGGAAAGTGGCACATTTGTCGCCGGAATGGTCACAGTATTAGGCGAACCTCAATAGTTATAGAAGCTATCCCGGAAGGGTAATACCGGTCGAATCGCGCGGCTGGTATATTATAGGCGCGATGGCGAAAAAGCGCCGGCGCGGGCTGGGGAAAAATCCGGAGCGGCCGGTTGCTCCCGAGATTCCGGAGCCGGGTTGGCCTGGCGGACATTCCCGGCGGATTCTCTTCCTCGCAGCCGCGCTGATTGTCCTGTTGACGCTGGCGATTTACTCCCAGACGTTAGCTGTTCCACCCCTGGACTTCGACGACTCTTTCCATTTGGTACACAGCCCCTACGTCAACGTGGCGCATCCTTTTTCGCTGCTGGGGGCGGTTTGGGACGAGCCATACTTCGGCTTCTTCGACCCGGTCACCACGACCTCCTGGATGTTGGACCGTACGCTGGCGGACAAGAGCAAGCCGTTCGATGCCGTGCCGTTCCGGGTCAGCCAATTGTTCTACGCCATGGTGTGCGCCGGGTTGGTCATGCTGGTCTTTCGCCGACTGGGCCTTCCCGCGATCCTGGCGGCATTGGGCGGCGTGCTTTACACGGTTCATCCGATCCATACCGAAGTGGTGGCCTGGCTCTCGGGGCGCAAGGATCTGATGGCGCTGCTGTTCATTCTCCTGTCATTTCTCGCCTATTTGTGGGCGCGGGCCGCCGCCACGGCTGGCGAGTGGCGGGTGCGGCACACGGCGACCGCACTGCTCTCGCTGCTCGCGGTTCTGGCGAAGCCCGTGGCGATCGTCATACCGCTGATCTTCATCGCCTACGAATTCTGTTCGGAACGGCCGGGTGGCGTGGCGAAGCCGATCTGGACGCGCACGTTCGGCCTGGCCGCGATTCTGCTGGCGACCGGCGGAACTGCGGCCCTTGTTTTTCGCGGCATGCTGCAGGGCGACCGGCACGGCGGGTGGCTCATCGCAGTGGTCGTCGGCTGCACGCTTTTGTTGGCTGCGGCAGCTCCGCGCGCCGCCGGTTTGGCCGATTTCCTGGCCGGGCGCGGCCACGTCCTACGGGTGCTGGGCCCTCCCTTCGCGATGCAAGGGGTGGTCTTCGGGGCGGGCGTTGCCTGGACCGTCTGGGCCCAATCGGAAGCTGGCGCCATCAAGGGCGGCCTGCCTTTGCTGCCGACGCTCAACCTGACTTTCGAGGTGATGCTGGCGTATGCGGGCAAGATGCTTGTGCCGGCGCACATGTCGCCGTACTACGTCTGGACGCGGTATCCCTCCATCAGCCTCGAAGGCGTCTGTGGCGCACTGTTGATTCTGGGCTTGGCCGCCACCGCGGTCAGGCTGGCGGGCGCGAAGGATCGGAGCCGGCGCATGGTGGCATTCGGCATCCTGTGGTATTGGATTGCTTTCATCCCCACGTCAAACCTGGTGCCGACCAGCATCAAGATGGCCGACCGTTACGAGTATGTTCCCAGCGTGGGAGCGATTCTGGCTTTACTCGCGCTGGGTGCCGCGTTCTTCCCCAAGGAGCGGCGCAGGCAGATGGCGGCTTGTGTCGCGTTGGCAATCGTAGCGGGCGGCTACACGGTCTGGTCGTACCGGCGAACGCGCGTATGGAGCGGCGATCTGAGCCTGTGGACCAGCGCGGCGGAGACACATCCGGACAACTATTTTGCACTGACCAGTCTGGGGCTATGTTATCTGCGGTTAGATCCGCCCGCGCCGGAAAAGGCACTGCCCTACTTGCAGCGGGCGCTGGAAATCGGCGAGAGCGTCCAGGCGGGGGGCGCGGGAGAAAGGCAGTTGGACGTTTCCCCGGAGTTGGAGGCGTTGGGTGACGCGTATCTGGCGATGGCCAGGAGCGCGCCCCGGAAAGAGTATTACGGGAAGGCCGTGGAGTATTTGCAACGGGGTTCCGCGGTCCCGGTGGGATTTGCGCCCGCCGATGCCAAACTGCAGCGGTCGCTGGCCGATGCGCAAGAGGGGCTGGCGCGAGTGATCGATGGGGAGGCAGCGGGGACGGTGGGCGATGCGCGTACGGCGCTGCTGTTGGAGCGCGACAAGTTGCGCGGCGAGGCGGATGCGGCCCTCGCGCGGGCGCGCGCGACTCTGATCGGCGGGAACGTGTCCCGCGACGATCCGGATCTGCGGGCGGACGTTCTGGAGGCGGGCACCGCGGTCTTCAAGCGCGAGGCGGGCGCTTCACCCAGCGAGCAGGTCCTGTTGTTCCGGAAGGCGCTGGCGCTTTACCAGGATGCCGCTGCGATGTTTCCCGACGACCCGCGGCCGGCCTTGGACCAGGGGCTATGTTATCAGCGGCTTCATCTTTTGGAGCCTTCGACGGAAGAGAAGCGAAAGCTCTTCGATCGGGGCGTGGCCGTGTTGCAGCAGGCTTTGACGCTGCGCACTGCGGCGCCGGAATATAACCCGTTGATGGTGTATCGAGTGCTGGCGTCGCTGTACTCCGATTCGGGCGATTTGCGGTCGGCGGTCGGCTTTTTGAAACAGGTGCAGGAAAGGGATCGCGGCTACAGCCGGGCGAACAATGTGGACGGGGACATTGAGATTCTGGAGGGCCGGGGGCGGCCCCACTAGCCCAGCAGGATGCTGAAAAAGGCTCTCACAGGCTGAAGCCTGTGCCACCAATTGCCGCTAAGTCATTGATAACCGGTGGCACAGACTTTAGTCTGTGAGAGCCTTTTTCAGCATCCTGCTGGGCTAGGGCACTGCGCGAATTTTCGTGTTTACCAGGAACGGGTCGTCGAAGGCGGTGCGGTCGCCCACTTTCTTCCCCTTTACCGGCAAGAGGCGCGCGGTCAAAGGCTTGTTCCACTTGACCGCCAGGGTGGCCACGTCACCCAGGATGCGTTCGATCTGTTGTTGCGGCGTATCGCCCGCCATCGGGATGGTGTCCAGGCCAGTGCCGCAGACCGCCGAGTAAGCCAGCAGCGCATCCACATCGTAGGCGCCTTCGCTCCAGCGCTCGGCGAGCAGGCTGTCTTCCATCACCGGCAGCATCAGACCGGAGTAGCCGATGCGCCTCACGGGCACGGACTGCACGGCTTTGGTGATCACCGCGGCCGCGGTCATGGTGCCGCTCGATCCGAACCTGGCGCCGGTGAACTTCTCGATGGCCGCGCCGATGGAGACCTCGCGCAAAGGCGCCGGCGTGGCGTCCAGGCCCATGTAGGTCCATCCGGTTTCTTTTTCGATCTGTTGCGCCAGTTTTTCCAGCGCCACGGCGTGGGTGCTTAACTCATAGGTGAGGCGCTCCGTCGCGAGGGGCGCGTTGCCGGATGTCTGGGCGAATACCCGGTCCACCACGTTGGCCGCTTCGGTGCCGATCGCAAAGCGCCGGCCATCGCCCAAGTGATACGAGCCCGGGTAGAACGGCGCGTAGGGCGCCAGCATGGCCGTGGCGGCGAAGTTGAAATTGGCGGCGCTGCCCGGACTGTGTTCCTCCACGAACTTCACCAGCATGGCGGCGGCCTGCACACACTTCCATTGGATGGCGCCTTCTCCGGCGATCAACAGGCTGGCCTCCAGGGTTTTTGTCACCGAGAGGATTTCACCCAACAACTGGGCTTGCGCCGGATCGTCGGCGTCGCGCAGCATGGCCGGTCCAATATTCGCATCGAAGGATTCCTGGGTCGCCAGCGCGTCGTATTCGCGAAAGAAGCGCAACGCATCCGACCGCGAAAGGCCGCGCGTGTAATCGGGGAACGGCTGCGTTGTGATGCGGACACCTTCCACCTGATACCCGCCTGCTTCCACCGCACCCTTCGCCTGGCGCAACTTCCGCAAGGTCTCCTGGACCTGTTCGCGGTAGCGCGCGCGATCCAACTTCAGGAACGCCGTGATGGCGCGCACCTTGGGCTTCAGCGACTTCGCCGGGTCTTCTGCCGGCCATGCCAGCGCAGCCCCGGAAAGCAAGGCGCCGCCTACGAACTTCCGTCGATTCATGGCTCCCCCCCAAGTTCGATTATCGCCGCGCGCAGCCGGGCGTGGCGTTGCATCAGGTGCAGGTAGCGGGCTTCGTCGGGGCCGCTCTTGGCCCGTACGATGGCCTCGACCGCCGATTTGTCTTCGTCGGTCCAACGCTCGGCGATGCGGCGCAACGGCGAATCGTCCGCGGGCATCCGGGCGCATGCCAGGCCGAGATTCCGTACGGTGAACCGGTCCCATGCGCCGGGCTCGGCATCCGCGCATTCATACAGCAGGTACGAGTGGGCCAGCTTCTCCAGCGTCCGCCGCGAGCTGCGATAGCCGGGCGTGCGGCGCATGCGGTCTTCTTCGCGCTGGACAAGATGCGCCGCCACCGGGTCCAGCGGCCGGAATCCCAGCTTGCGATAGAACCAGAATGCGCCCGAATCCAGCGCCTCGTCGTTTTCCAGGCCCACCTGATAAGGGTCCACGGAGAAGCAACGCACCCGCAGGAGCTGACGGAACAGGCGCAACAGGCGCGCGTAGAGCCACGCCGATTCGCCCTCGCGGAAGGTGTAATACAGGTTGAAGCCGATTTCGGCGCGCTCGAACAAGGACAGCACTTCCACGTAACCGGCGGGCACACCGTTTTTGAAGAACATCCCGGCATGATAGGCGCGCAGCGGCAAACGCCACTCGGGCGGCACGCCGAAGAAGACGATCTGGAGGCCGCGGCCGGCATCCGCGCGGAAGACGCGCTGGGGGTCCGGATGGGTGAAGCCATATAGCTCGCGATAGCGCATGGCGGAGGTGTCCAGGATCAGATCGAGCATCTTGCGGGCTTCGGGCCTCGCGAGCTGCGTTACTGGCAGGGGCGGGCCATCGAGCTCTTGCGCGAGATCGATATCGGCGCGCCGCAGGAGCGGCTTGCGGTGGAAGTACGATTGAAGCACCGGCAGGCGCATGCGGGAGCGGCTGGCGCGCGGGCCGATGCGCCACACCAGCAACAGTTCCAGCGATTCGTAGAGATCTGCCTGGTCGCGCGGGGGGAGGGGCAGGGAAGCGATGCGCCCCAGTAGCCATGCCAGAGCGGTCGATGTTCTTGGGCGCGCGGCATCCACCCAGGCGCGGAACGGGACGTGCGCTTCCACCGGCCAATCCTCCTCGACCAGCGGCAGGAAGCGCCGCAGCACGGGGCCGAGTTTTTCCGCACGGTCGTAGTTCTCCCAATCGATTTCGATGTGGCGCGGGTAGCGGGCGGCGAGTTGGCGGGCTACCTCATAGCTGAAGACCGCTGAAAACGACGTGCCCGCGACGCCCGACACCGCGGCGTCTTCGAACGCCGAAAGATCGCTCAATGCGGCGATACGCGGCGCGAACGAGAAAAGGGCTGCGTCCGCCAGCCGCAGGACCTGCGCGTCGGCCGGATAGGCGCGCAGAAACAACAGGCACTCGTGCAGGCGGATGAGCGAGTCCGCATCGGTGAAGCGGTGGCCTGCGAGATCGGCGAGCAACTGGTGGAGCGGGTGGACATCCGGCGCGCCAAACCGGGTCTTCCATTGTTCCAGGCGCGCGAGCAGATCCGTGGGCATTGGTTTGAGCTTATTACACACCTGGGGTCTGCTGGGGAGAGGGAGAAGGGAGGGCGTTAGTGGCTGGCGGCCCGAGATCTGCTGAGCGCCGTTTTTGTGGTCGTCGCCGGGCCACAGACTAAGGTCTGTGCCACCGGTTATCAATGACTTGCCTGCAGATGGTGGCACAGGCTTCAGCCTGTGAGAGCCTTTTTCAGCATCCTGCTGGACTTAGACTTAGACTAGGGCGAGTGCTGCAAGTGTCCGCAGATCGCAGCCACCCGCCCAATGAGGTTCCTCCTGCGCGGCCGGCTTAAAGCCGGCTGCGGGTAAGATTATCCTCCTCCTACCATACGATCGGCGCTATTGCCGCGACTACTGCGGCCACATTCGCGCCGATGTCCGCGCCATCGGTCCCAGCGTTTTGGTACGGGCTGCCGGAGGCCAGTGTCAGCCCGAGCACGTTTGTTCCGGTGCTTCCACCAGCGAAGTCCACGAACCCGACCTGTCCCCAGTCCAGCGGCCAGCAAGTCGCTATGACCTTGCCGCTGGTTTGGCACCCGGAAGCTGGACTACTTAACGAACTCATACCAGTAGGGTAGGCTGGCGAGGAGCCCACGTACTGGTACGTGTCGCCCACGTTGACCACGCCCCCGATGGTAACTGGCACGTTGTTGTTCGGCCAATCGGACATCGTCATCCCGGCGTTGTCGCTGTCGGCGAATGGCTGGCCGTACTGGAAGGAGTTCGTCCACGTAAAACCGACATTGGTATGCGGCGGCGCATCGGCGAACATCATGGAGAACGGATTGAACGTTATGGTATTGAGAAAGGTGTTGTGGTCGAACGTCTGGTTCTTCGTGTTTTGAGCTGAACCAACATACCCATTCGCCCCCCACGTTGGGCCGGAGATGTCAATGGCTACATTGTTCCGTATGAGTCCACGCGAGGTGTTCGCGTTCTGTGGCCCGAAGCCACCCCAGCCGAATGGAGATCCCACGGACGGTCCGTGTTCGAATAGATTACTCGTGACGGTGATGTCATTGCAGATCTGTGACGGAGTGGGATTGATGCCGCAATTCCAGATAAAGAACCCGGCCTGCCCCTCTGAAAACGTTGTATCGAAGAAGTTGGAATCGAGCAGCACCCGCTGCCCCTGCTTGATCTCAAACCCGTTCTTCACATCCCAGCACCCCCACGTCATGGATGGGATGCAGCCCTCGTAGTACGGGACGGACGCTTGCACCCCCGCGCTTGTTTGGAGCGTCAGGCTGGCGGTGTTGGGAGTGGTGGCCACTATGTATGGGACCGAGTTAATCACCACGTAAATACCGCCATTTCCCCAAGCAGTATTGAATGGACTCCCAGAAACCAAAGTAACGGCAGTTCCGTTTGTCGAGACTACGCCGGAATATGCAACAGGGTTATTCCGCCAAATCGCCTGCTTCTCAATGTGGTTGAGCCTGATAGTCACATCGGCTGGGGCGGGGCACGTAGGTTGACCCCAAGGCCATAGATACCCGTAAAACAGGATTGAGAAGGGGACCGCGTTGGATTGTGTAGGAGCGCTGGTGGTAAGGGTCAGACTGGTCGAAGAAGTTACTTCCTGGATGACGTACTGCACGGAGTCGATCGTGATTAGCGCACCGGGCCAGGCGTTCGTCGAACTGGTGCTGAACGTGCTCCCCGAATTCCAGGTCACCGAGGTGCCGGAAGTCGTCACGGTACCGCTCGCGCTGACGGGGTTCCCGCACTGCTGGGCGAAGAATACATTTTCGCCGCTGGCCTCAAGGTAGTTGGCCGCGATCAGGAGCGGGCCGGTGTTGTTGTTCGTCGAGACCGCGTTGGTGTCCTGCCCTGTGTTAATGATTCCCCAAATGTTGGAGTACTCCAGGGTAGAATAAGTTGCGTTGAGATCGAGGCCCGCCTGGACGAAGGCACACTCTCCCAGAGTAGCTGAACACGGAGCGGGATGGATCAGAACGCGGTCGAAGGTGATGTAGGACGGAACTGCATAAGGTACCGGAGTGTACCCACCCATGCCTACGATGGGATAGACGTTGGCGGCGTTTGGTCCGAGGGTGAACTCGATCCCGGCGAAATAAATACCGGACACGCCATCTGAAATGCTCAACGTGGTGCATCCGTTCGTGTTGCACTCAAGCGTCGGTACGTTCGCGGGCGTAGCGGACTGCGGGATTCCCTGATACTGGGGCAGATTAGCGATGTTGGAGCCTACGACCAGCACCGGATTCGACGGGCAGTATTGCGGCAGCACTCCCTGGTCTGCCCAAGTAATCCCGCCATCTGGAGTGGAACCGCCGGCGTCATCCCATACCGGCGCAACAGATCCGGACGTGCCGCCAATCGTAAGTAACTGGAGATGGTACGCCGGGTCCACAAACTGTTGCCCGGCTCTGAAAGCAGTGTTTGCCTGCCACCCGAACGGGAGTGCGTTAGTCGGCCCGTAGACGAAACTCTCTACATATGTTGCATTGGCCGGAACCACGATTTTTTCTCCGCAGACCGCCGCGGATAGCTTGGCTTGCAGGTCGGACCCGCTGTTGGACGCCACCGTCACAGTGCTTGTGGTCGTTGGGTATGGGGGCTGGTAACACGTCTGCGGCAATAGCGGCAGCGAGGTTCCCGGAACACCAGCAAGCGGGGGCAGGCCGGTGGGCGCCGCGGCACATAGGTTCGGCCCCAGATTCGCAGCAGGCGGCACGACTACTGAAAACGGGCTGGCCAGGTTTGTCACGGTGCTCACGACAGAGTTTTGCGCTGTGCTGATTACGGACATTGAATTCGAATACATGTGGAGTGCGTAGACCTCCGTGCCATCCTGAGAGATCGCGACGGAGGTTGGATTCGCGGTCACGTTAACCGTCGCTGCGGCCGCAAACGACGTTGTGCTAATCACCGAGACAGACGATCCGTCTAAGTTCGCTACGTAAAGAGTACTTCCACTCGGAGCGAGCACAATGGAGGTCGGGTAGCTTAGCCCACCGATGGTATGCAGCAGACTCCCGGTTGCGGTGTCGTACACTGCTACCTGGTTGGTTACACGGCTCGCGATATAGAGCGTGTTGCCATCGGTACTAAGCGCAAGGCTACTAGCGCCGAGCTGCCCCGTCCAGGCGGCGATGACCGTGTTGGATGCCGTGGCAATGACCGAGACCTTGCCCAGGGTGGGGCTCACAACGAACACGCGGCTGCTGTCCGGTGTAACTATGAGTGCCGTCGGATACCCGACAATCGGCACAGTGGCCAGCACCGCATTCGTCGCTGTACTGATGGCCGTTACGTTGCTGGATCCCACATTCGCCACGTATGCGGTTTGTCCGTTCGGGGCGACGGTGACCGCCAGCGGCATCGTACCTACGGGAATCGTGGCGACTACGGTATTCGACCCAGTGTCGATGACGGCTACGCTGTTGGCGCTAGACTGTGCGGCGTAGAGTAGCCCGCCGCCGGGGGATAGCGCCATGCCGGCCGGGCTGCCGGTAAGCGGTATGGTAGCCGAGATAGACCCGGTCCCCACGTTTACAAGCGACACGCCGCCTGCCTTGTTTGAGACGTATACGTATGGGGATGCCGGCGCTTGGGCGAAAAGGGCAAAAGCGCCTCCGAAGATCATCAAAGCCATCCGGAGCAGGGACACAAATGCGAAGCGTTTTGAGTTCACTAAAATTATCCTTTCGTTGACTGCGGCAGGTCCCGACGGTTGCAGAGTGGGGGCTTCCGCCGGAAGTAGGACACGCGCAAATAGCCGGCAAAGGCGGCTGAAAATCTCAGAAATCTCCAGACACAAAGAGTGGTAATACGCGCCGCACCACACGCTTGGCATCTGAAGGGTCGCTGCGAGTGTTCTGCTTATGTTCCATTTACCGTCGTCACCCTACGGTAATCCTCTTCGGGTGTGATTCATAGGTAAATCAGATAACCATATCGTTTGTTAATAGTTCGACCGGGGGAAGTTCGAGATCCGCGGGTTGACATGCAAGGTTCCTTCCAAGATCTCCGTTGGATCGGGGCAGGGGACTCAGCCAGGCGAAAAGTCCGCTCCCTTATGGGTGACGACCGAGCGTAGAATGGCCCTATGCGGATTGCGGTGATTTCGGACATCCACGACAACCTTTGGAATCTGGCGGCGGCCATCGAGCACGTGAGCGCGGCGGCGGATGCGTTGATTTGCTGCGGCGATTTATGTTCGCCGTTCGTGATGGATCTGCTGGCGCGGTTTCCGGGGCGGGTGGACATTGTATTCGGGAACAACGACGCGGATCTGTTTCGCATTACGCGCAAGTCTTCGGAGCGGGTGCGCGTGCACGGCGAATTATTCGAGACGGAGCTCGACGGGAAGAGGTTCGCGGTGAACCATTTCGACTACCTGGCGCGGCCGATGGCCGGCTCGGGACTATACGATATCGTCTGCTACGGGCACAACCACGAGTTGAGCGTGGCGCGCGTGGGCGGGACGCTGGCCCTCAATCCGGGGCCGATCATGGGCGCGCGGTTTCCGGGCGGCAAGTGGGAGGATGTGCTGCCGACGTTTGCCATCGTGGAGACGGGCAGCGCGAGGGTGGAGGTTTTTGGCGTGCATGGAGGCGGCGGGAAGGCTCGGACGGTCGCGCCGCATGCTTTCGAGGTTCGAGAGGGCTGGCCGGGGTAGTTCTGTTTCTATGGAAGTGGCTGGCTGGGGAGGACGCGGAGGAACTCGCCCATGGCCGATATCAGCTTGTCGATGCGGGAGTCGGTTTCGCGGAAACGCTGGTCGGTGATCCGGTCGCGGGCGGCGGACTCGGCGATGAAGCTGTCCAGATGGGTTGCGATGGCATCGATGTGGTCGCGCGTCTCACCCAATTTGTACGTCAGGTCGTCGATCTAGCGTTGGGTGTTGCGCCACACGGCGCGAGCTTCCTCGCGTTCCATGGTGTTTTCCAGTATAGCGGAGGGGGTGTCGCGGCGAAAGCTACCGCCTGACAACTTCCTATAACGAATATTATGTAAACTTTAGTGCCAGTTTGCCGCTCCGACACCGAGCCGCGACAGTAAGGGAGCGGAGACTTCCCTGGACAAAAAAAGGGGCCCGTACCACGGAGTGCTGGTACGGGCCCGAGGGAAGAAACTCAAACTTTTACCGGTGACCGCCGCCGCCGTGGGAGCCACCGCCGCTCGCGTGCGCGGTTCCAGCAGAAGAATGGGCGCTAGGCTGGCTGCGTGAAGTGCTACGCGTGCCATTGCCCTGCGAAGATTTCTCCCGCACCACGGGAGGCGCCACACGGATGGATTGCTGACCACCGCCGCTCGACGAAGCCGTCGGCGTCGCATAGGGACGATATCCCGACCCGCCGGGCTGTGAATAGGCCGGTCGTGGCGCATAGGAACCGCTCGGACGCGGCTCGCCAAAGCGCTGCCATCCGCTGCTTCGATCCGCCGAACTGCCCGCTGCTTGAGACGGCTGGTTCGCCGGCCGCCAGGCACCCGCGGCAGGAGCAGCGCTGCGAGTCTGCCCCGCCCCGGGCGAAGCCGGACTCGTGGCACTGCGCCAAGCGCCGCTCGCCGCGGGTCCGGCGGCGGTACTGCGCGCCAGCGTCGCAGCCGCCGGCTGCCGGCTGAACTGTTGCATGGCGCGCTGCTGCTCGGCGAACGGAACCCGTTGCACCGGGGCCGACGCCGTATGGCCGAAGAAATGAATATTGTCCGAACTGCGCGGAGTGCTGGCAACAGCGCGGTTCGAGTAGCGGAGATTCGCGGCGGTCGGCGCCACCGGTAACTGGCCGCGGACCAAGCCCGCTTCGTGAATCTGCGATCCCGTGGTACGCGAAATCGCGCTGAACCTGCCCTGGCGGAAATCCGACGCGGTCACTGCGGAAATGCCATTTGCCACGCGCGCGTTACGATATATATTGCTTACATTTGCGTTGGTAACATTCACGCCACGGTTGAAGTAGGCGGGATTGCGAAATCCGGCGTAGAAACCGCGTCCCCACCACGCATACATAGGCTCGAAGGGGGCCAACGGAACCCAGCCGATACTGCCGAACCCGAAGCCCACCCCGATGCCCGGCCCGAATCCAAAGAAAGCCACCATGGCGGGCGACCAATAATGCCGTCCAAAACCGCCCGGATACCAGCACCAGCCATTCGTACCCGAGAAGAACCAGCGACCGTAGTGAAATGGCGCCCAACCCCAGGGGTCGGAACTCACCCAGGTCCATCCATAATAGTCTTCCCAAACCCAGCGGCCGTTCTGATATGGCGCCCAATCCGGATCGACCTGCGGGCTCCAAACCTGGCCATAGGAAGGCTCATCCACCCACTGTCCATGGTTGTCCAGATCCTCGGCGCCAGGCATATCCTGCGGGATGTTGTTATAGCTTTGGGAGCTAAGCATCTCACGGTCGCGCTGTTCGTTCCAGCGGTCCCACTCGTCGAGCGCGATGGCGGGCACGATACGGAATTCAGGATCGTTGGGATCGCCGCGCGCCAGCATGGTTTGTCCGGCCTGCAGTTGCTCGACGCCTTTGGGCGTTGAGACATCCACGGCGCCCAAACGCACCGTGATTTCGGTCTGACCATCACCTTGAACATAGATGCGGTAAACGCCGATGTGGGAAGGTCTTACCGAAACAGTGGGAGTATCGACCTCAACCTTCGCTTGAGATTCCCTGAGAACGCGGAAAGTGACTGTGCCGTGTGCTACCTGCAGGTGGTAGTGGTTGATTCCCAACTCCGCCAGGCGGATCTCGGCGTTGGCGCCGATGCGGACCAGGTTCGCGGAATCGAACTGCACTTCAGCGCGGGAGCCGGTGCCCGTCGAAACCCGATCTTCCACCATCAGGGGCGCGTTGATGACCGCCGCCACCCAATCGCCGGAGTCTCCCCTGCGGACCGATACTTCGCCGCCGGCGATACTGATGCGAGCCACTCCCCGCTCCGGAGTTCCGGTGTCCTGGATCGGAGCGCCCTCCTGGGCATGCAGGACCGAGGCTGCCAGCAGCAACAGGGCGGCAAGTGCGAGGTATCCGGAAGAGTGGGCGTGGCGTGGCATAATCTTCTTCGCTGCCGTGTGCATGGCAATTGAGGGTCCACAACTCAATTCACGGCAATTCAGAGACTTACGTCAATTGTCCCACTACGGCTGGATGGCTGAAAACCACCAGTGTGATTGGAAAGCAGCAATCCTGGCCGAATATCGAGCGTAGGGGTATAATGTGTGCGGCCAATGGATTCCCCAATTTTGCAAGAGAAGCCACCGCTTGGGCAGATTCTGGTGGCGGACGACAGCCCCGTGTTTCGGGACATGCTGAAAAAGATGCTCCAAGAATGGGGCTACGAGACGATCGCCGTTTCCGATGGCCGCCAAGCCTGGGATCTCCTGCGGCAGGAGAATGGCCCGCGCCTGGCGCTCTTGGATTGGATGATGCCAGGCATGGAGGGAGCGGAGGTTTGCAGGCAGGTGCGGGCCGGCATCCGCGACCGGTATGTGTACATGATCTTGCTGAGCGTGCGCGCGGGATTGGACGACGTGGTGACAGGCATTGAATCGGGCGCGGACGACTACATCGTGAAGCCTTTCGAGGTGGACGAGTTGCATGCCCGCTTGCGCGCCGGACGGCGGGTGCTGGCCTTGCAGGAAGAGCTGGTGGAGGCTCGCGAAGCGCTGCGCGAACAGGCGACGCGCGACGGACTCACTGGATGTTGGAACCGCACAGCCATTTTCGACATTCTCCAAAACGAACTGGCCCGATCCGGCAGGAGCGGCGAACCGCTGATCGTGCTGATGGCCGATCTGGACGGGTTTAAGCCGGTCAACGACGTTTATGGCCACATGGCGGGCGATGTAGTGTTGCGGCAAGTGGCGGCCCGCATGAGGGCTGCGGTACGGCGCTACGACTCAGTAGGCCGCTACGGCGGCGAGGAATTCCTGATCGTGCTGCCGAGGTGCGAGCGGGTAGGCGGCCTGGCGCTGGCGGAACGGATACGCCACGCGATCGGCACCGAATGCTTCCGGGCCGGAGACTTGGAGATCCGGCTGACCTGCAGTTTGGGAGCGGCTTGCGCCAGGCCCCCGGTGGTGCCGCTGGCCGACGACCTGGTGCGCGAAGCCGACGCCGCCCTCTACCGCGCCAAGCATCAGGGGCGGGACCGGGTGGAAGGGGCGGCGGGGGGTTAGTGGGGCAGACCATCGTCTTTCGTGGTCTGCCGCAGTGGGCAGACGACATAAGCCGATCGTCTGCCCCACCGGAGCACCCGCGCAAAAGGCAGAAGCGGCATAAATCTGCTTGCATAAGGATGCATCTGGGGTATAATCGTTCTCGCCCCCCGAGTTTAGGTTCATAATGCTCACACTCGCTACCGATGTCTCCGCCGATCCGTTGCAGCAAATACTCTGGCCGATGATGAGCGGTCTCGTTCACGAACTGCGGCAACCGCTCAGCGTGATTGATGCCTGCGCAGACTATCTGGATCTGGTATTGCCGGCCACTGATCGTCGTTCGCGGCAACAACTGGAATTGCTACAGCAGCAAGTGGCGGAAGCCAGCCGCATTCTGCATGAAGCCCTACTGCAACTGCATTACGCGGACGCCTCGGGGGCACCGGCGGATGCGCCGGCCGCCAGCAGCCGCTCGTCGACAAACGCTGCCAGCGCCGCAGTCACATATTGAGGCGGCCGGACCGGAAAGCGCGGCTTGGCATCCCAGGATTCCAAGGGCACATCGTTCCAGAGCGGCATGGCGATGCCGCGCTCAATCGCGACGCAGGCGTCGGCGCGGCTGAGCAAGCGCCGGCTGGACGCTTTGAAATCGGCTTGGGCGAAGTCCAGTACCACCAGGTACAAGTCCGGCGTGAGGAATTCGACGATGCTGTTGGATTCGACGATCAGGTTGCGGTTGGCGGCGCACACCTGGCGCACTGCCGGCAAAGCGCAGGCAAGCTGGCCGGTGGCTGTGCGCACCCAGTAGGAACGGCGCGCCCCGGCCGCCAGGAATCGGCCCGTATCGGAAGGGCCGGGATGGCGTTCCTCGGCGATAGCGTAGGGGTGTTCGGGCGCCAGGCAACAGTCGCAGTTTGTGCCGGAGGCGGAGCAAATGCCGTGGCCAAA
The DNA here is from genome assembly GCA_049520215.1 of Bryobacteraceae bacterium. Lineage (GTDB taxonomy): Bacteria > Acidobacteriota > Terriglobia > Bryobacterales > Bryobacteraceae > Bog-159. The sequence goes on along the minus strand of JBEKPZ010000065.1, from coordinate 9,674 downwards.
CTGGGTGATCTTCATGGCGGCGAAGTCGAACTGGGGCAGCGCCTGGATGAGGCCCGCTACTACCGACGTTTTTCCTATGTTGCGGGTGTGCCCGCCGACTACGATTAGCATGGGCGTCACGGCTTGAGTTCAAATATAGTGCCTGCTCCGGAAATGCCGCGGCTAGGTTGTTACCAATTGCTCCAGGTCTCGGCTGAGGTATTCGAGAATTTCCTGTTCGCGAGCCTGGATTTCAAGAAGGATTGGTTCGGCCAGCCGCGCGTAATCCTGACGCGAATGAACCCTGCGTGCTTCCAGGAGCACCCGCCTTAGGTTGCCGATGCATTGCTGAGCCACCAGCATTTGATCGTCGGTTTGAATCATCGCAGCTCCAGTTCTACAATACCGCGTTTTCCAAAGTTCCTGGAAGTCTGATAGGTATCCAGCCACAATTGCAGCACTTCCTCTCCGATGGAAGCTCGCGCCCAAAAAACATCCGATTCGAACAGCAGCTTCGAATGAATGGAATCGAAGAGGACGCGCGCCGGTACCGGAACGCACTCGACCTCAAAATCCTCATCCATGATCAGGAGAGTATCGACGATCAGGAGAGTATCGACGTCTTTTGGTACTGGCTTGATTGTGACGAACCTGCCCCAGATGAAGACTCGCCGTAGGCGACCAGTACTAGCGGCGAGCTCCACCAGTGCCTGAAACCGTCCAAACAGCCACAATCGTCGCGGAGTGCCCCCGCCGAAACGCGACTGGAATTCTTGCCAGCCTGCCAGGTGCACTCCGGCCGGGCTAGTTCAACTTCTCTTCCAGGTGCGCCAGGCGGCGCTTCAAATCGGCAAACTGGCGGCGCATTTCGGGGAGGCGCGCCAGGTTGGCGAGTTGCTCCAGGTGCTCTTTCAGCGGGCGCGCCGGCGTTCCCCAAACGGTTTGCCCGGAGCGCACAATCTTAGAAGTCAGGACGCCGCAGCCGGAGCCGAGCACCGCCCGCGACTCGATGCGGGCTTTGTCGCCGATACCGACCTGTCCGCCGATGACCGCGTAATCCTCCACCACCACGCCGCCCGAAAATCCGGTTTGCGCCGCCACCACCACGTGGCGGCCGATACGGCAATTATGGCCCACGTGCACCAGATTGTCCAGCTTGGTGCCTTCGCCGATGACGGTGACGCCCAACGCGGCCCGGTCAACGCAGGAGTTCGCCCCGATCTCCACGAAGTCGCCGATTTCGACGCGGCCCACCTGCGGGAATTTGTGATAGCGGTCGTGCTCGAAGACGTAGCCGAAGCCGTCGGCGCCGATCACGCAGCCGGAGTGCAGGATGACGCCGCGCCCTATGTCCACGTTGTCGTAGATGGTCACGTTGGCGTGCAGCACGCAGCCCTCGCCCAGGACCACGCGCTTGCCGATGGAGCAGCCAGGGCCGATGCCGGAAGCCAGACCGATGCGGCTGCTGTCGCCGATATTGACGTGCGCCCCGATGGCCGCCAGTGCGCCGATCTCCACATCTTTGCCGATCGCGGCGGTGGGGTGGATGCCGGGCTTCATTTCCACGGTGGGATAAAAGCGGTTCATGGCGCGCGCGAAGGCCGTGCGCGGCTCGGGCGCGCGAATCACAGTGCGGCGGCTGGGGCTGGCATAATCGGGCGGAACGATCAGGCAGCCGGCGGCGGAGGCATCCGCCTGCTCGATGGCCTTGCGCCCACCCAGGAAGGAGAGCTCGCTGCCACCCGCGGTGTCCAACGGGGCAACGCCCGTCAGTTCCTTTTCGCCGTCACCTTCGAAGGTGGCGCCTAACCACTCCGCCAGTTCGCGTACGCGCATGTCTTATGATACTAGCTGTGATTGCGCCAACGGCTAGGATTCATCCGGACGCCAAGATCGGGCCGGGAGTCAGCATAGGGGATTTCTGCGTGGTAGAGTCCGACGTGGAGATCGGCGCGGGCTGCGCGCTGGAACCTTATGTCTACGTGAAACGCTGGACTACGCTGGGAGAGCGCAACCGCATCTCGGCGGGGACGGTGCTGGGAACCGACCCGCTGGACAAAGCCTTCAACGGCGCGCGCAGCTATTTGCGCATCGGCCACGGCAACCAGATTCGCGAGCATTACACCATCTCGCGGGGGACGCGGCCGGAATCCGTAACCCAGATCGGCGACGAGAACTACATCATGACCTCGGGCCATATCGCGCACGATTGCAAGATCGGCAACCGCACGGTGATCTGCAGTTGCGCGCTGGTGGCGGGATACGTGGAGGTGGAAGACCAGGCGTTTATCTCCGGCGGGGTGGTGGTACACCAGTATTCCAAGATCGGGCGGCTGGCCATGATCGGCGGCAACACGCGCGTGAACAGCGACGTGCCGCCGTTTTTCCTGTACTCGGGATTCAACGTGGCGGCGATGGGACTGAACCTGGTGGGTTTGAAGCGGGCCGGCTATAAATATGCGGACGTGGCGGCGCTCAAGAAGGCGTACCAGATTCTGTACCGTTCGGGCCTGAAGCTGGCCGACGCGCTGGCACGCATCGAGAGCGAGATCCGCACTCCGGAGACGCGCCACCTGGTGGAGTTCGTGCGGCGCAGCGAGCGCGGGATCTGCCGCGAGTAGGGGGGCGCCTAAAAAAGGCGGCTGCGGGCTGAGCTATCTGGCCTTCGTTTTGCACATGTACAGATGTGGGGAAAAAACAAAGCGAAGGGAGAAGAATTAGGATGCAGTTGAAAAGAAAAAGTTTAGCTCACGGCGCTTGCGCCGGAATCCTCGGTTTGGCAGCGGCCACGGCCTTGCCCGCCCAGGGACAACGAGGGTACCAGCAGATATACAACTTCGGCGCGGCGGTAGCGCCGACGTCTTTAACCGGCACTGGGAACACTTTGTACGGGGCTGCTCAAAGCGGCGGCAGCCAAGGCAGGGGATTCGTGTACGCTCTCACGCTGCCCGAAACACATGGGGGATCTTGGACCTATACTACGCTGTACAACTTTGGTTCCACTCCGTCGGACGGAGTCAATCCGTACAGCGTCTCCATCGGCGGCTATTCCAACGGCCTCCCGGTTCTTTACGGAACAACCGCGGGCGGTGGGAAATATAGCAAGGGCACCGTCTTTAGCCTGGTCCCCCCGCAGACTCCAGGCGGCGTGTGGACCGAGCATGTGTTGCACAATTTCCACGGGGCCGATGGGTGGGGCCCGCTGGCGCCGCTGGCAGTGGATCTGAGGAACGGCGAGCCGCCGGTCCTTTACGGAACGACCGGGCAAGGCGGAGCTTCTTACGGGGTAACCAGCCCCTTTGGAGCCGGCGCAGTTTTTTCGTTGACCCCTCCGGCGACGCAGGGCGGCGCGTGGACCGAGAGCGTGCTTTACAGCTTCGTGATTGGCGGGACTGAAGGCCAGGTCCCGAACAATGTGGTTCTGGGCAGTGGCCCGGGCGGAGCGCCGGTGCTGTACGGGTTCGCCGTGATTGGGGGAGCCCAAGGAGGCGGCGTGGTCTTCTCGCTCGCCGAGGAGAATGGCACGTGGACGTATACTGACATTTATGACCTTCCGCAGAGTGTTGTGATCTCGGGTCCCACCAGTCTGACGCTCGGCATCAATGGAGTGCTGTACGGCACTACGGAGCCCGGCAGCGGTCCGGGTAACGGCGGAATGGTGTACTCGCTGACGCCACCCACATCGCCCGGCGGCAGTTGGACGGAGAATACGGTATTTGCATTCACCGAATTTGCCCAAGGCGTGGGTCCGCAATGCGTGCTGATGGCGGGCAACGGAAACCTGTACGGGGTGGCCTCGGACGGAGGCACCGGAGCTGGCGCGGTGTTTTCGCTGACGCCTCCAACATCGCCCGGCGCTATGTGGACCGAGGACGTGCTATACGATTTTCCATCGCTTGATAATGGTGTACCGACGAATCTGGTCATCGGCCCGCACGGCACGCTGTACGGGACGACCAGCTACGATGGCGGCAACAGCGTCTCAGTGGTTTTCGCCGTTGAACCTTAGGCCATCTACAGTGGGGCAGGCTCTCAGCCTGCGCGGGGCTCTCAGCCCCGCTTTCGCGGGCAAAGCTCGCTGGCCCGCCCGACAACTGTCGCGGCGGGCCTTTTTCTTTCAGCGGGCGCGAATGGAGCGCCGTTCCGCCGTGATAACGTGTGATTGGGTAGTTCCCGCTCTCTCACGTGGGACTGAGCTGGTGCGATTGCATGGCGTGACGATCGAGTGCGCGATGCGGCCCGGTGGGTTTGAAGCGAGCCGGGTACAAGCATGCGGACGCGGCGGCGCTCAAGAAGGTGTACCAGATCCTGTACCGTTCGGGCCTGAGACTGGCCGACGCGCTGGCACGCATCGAGAGCGAGATCCCCACACCGGAAACGCTCCACCTGGCAGAATTTGCGCGGCGCAGCGAGCGCGGGATCTGCCGCGAGTAGGCCCGCGCAGGTTGACAGTTGCCAACCTGCCCCACAGCAAAACAATCTTCGGCTCGGTTAGCCAAATGCCCTTCGTTTTGCGCATGTACAAATGTGGGAAAAAAACAAAGGGAAGGGAGAAGAATTAGGATGCAGTTTAAACGAAAAAATTTAGCTCACGGCGCTTGCGCCGGAATCCTCGGCTTGGCAGTGGCCGCGGCCTTGCCAGCCCAGGGACAACGAGGGTACCACCAGATTTACGACTTCGGTGCGGTTGTCGCACCGATGGGTTTGACCGGCACTGGGAACACGTTGTACGGGACCACTCAAAATGGCGGCAGCCAAGGCATGGGAAGTGTGTACGCTCTGACGCTGCCCGAAACACAAGGGGAACCTTGGATCTATACTACACTGTACAACTTCGGTTCCACTCCGTCGGACGGAGCCTCTCCGTACAACGTCTCCATCGGCGGCTATTCCAACGGCCTCCCGGTTCTGTACGGAACCACCAGCGGCGGCGGGGAATATGCCATGGGCACCGTCTTTAGCCTGGTCCCCCCGCAGACTCCAGGCGGTGCATGGACCGAGCATGTGTTGCACAGCTTCCAAGGGGCCGATGGGTGGGGTCCGCTGGCGCCGCTGGCAGTGGATCTGAGGAACGGCGAACCGCCGGTTCTTTACGGAACGACCGGGCAAGGCGGAGCTTCTTACGGGGTAACCAACCCCTTTGGAGCCGGGGCGATCTTTTCGTTGACCCCTCCTGCGACGCAAGGCGGCACGTGGACCGAGACCGTGCTTTACAGCTTCGTGCCGGGCGGGACTGAAGGCCAGATCCCGAACAATGTGGTTCTGGGCAGTGGCCCGGGCGGAGCGCCGGTGCTGTACGGGTTCGCCCGGATTGGGGGAGCCCTCTCAGGCGGCGTGGTCTTCTCGCTCGCCGAGGAGAATGGCACGTGGACGTACAATGACATTTACGACCTTCCGCGGAGTGATGTGATCTCGAGTCCCACCGGTCTGACGCTCGGCAGCAATGGAGTGCTGTACGGCACTACGGAGCCTGGCAGCGCAGCAAACTCTGGTGGAGTAGTGTACTCGCTGACGCCGCCAACATCGGCAGGCGGCAGTTGGACCGAAAACACATTGTATTCTTTCGGAGCCGTGGTGGAGGACGGCATGGATCCTGCCGGCGTGGTGGTGGGGAGCAACGGAAGCCTGTACGGGGCGACCTCGGGTGGAGGATTCGGATATGGCACGGTGTACTCGTTGACGCCGCCCGCCTCGCCCGGCGGTGCTTGGACTGAGAACGTGATCTACCGTTTCCCGTTTAACGGCGAGGTGGGCGGACCAGGGGGTATCGTAATCGGCCCGCATGGAACGCTTTATGGGATGACGTACTTCATAGGCGGCAGCACCATCTCCACGGTTTTCGCCATTGAGCCTTGACATTTCGCGAAGTTTTGCGAACTGGCCCGCCCGGCAACTGTCGCGGCGGGCCTTTTTCTTTCAGCGGGCGCGAATGGAGCGCCGTTCCGCCGTGATACCGTGTGAGTGGTGACATTTGAAGAGTTAAAGCAGTTTCTGCACGAGATTCCCTTCAACGCACACGTGGGACTGAGGCTGGTGCGGTTGCATAAGGATGGCGTGACGATCGAGTGCGCGATGCGGCCCGAGTTGCTGAACGGGTCGGGCGTGCTGCACGGCGGGGTGACGGCGACGCTGGCCGACGTGGCGGTGGGCATGGCGCTGGCCCGGCACCTGGGCCGCCTCCGCGCGGCGACGACGGTGGAGATGAAGATCAACTATTTGCGGCCGGTGGCGCATGGCAAGATCACAGCGCGGTCGCACCTTGTGAAGGTCGGTTCGCGGCTCTGCTGCGGGCGTGTGGAGATCTTCGACGCGGAGAAGCGACCCGTAGCGGCGGCGCTGATCACCTATATGATTCTGGACGGGTGAGCGGTGGCTAACCGGCTGGTGCTGCACAAATTGAGACACATGGCGCGCGCAAAGGTTCACGTATTTCGCCGCTCTAAGCTTCGAAAATCTGGTATCATGGAAACGAATTTGATTTGCCCGCAAAACTGGCCGAGAGTTGCGCCTAGTCTGCTCGCTTTCAAATACGAGGAGATCACGTGAAGAAGATTTTCGTAGGCAACTTGGATTTCAAGGCGACGGAAGAATCGATCCGGGCGCTTTTCGAGCAGCACGGGACCGTGGAGCGGGTCAGCCTGATGACGGACCGCGATACCGGCCGGTCTCGCGGCTTCGCTTTCGTGGAAATGACCGACTCAGCCGAGGCGGAGCGCGCCATTGCCGCCCTGAACGGGTTTAATTTCGGTGGCCGTGCACTGAACGTCAACGAAGCCCGCCCGAAGGTCGAGGGTGGCGGACATGGCGGTGGCGGCGGAGGCTTCCGTCCCGGACGTGGTGGCGGTGGTGGCGGTGGCGGCGGACCCCGGCAGCGCCGCGAACCGCGCTGGTAAGTAGCGCCGCAGCCGCAAAGGCTGCAATTTGACCAAGTCCACGAGAAGAGCGAAAGAGGAACTTTATGGCCATGAGATCGCGCACGACATTCAAGAAACGCCAAAAAGAACTCGCCCGCCAGGAAAAGCAGCGGGACAAGGCTGCCCGGCGGGTCGAACGCAAACTGGGGAAAGGTTCTGAGGCTGGGGACGCTTTGTCGGACGAGGGCTTGGACTTGGAAGACGATTTGACCGCGGATGGCGACGAAGTTCTGGAACCGGTCGCGCCATCCGCCGGCAGCGACCCGCATCCAGCGTGAAGTCTGGAGGGCGGGCTTCAGCCTGCGCGGGGCTTTAGCCCCGCGTCAGCCGGCTTGGCCGCCTACTAGTGGAATCAGCGGGTGGAGACAGAATGTCCGGGTGCGAACTCTGTCTCCAGCCTTGGACCTTTGCCTTCTTTACTGCGCCAAAGCTTTTTCGATCGCGGCAGTCACCTCCGGATCGTCCGGCTTAACCTTCGATTCAAAGCGCCCCAGGATCGCGCCATCCTTGCCTATCAGGAACTTGGTAAAGTTCCACTTGATGTCGCCGCCGTTGGATTTCGTCAGGTAGTCATAGAGCGGCGCGATATCGGAACCCTTCACCGAGATCTTCGCGTACATCGGGAACGTCACGCTGTACTTGCGTGAGCAGAAGGTTTTGATTTCTTCGTTCGTGCCCGGTTCCTGAGCGCCGAAATTGTTGGCCGGAAAACCGGCGACCACCAAGCCCTGGTCCTTGTACTTCTCGTAGACCGCTTCGAGTTGTGTGTACTGCGGCGTGAAGCCGCACTTACTGGCCACGTTCACCAGCAGCAGGACCTTCCCCTTGTAGGCGGCCAGCGGCGCGGGCGCGCCGTCGATGGAGTTCAACGTAAATTCGTAAACATTGGCGGCGCCGAACAGGGCGGCCGCAAAAACAAGCAACGAGACAGACAGCAGCATTTTGAGCATGGAACCAGTATCGCATTTTGCGGTGCGCTACAACCGTTTGCCGACGCGCGCGGCTCAGCTTGTGTGGTCGTGGATGATCTTCCATCCGGCGGGCGTCTTGCGCAGAATCAGGGTATAGCGCCCCGCAGCGTTCCCTCCCCCGGCGGCGGTGCGCTCCAGGTGGAATTCGCCGGTGACCAGCGCGAGATTCGGCGCGAGCATGCGCACGGTGATATTCGAGAAGGCCAGCGTGCCCATGGCATCGTGGGTCGGGTAAGCTTTGCGATAGCGGCTGAGAATCGCCTGCACTCCACCCTGGACCACTTCCCGCCCGATGAATGTGGTCTCCGGCGAATCTTCGTAGTAGGAGGCGAAGGCCGCCAGATCGCCGCGATTCCAGGCTTCCTGGGAGTGTGTAAGGACAGCGCGGACATCGTCGCTCTGCGCCAGCAGGAGCGAGATGGAACAGAAAAGGACGCACCAACGGAACATAGCTATAGCATAGACTCCTGCGAGGCTGCCCCGCGGAGTTGGGCAAAAACGACCTCGGCTGAGCGCGGTGCAGCCTCGGGCTCGCGTGCGGTTACAACTTCCCAAATTGCCGTTTGGGGCAAGTTTCCGGCTTGCACTTGGTGGGAAACCGAGGGAGTTGCCACGGCGAACGGTCAGCGTTGTAAAATTAAGTGGAGATGTACCTTCCGTCAGCCGTCACGAAGCAGGCAGAAATCGAAGCGGCCATCGCCCGCGTCCAGCAGTCCATTGGACCGGACGTGGTGCGGATTCGCTACGAGATCGGTGAGGATTGGAGTGGTCAGTGGGCTATCTTTTTCCGCATCCTACTCACAGACGATGCTGCCCGGCACAGCCTGCGGGACGTTGCGACGAAAGTCGTTTGGGAATTGGCGCGCCAACTGGATTTTCCCGGCATGGGCGTGTTTCCGTACCACAATTTCCGAAGTGTCTCCGAGCAATCGATGTTGAAGGAGCCCGCTTGGGCCTAGCAGATGAGCTATTCGAAGACGCACATTTCTTAGCTGGCAAGGGGATCACGGATCAACGTCAGACAATGATGCGGCGTTCGATCTCAACGGCATACTACGCCGCCTTCCACCTCTTCATCGAAGATTTCGTCGAGCATTGGGAGTTTTCTGATCAGCGGGCTCGATTAGGAAGAATGTTCGGGCACGGTAAGATGTGTACCGGCTTTACACCAAGAGACAAGAAGAATCCCACATCCGTGGAACAAGAGCTGCACGACGTCGTCACGGCCTTCGCTCAGCTCCAGAAGGATCGTGAAAGAGCCGACTACGATGGCGGTTGGAGGTTCGTCGAAACGGACGTGAGAAACGCAATCCGGCTCGCGGTAGATGTGTTTGCGAAGTGGCGCAAAATCAAGGATGAGGATATCGCGCGACACCTCCTCCTTTCGATGTTTGGCGCAAGGTCGGATTGAACTGCCGCACTTACCCAAGGGCGTGACGCTTCGCGCGCCGCGGAGGGTACCGTTCCTAAAGTCGGGACTTTGGGACAATACCCCCCACCGCCGATGACACATCTCGCCGCCCTCCCACGCCCCTGAAAACAAACGGCCGACGACAATCCGCCAGCCGAATCCCCGGCGCCGCCGTGCTACCCTCAAATCGGGCAGGCCCGGAATTATGCACCTGACAAACCCTATGAATGAACTGGCGCTGTTGCTTGAGCGATGGGCGAATTTCTACCTCCTCACGTCGGCGGCGGCCGCAAGCTTGATCGGTCTGTTGTTTGTCGTAATCACGCTCGGCGCTGACCGAATGCCGGAACAGGCCGCTAGGATTCGCCTGTACCTTACGCCCACCGTTGTCTATTTCGC